>NZ_JALGBI010000001.1:2400000-2700000 GCF_022809125.1 Variovorax terrae | reverse complement strand
GCGCCAGGACGGCAACCGTCAATCCATGTTTGAGTTTCATGTGCTCTCCAGGACAATAGAAAAATGAGTGAGAAATCGAGGATAAATGCAATTAGCGGGCCAGCACCCTCGGTGTTTCCCTTCCCCGGCTTCCTCGGCATCGTCATGCTGGACACCCGCTTCCCCCGGCCCCTGGGCGACATCGGCAACCCGGAAACGTTCCGGGTGCCGAGCCGGCGCGTCGTGATCGAGGGCGCCTGGCCCGAGAAGGTGGTGCAGACCGCCGCGGGCCTGCGCGCCAACAGGCTGCAGGTGGCGTTTGCCCGCGTGGTGCAGCAGCTCGAGCGCGACGGCGCGGCGGCCATCACCACCAGTTGCGGCTTCCTGGTGCTGCTGCAGCGCGAGCTCCAGTCGGTGGTCAAGGTGCCCGTGGTGACCTCCAGCCTGCTGCTGCTGCCCGGCCTGCTGGCCCGGGAGCCCCGGGTGGGCGTGCTGACCATCAGTGCGAGCCGGCTGGAGCCGGCGCACCTGCGCAGCGCCGGCGTGCCGCGCGACCGGCTGAAGGACGTGGTGGTGCAAGGCGTCGACCCGAAGGGCGAATTTGCCTTGTCGATCCTGGGCAACCGGGCCGAGATGGACCTTGCGCGGGCCCAGGCCGAGGTCGTGGCCGCCGCCCAGGCGCTCAAGGCGCGCGCCCCCGCGTTGCGCACCGTGGTGCTGGAATGCACCAATATGCCGCCCTATGCACCGGCGATCGAGCAGGCCACCGGGCTGCATCCCCTGTCGCTGCTGGACTCGGCCGCCCTGTTCAAGCCATTTGGAGCCGCGCCATGAACCTGCGCTTCGTCGAGGCGTTCTACTGGGTGGTGTCGCTCAAGAGCGTCACACGCGCGGCGGAAAAGCTCTTTCTCACGCAGTCCGCCATGTCCAGCCGCATCGCCGCGCTCGAGGAGGAGCTGGGCGTGCTGCTGCTGGACCGGCGCGACAAGCAGTTCCGCCTCACGGTGGCGGGCCTGCGCTTCTTCACCTACGCGCAGCGGCTGCTGGAGCTGCAGCGCGAGGTCAAGGCCGAGATCGGAGCCGGCGGGCCGCAGCCGATGTCGCTGCGCATCGGCTCGATCGAGTCGGTGCTGCATTCCTGGCTGATTCCGATGGTGGAAAAACTGCGCAACGACTACCCGGAACTGGAGCTCGAGCTCAACGTCGAAACCACGCCGGTGCTGATCGACCAGGCGCGCCGCGGCACGCTCGACCTGGTGTTCGCCGCGCTGCCGGCGTCGGCCGACGGGCTGCGCAGCCGTGCGCTGCCGCCGATGGAGATGGTGTTCGTCGGCAATGCGCGGTTGCACCGGCGGCGGCTGTACAGCCTGGCCGACCTGGGCGAGCTCGACCTGCTGACCTTCCAGCGCGGCTCGCAGCCACATGTCGCGCTGCTGGACATGTTTCGCCAGGAGCAGCTCGAACCCCGGCGCGTGCACACGATCTCCTCGATCTCGGCGATGACGCAGCTCGTGGAAGGCGGCTTCGGCGTTGCCACCCTGCCGCGGGCCGCCGCGCAGCGCCTGCTGCAGCACCGCGAGCTCAAGCTGCTGCAGTGCGGCGCCACGCTGCCGCCGCTGCCGGTGTTCGCCAGTTTCCGTAGCGACCCGACCTCGTCCGCCGTGGAGACCGTGGTCAAGGAGGTGTTCAGTTTCATCGGCCAGCAGGAGCCGCTGGCGGCGCGCAGGCGCGGCGTGCGCCGGCTTCAGGGTAAACCAGGGGTCTCCCTCGGAGCATCGAAAAAATCGATGAGCTGAGTGAAATATTTTCTGTTTGATTCGCGTGGGCGGAGCAAACACAATTCCTCACATGTCATCGCGGTGACGCCTTTTTTTGTGAGGAGACCTGGTATGAAACTGTTTTCGAAGGCCGGACTGGCCGCCATCTTGATAGGCCTGGGCCTGGGTGCTTCGGCGCAGGCGCAGCAGGAAATCAAGGTCGGGGTGATCTATCCCCTGACCGGCCCCGGGGCCGCCGTGGGCGCCGAGCTGCGCAATGCGCTGGAGCTGGCGGCCGACATCATCAACAACGGCGCCAAGGACATCCCGGAGCTGCCGTTCTCGGCCGGCAAGGGGCTGCCCAACCTCAAGGGCGCCAGGATCAAGCTGGTGTTCGCCGACCACCAGGCCAATCCGCAGGTGGGCGCCACCGAGGCCGAGCGCCTGATCACGCAGGAGAAGGTGGTGGCCCTGGTCGGCGCGTACAACAGCGCCGTGACCGCCACCGCCAGCCAGATCGCCGAGCGCGCCGGCATCCCGTTCCTGAACCCCGAGTCGTCCTCGGCCTCGCTGACGCAGCGCAACTTCAAGTGGTTCTTCCGCACCACGCCGCATGACGACCTGTTCGTGCACAACGCGTTCGAGTTCCTCAAGGAACTGGAAGCGAAGAAGGGCATCAAGCCCGGCACCATCGCCACCTTCAACGAGAACGGCCTGTGGGGCACCGAGACCACCAAGCTGCAGGCCAAGCTGGCGCCCGAGTTCAAGTACAGCCTGGTCAAGCAGGTCATCTACCCGGCCAAGACCACGCAGCTCACCTCCGAGGTGCAGACGCTCAAGGCGGCCAACCCCAGCCTGGTGCTGCAGTCGTCCTACACGCCCGACGCCATCCTGTCGATGAAGACCTACAAGGAGCTCGGCTTCAGCCCCGACATGATCCTGGCCAACAACGCCGGCTTCACCGACACCGACTTCATCCGCACGCTGGGCAAGGACGCCGAGTACGTCATCACCCGCGAGGTGTGGGCGCTCGACCTGGCCTCGCGCAACCCGCTGATCAAGCAGGTCAACGACCTGTTCAACAGCCGCTACAAGATCAACTTCACCGGCAATTCCTCGCGCACCTTCACCGGCCTGATGGTGATGGCCGACGCGATCAACCGCGCCGGCTCGACCGAGCCCGAGGCGATCCGCAAGGCGCTGGCGGCCACCGACATCCCGGGCAGCCAGCTCATCATGCCGTGGAAGGGCGTGAAGTTCGACGCATCGGGCCAGAACACGCTGGGCTCGGGCATCCTGGTGCAGATCGTGGACGGCAAGTACAACACCGTCTGGCCCTTCAACATGGCCTCGCGCGACGTGATCTGGCCGATGCCCAAATGGGACCTGCGCAAGTAAGCGCCGCGCGCCTCACGTCCAGAGAACGACCATGACCACGGAAATTCTGCTTCAGACACTCGCCTCGGGTGTGCTGATCGGGCTGATCTACGCGCTGGTGGCCATCGGCCTGACCATGATTTTCGGCGTCATGGACATCGTGAACTTCGCGCACGGCGAGTTCCTGATGCTCGGCATGTACTCGACCTTCTGGCTGTTCGCGCTGTATGCGCTGGACCCGATGCTGACCCTGCCGCTCACGGTGCTGATGCTGTTCGCCTTCGGCGTGCTGCTGTACCGGCTGGTGATCGTGCGCATCATCAATGCGCCCATGCTGTCGCAGATCTTCACGACCTTCGGCCTCATGATCCTGCTGCGCGGCGTGGCCCAGTTCCTCTGGAAGCCCGACTTCCGCTCGATCGAGAATTCGGCCGTCAGCGGCAGCGTCAAGCTCGCGGGCCTGCAGCTCGGCAAGCCGCAGCTGGTGGCGGGCCTGGGCGCCATCGTCGTCACGGCCATCATCTACTTCTTCCTGAACCGCACCCGGCTCGGCGCGGCGCTGGAGGCCACGGCCTCGGACAAGGAGGCGGCGCGCCTCATGGGCATCGACTCGAACCGCATGTTCTCGCTGGCCTGGGGCATCGGCGCGGCCTGCGCCGGCGCGGCCGGGGTGCTGCTGTCCACCTTCTTCCCGATCTTTCCCGACGTCGGCGCCAACTTCATCCTGCTGGCCTTCGTGGTGGTGAACCTGGGCGGCTTCGGCAGCGTGACGGGCGCGTTCTGGGCCGGCATCCTGGTTGGCGTGATCGAGGTCATGGGCGGGTTGCTGCTCGGGCCGCAGTACAAGACGGCCATCGTGCTGGTGCTGTTCCTCGGCGTGCTGATGTTCCGCCCGCAGGGCCTGATGGGCAAGGCCTGAACCGCAGGACGCTTTCATGAACCACAAGAACCTCTATTTCTCCGTGCTCGCGCTGGCCGCCGCCCTGGTGGTGCCGATGGTGACGGATGCCTCGCACCTCAACCTGGTGATCCTGGTGCTGCTGGCGGCCCAGACCGGCGTGGCCTGGAACATCGTCGGGGGCTACGCAGGCCAGGTGTCGCTCGGCCACGCCGCGTTCTATGGCCTGGGTGCTTACGCCTCTACGCTGCTGCTGCTCAAGTTCGGCGTCAACCCCTGGATCGGCATGCTGGCCGGCGGCTTGGTCGCCGCGCTGCTGAGTCTGGCCTTCGGCTGGTCGTGCTTCCGGCTCAAGGGCCATTACTTCGCGATGGCCACCATCGCCGTGGCCGAGCTGGTGCAGATCTTCTTCACCGAATGGGACTACGCGGGCGCGGCCGTCGGCCTGTACGTGCCGATGGACCGGCAGGGCTGGCTGTGGGTGAACTTCCCCACCAAGCAGCCCTACTACTGGATCGCCCTGGCGCTGCTGGCCCTCACGCTCGCGGCCAATGCCTGGATCGAGCGCAGCTTCCTGGGCTACTACTTCCGCGCCATCAAGGACGAGCCGGATGCCGCGCGCAGCATCGGCGTCAACATTGCGCGCTACAAGCAGGTGGCGCTGTCGGTCAGCGCCTTCTTCACGGCCCTGGGCGGCAGCCTCTATGCGCAGAAGGAGCTGTACATCGACCCGGGCTCGGTGCTGTCCACGGCGCTGTCGATCAAGATGGCGCTGGTCTCCATCCTCGGCGGTGTGGGCACGCTGTTCGGGCCGGTGGTGGGCTCGGTGGTGCTGACCAGCATCGAGGAGTTCACGCGCATCCTGTTCGGCGGCACCGGGCGCGGCACCGACACCATCATCTATGCCGGCCTCATCATCGTGATCGCGGTGTTCTACCCGAGCGGCGTCATGGGCTGGTTCAACAACTGGACCCGGCGCCGGCGCGAGGCGCGCCAGCCGGCGTCCGACGCCGCGGCGCAGCGCCCGGCCGTGGCCCAGGCACCTGCCGGAGAAGCGTCATGAGCCTGCTGCAAGTCAACCAGGTCAGCAAGCGCTTCGGCGGGCTGACGGCCAACGAGAACGTGTCGTTCAGCGTCGGCACCGGCCAGATCGTGGGGCTGATCGGCCCCAACGGCGCGGGCAAGACCACGCTGTTCAACTGCGTGGCCGGCTTCTTCGCGCCCTCGGCCGGCACCATCACGCTGGGCGGCCGCTCCATCGCGGGCCTGCCGCCCGAGGCCTGCGCCCGGGCTGGCGTGGGGCGCACCTTCCAGATCGCGCGCACCTTCGGCAGCATGACGGCCTGCGAGAACGTGATGACGGCGGCCATGCTGTCGCAGCGCCATGTGGGCCGGGCCCGGGAGCGGGCGATGGACTGGCTGGCCTTCGTGAACCTGGACCGCTTTGCCGACAAGCCCGCGGCCAGCATGACGATCAGCGAGCAGCGCCGCCTGGCGGTGGCGCGGGCCCTGGCGATCCAGCCCAAGATCCTGCTGATGGATGAGGTCATGGCCGGGCTCAATCCGTCCGAGGTACGCGAGGCCGTGGACGTGGTGCTGCGCATCCGCGAGTACGGCATCGCCTGCCTGATCGTGGAGCATGTGCTGGAGGGCATCATGCCGATCGCCGACAAGATCGTGGTGCTGGACCGCGGCAGCAAGATCGCCGAGGGCACGCCCGCCGAAGTCTCGAACGATCCGCACGTGATCGCCGCCTACCTGGGAGACGCATGATGCTGGAAGTCAGCCAACTCAAAGTCAGCTACGACCGCGTGCTGGCGCTGTCCGACGTGAGCCTCAAGGTGCCGCAGGGCCAGATCGTGGCGCTGGTCGGCGGCAACGGCAACGGCAAGTCCACCACGCTGCGCGCCATCGCGGGGCTCAACGGCGCGGATGCCGGCCGGATCCTGTTCAACGGCGAGCCGATCCATGCCAAGCCGGCGCACCACCGCGTGCCGCTGGGCCTGTCACTGGTGCCCGAGGGCCGGCGGCTGTTCCCGCGCCTGAGCGTGCGGCGCAATCTCGAGCTCGGCGCCTTCACGCGGCGCGATGCGCACGAGGTGGCGGCGGGCATTGACGAGATGTTCGGCCTGTTTCCCATCCTCAAGGAGCGCGCGTCGCAGCTGGCCGGCACCATGAGCGGCGGCGAGCAGCAGATGCTGGCGATCGCGCGCGGCCTGATGGCGCGGCCGAAGCTGCTGATGCTGGACGAGCCCTCCTGGGGCATCGCGCCGAAGTTCGTGGCCAAGGTGCTGGAGGTGATCCAGCAGGTCAACCAGGCCGGCGTATCCATCCTGCTGGTCGAACAGAACCTGCAGAAGGCGCTGGGCATCGCCCACTACGGCTACGTGATCCAGACCGGCCGCATCGTCATGGAAGGCACGGGCCAGGACCTGCTGCATGACGACCAGATCAAGAAGGCCTATCTCGGGCTTTGACATTCGGAACCGACCACACCATGATCCTCACAAGCTACCACCAGCAGCCGCAGGCGCTGCGCCAGGCCGCCCGCTCGGGCCGCTTCACGCAGCCCACGGCCGGGCACGCCCCGGGCTACCTGCAGGCCAACCTGATGATCGTGCCGCAGGCGCAGGCCTTCGACTTCCTGCTGTTCTGCCAGCGCAACCCCAAGGCCTGCCCGCTGATCGAGGTGCTGGAGCCCGGCGCCACCGCGCCGGCCTGCGCGAGCGGCGCCAGCATCGCCACCGACATCCCGGGCTACCGGGTCTACCGCGACGGTGAGTTTTCCGAGGAGCGGGCCGAGGTGGCCGCCCTCTGGCAGCCGGACTTCGTGAGCTTCCTGATCGGCTGCAGCTTCTCGTTCGAGGCCGCGCTGGCGCAGGCCGGCATTGCGCTGCGCCATGTGGTGCAGGGCCGCAACGTGGCCATGTACCGCACCAACCTGCCTTGCGTGCCGGCCGGCCCGTTCAGCGGCGAGACGGTGGTCAGCATGCGCCCGATCCGCAGCCGCGATGTGGCGAAGGTGGCCGAGATCTCCGGCCGCTTTCCGCTGGCGCACGGCGCGCCGCTGCATGTGGGCAACCCGCAGGCCCTTGGCATCGCCGACCTGTCGCGGCCCGACTACGGCGATGCGGTGGAGATCCTGGACGACGAAGTGCCGGTCTTCTGGGCCTGCGGCGTCACGCCCCAGTGGGTGGCCCAGCGCAGCCGGCTGCCGCTGTGCATCACGCATGCGCCGGGCAAGATGTTCGTGACCGATCTCATGGGATGAGGCCCATGCATCCGCCGGACTGACTTTTCCTCAACTCGCAGGAGCTCATCATGAAGCATTGGTGGTTCGCCGTGCTGTGCACGGCGCTGTCGGCGCACGCCCAAACGGACTGGAAACTGGCCACGGGCTACCGCGCGGAGTCGTTCCACACCGAGAACATCGTGCAGTTCGCCCGGGAGGTGGATCAGGCGACCGCGGGCCAGCTGCGCATCGAGGTGCACCCGAACAACACGCTGTTCAAGCTCGGCGAGATCGGGCAGGCCGTGCGCGACGGCAAGGCCCAGGCCGGCGAGAGCATCATGACCAGCCTGGTCAAGGACATTCCGATCGCCGGCGCGGACTCGGTGCCCTTCGTGGTCAACAGCTATGCCGACGCGCGGCGCCTGTGGGGGCTGCAGCGCCCGCTGATCGAGAAGCACTTCGCGCAGCGCGGCCTCAAGATGCTGTACTCGGTGCCCTGGCCGCCGCAGGGCCTGTTCGCGTCGCGCCCGATCCGCAGCCCGGCCGATTTCAAGGGCAGCCGCATGCGCACCTACAACCCGACCACCGAGCGCATCGCCGAACTGGTGGGCGCGCAGGCGGTGGACGTGCCGATGGTGGACGTCAACAAGGCGCTGGCCGAAGGCCGGATCGACAGCATGATCACCTCGGCGGTGACCGGCGTGGAGAACCAGGTCTGGGGGCAGATCAAGTACTACTACGAGATCAACGCCTGGTTCCCGAAGAACGTCGTGTACGTCAACCGCAAGGCGTTCGACGCACTGCGGCCGCCGCTGCAGAAGGCCGTGCTGGAGGCCGCCCAGGCGGCAGAGGCCCGGGGCTGGACGAAAAGCGAGGCCGTGATGCAGGACTCCACGCGCGAGCTGCGGGCCCACGGCATGAAGGTGGAGCAGGCCTCGGCCGAATTCGACAGCGAGTTCAAGCGGCTGGGCGAGCGCTTCTCTCGGGAATGGGTACGATTGACGGGCAATGAAGCCAACGACATCTTCGTGCCGTACTACACCCGCAACAGCACCCGGTAAACACAAGCATTCACTACCTCATTGAATACCATGCAAGACAACATTTCACAGGCAGGCGGCGGTCGTTGGCAGTTCTGGATCGACCGCGGCGGCACCTTCACCGACATCGTGGCGAAGCGGCCCGACGGCTCGCTCGCCACCCACAAGCTGCTGAGCGAAAACCCCGAGCAGTACCGCGATGCTGCCGTGGCCGGCATCCGCCATCTGCTGGGCCTGCGGGCCGGCGAGCCGGTCACGCCGGCGCTGGTGGAGTGCGTGAAGATGGGCACCACGGTGGCCACCAATGCGCTGCTCGAGCGCAAGGGCGAGCCCACGCTGCTGGTGACCACGCGCGGCTTTCGCGATGCGCTGCGCATCGCCTACCAGAACCGCCCGCGCCTGTTCGACCGCAACATCGTGCTGCCCGAGCTGCTGTACAGCGAGGTGGTGGAAGCCCGCGAGCGCCTGGGCGCGCACGGCGAGGTGCTGCAGCCGCTCGAGGAGGCGCCGCTGAAGGCGGCGCTGGAGGCGGCCCATGCGCGCGGGCTGCGCAGCGTGGCCATTGTCTTCATGCACGGCTACCGCTACGTCGAGCACGAGAAGGCCGCGAAGCGGCTGGCGCTGGAAGCCGGCTTCACGCAGGTCAGCACCTCGCACGAAACCAGCCCGATGATGAAGTTCGTGAGCCGCGGCGACACGACGGTGGTCGATGCCTACCTGTCGCCCATCCTGCGCCGCTATGTGGAGCAGGTGGCCGGCGAGATGCCGGGCGTCAAGCTGTTCTTCATGCAGTCGTCGGGCGGGCTGACCGACGCGCGCGCGTTCCAGGGCAAGGACGCCATCCTCTCCGGCCCGGCTGGCGGCATCGTCGGCATGGCGCGCACCGCGGCGCTGGCGGGGCAGGAGAAGGTGATCGGCTTCGACATGGGCGGCACCTCGACCGACGTGTCGCACTATGCGGGCGAGTTCGAGCGCGAGTTCGAGACCCAGGTGGCCGGCGTGCGCATGCGCGCCCCGATGATGAGCATCCACACCGTGGCGGCCGGCGGCGGCTCGGTGCTGGCGTTCGACGGCGCGCGCTTTCGCGTCGGCCCGGAGAGTGCCGGCGCCAACCCGGGCCCGGCCTGCTACCGCCGCGGCGGGCCGCTGGCCGTGACCGACGCGAACGTGATGGTGGGCAAGATCCAGCCGCGCCACTTTCCCCGGGTGTTCGGCCCGCGCGCCGACGAGGCGCTGAGCTACGAGGCGGCGCAGGCCCTGTTCAACGAGATGGCCGGCCGCACCGGGCGCAGCGCGGAGGTGGTGGCCGAGGGCTTCATCAACATCGCGGTGCAGCAGATGGCCAACGCCATCAAGAAGATTTCGGTGGCGCGCGGCTACGACGTCACGCGCTACACGCTGCAGTGCTTCGGCGGGGCCGGCGGCCAGCACGCCTGCCTGGTGGCCGATGCCCTGGGCATGACGCGGGTGTTCGTGCACCCGCTGGCCGGCGTGCTCAGCGCCTACGGCATGGGCCTGGCCGACCAGAACGTGATCCGCGAACAGGCGGTGGAAATGCCGCTGGCCGCGGCCTCGCTGCCGCTGGTGGCCGAGAAACTCGACGCGCTGGGCGCGGCGGCCCACGCGGAGCTGGAGCGCCAGCAGGTGAGCACCGGCGCCGTCGTGGTGCACCCGCGCGTGCATGTGCGCTACGAGGGCAGCGATTCGGCGCTGGTGGTGCCGTATCCGCAGGCCGGCGTCGCTGCGTCGGCGGGTGATCTGATCGCGGCCATCACCGCGGGCTTCGAGGCGGCCTACCGCCAGCGCTTTGCCTTCCTGATGCAGGGCAAGGGCCTGGTGGTGGAGGCCGTGTCGGTGGAGGCGGTGGTGGCGGGCGATGCCCCGGCCGAGCAGCGCCACGCCACCCACGAGCCGCGCGAGGTGCCGCGCCGCGAGACGGTGCGCATGTACTCAGGCGGCCAGTGGCACGAGGCGGCGCTGGTGGTGCGCGAGGACCTGCGCCCCGGCGACGTGATCCCGGGCCCGGCCATCATCGCCGAGAAGAACGCCACCACGGTGGTGGAACCCGGCTGGGAGGCCGCGCTGACCGCGCTCGACCACCTGGTGCTGGACCGCCGCATCCCGCGCGCCGTCAAGTTCGCCGCGGGCACCACGGTGGACCCGGTGCTGCTGGAGGTGTTCAACAACCTGTTCATGAACATCGCCGAGCAGATGGGCCTGCAGCTGCAGAACACGGCCTACTCGGTCAACATCAAGGAACGGCTCGATTTCTCGTGCGCGCTGTTCGACGCCGGCGGCAACCTGATCGCCAATGCGCCGCACATGCCGGTGCACCTGGGCTCGATGGGCGAGAGCATCAAGACGGTGATCCGCGAGAACGCCGGCCGCATGCAGCCGGGCGACGTCTACGTGCTCAACGACCCCTACCACGGCGGCACGCACCTGCCCGACGTGACCGTGATCACGCCGGTCTACCTGGGCAGCGGCGCCAGCGACACGCCGCTGTTCTACGTGGGCAGCCGCGGCCACCATGCCGATATCGGCGGCACCACGCCGGGCTCGATGCCGCCGTTCTCCACGCGCATCGAGGAGGAGGGCGTGCAGATCAACAACGTCAAGCTGGTGGACCGCGGCGTGCTGCGCGAGGCCGAGATGATTGCCCTGCTGAGTGGTCGTGCCGTCGCCGGGCCGCCCCAAGACGGCACAGCCCCCTCGGGGGGCAGCGCAGCACACGAAGTGGCAAGCGTGGGGGCCAAATACCCGAGCCGCAACCCGCAGCAGAACATGGCCGACCTCAAAGCCCAGATCGCGGCCAACGAGAAAGGCGTGCAGGAACTGCGCAAGATGGTCGAGCACTTCGGGCTGGAGGTGGTGCAGGCCTACATGGGCCATGTGCAGGACAACGCCGAGGAGTCGGTGCGCCGCGTCATCACGCGGCTGAAGGACGGCGCCTTCACGCTGCCGCTGGACAATGGCGCGCAGATCCAGGTGGCGATCCGCGTCGATGCGAAGGCGCGCAGCGCCGAGATCGACTTCACCGGCACCTCGGCCCAGCAGACCAACAACTTCAACGCGCCCACGGCCGTGTGCATGGCCGCCGTGCTCTACGTGTTCCGCACCCTGGTGGACGACGACATCCCGCTCAACGCGGGCTGCCTCAAGCCGCTCAAGGTCATCATCCCGGCGGGCTCGATGCTCAACCCGAACCCGCCGGCCTCGGTGGTGGCGGGCAACGTGGAAACCTCGAGTTGCATCACCAATGCGCTGTACGGCGCGCTGGGGGTGATGGCGGCCAGCCAGTGCACCATGAACAACTTCACCTTCGGCAACGCACGGCACCAGTACTACGAGACGATCTCGGGCGGCAGCGGCGCGGGCGCCGTGATCGACGCCGCGGGCTGGGTGGTGGGCGGCTTCCACGGCACGAGCGTGGTGCAGACCCACATGACCAACTCGCGCCTGACCGATCCCGAGGTGCTGGAGTTCCGCTTCCCCGTGCAGCTTGAGAGCTACGAGATCCGCCAGGGTTCGGGCGGCGCGGGGCGCTGGCACGGCGGCGACGGCGGCGTGCGGCGCGTGAAGTTCCTGGAGGCCATGACGGCCAGCATCCTGTCGAACGGGCGCAGGCATGGCGCCTTCGGCATGGCCGGCGGCCAGCCGGGGCAGGTGGGCGTCAACCGCGTGGTGCGCAGCGACGGCCGCAGCGAGGAGCTGGGCCACATCGGGCAGGCCGACATGCAGCCGGGCGACGTGTTCGAGATCCACACGCCGGGCGGCGGGGGCTATGGTTCTACCTGAAATGAAACACCCCCGAAGCGCCTGCGGCACTTCCCGCTCCAGGGGGCGCACCAGCGGTCCGGCAATGCCGGTTCCGCGGTGGCCCTGGCCTGGGCCGCGCCGGCTTTCATGTGTTGCGGGCGGTGCATGCACCATGAAGAACTGATTTCTGAGTGAAAATGCCCGTATGTCCGCGTCCCGTGGACATAGGTTGCTATCAATTCAGGAGTCAAGGCGATGGCGCAGGCGTTTCTCGACAACTACCGCTTTCTGGCGCGCTACAACCGCTGGTTCAACGAGCGGCTCTACGCGGCCTGCGCCGGCCTGAGCGACGAGGAGCGCCGGCGCGAGCGCGGCGCGTTCTTCGGCTCGATCCATGGCACGCTCAACCACCTGGTCTGGGCCGATGCGATGTGGCTCGGGCGCTTCGCGCAGCAAGGCGAGGGCTTTGCCGCGCTCACGCCCGAGCTGCTGGCGCTGCCGGCCGGCGCCAGCTATGGAACCCCGGTGTGCGAAGACTTCGCGGTCCTGCGCGGGCGCCGCGAGGCCATGGACGCCGCGATCGAGGCCTGGCTGGCGCAGATGGCGCCGGAGTTTCCGCTCTGCACCATGCGCTACAGCAACACCAAGGGCGTGCGGCGCGAGCACCCGGCCTGGCAGGCCCTGACGCATTTCTTCAACCACCAGACCCACCATCGCGGCCAGACCACCACGCTGCTGATGCAGGCGGGCGTGGATGTGGGTGTGACCGACCTGATCGCCCTGGTGGGTTAGCGCCCCTGCCGAAGCGCCCAGGCCCGTTCCCGGGGCGCGCGTCTTCACCCGCTCGGGAAACTCGCCGCGACGGGCGGCCCTTCTGCCGTCCTTTCCGAGTCGCTCTCATTTTGATAGCAAGCTATGTCCGCAGGGCAAGGACCTCCGTCTGAAAAGGCATGAAAAAACCCGCCGAAGCGGGTTGTGGGCATGGAGGGCGGGCGGAGGCCCGCGCCACGGCCGGCGGGCTTACTTCTTGGGGGCGCTGGCCGCGCTGGCGGCGGGCTTGGCGGCATCGGCGGCCTTGGCCTTCTTGGCGTCGTCCTTGGCTTTCTTGTCAGCTTCCTTCTTCGCCTTGGCGTCTTCCGCCTTCTTGGCCGCGGCTTCTTCCTTGGCCTTCTTGTCGGCATCCTTCTTGGCCTTGGCTTCCGCCTTCGCGTCCTTCTTGTCGTCCTTGGCGGCCGGTGCGGAGGCTACGGCGGCGGCAGGCTTGGCCATATCGGCTTTCTTGTCGTCGGCCTTGGCGGCGGGCTTGTCGTCCTTCTTGGCAGCCGGTGCGGCAGCGGCGGCGCCCTTCATGCTCGTGCCGTTGACCGTCAGGCCTTCGGCGGAGAACTTGCCGGCGGTGATTTCACCGACGCCCTTGACGCGCGAGATGAAGTCGTTCCAGTCCTTGAAATCGCCTTTCTTGCGCTCGTCGACGATGCGGTTCGAGATGCCGGGGCCGATGCCCTTGAGGGCGTCGAGTTCGGCGGCGGTGGCCTTGTTGACTTCGACGGCAGCGAACGACAGGCTCGCGTACAGCATGACCAGGATGGCCAGAATCTTCTTCAGCATGGAGAATCTCCTCAAGGGCGTATGAAGCCCGGCGGGATGCCGGGCGGGCCCGTCTATAACGGCGGCCGCCCGGCCGCCGTTGACCGGCCGCGCGCGGGGCGGGCCGCGCGGGCCGGCGTCAGCCCTGTAACAGGCGCGTCACATACTGCGCCACGCCGGTCTGCACGTCGGCGAAGGCATGCTCGCAGCCGGCGGCGCGCAGGGCCGTGAGGTCGGCCTGGGTGTAGCACTGGTACTTGCCGCGCAGCGCGTCGGGGAAGGGGGTGTATTCGACCAGGCCCTGCGCGTGCAGTTCGGCGATGCTCTGCCGCGACGTGCCCGGCTGGACGGCGAGCGCGTTCAGCACCGCCTCGGCCACGTCGTTGAAGGGCTGGGCGCGCCCGCTGCCCAGGTTGAAGATGCCCGATTTCTCGGGATGGTCGAAGAACCACAGGTTGACCGCCACCACGTCGTCGATGAAGACGAAGTCGCGCATCTGCTGGCCCGGCCCGTAGCCGCCGTAGTCGCCGAACAGCTTGACCTTGCCCTCGGCCCGGAACTGGTTGAACTGGTGGAAGGCGACGCTGGCCATGCGGCCCTTGTGCTGCTCGCGCGGGCCGTAGACGTTGAAGTAGCGAAAGCCGGCCACCTGGCGCTTGGTGCGCTTGAAGTCGGCGCCGCATTCGCGCCGCATGCGCTGGTCGAACAGCAGCTTGGAGTAGCCGTAGACGTTGAGCGGGCGCTCGAACGCGGGTTCCTCGCGGAAGGTGTCGGAGCCGCCGTAGGTGGCGGCCGAGGAGGCGTAGAGCAGCCGCGTGCCGCGCTGCTGGCAGGCGTTGAACAGGCCACACGAGAGCGTGTAGTTGTTGTCCATCATGTACTTGCCGTCGGGCTCCATGGTGTCGCTGCAGGCGCCTTCATGGAACACGGCCTCGACCTTGCCGAACGCACCCTCGGCGAACAGCTCGTAGAACGCATCGGCGTCCAGGTAGTCCGCGATGGCGAGGTCGGCCAGGTTGCGGAATTTGTCGCCCTGGGTGAGGTCGTCGACCGCGATGATGTTGTCGATGCCGCGCGCGTTCAGGCCGCGCACGAGGTTGGAGCCGATGAAGCCTGCGGCACCGGTCACGACGACTCTCATGTCAAACTCCTTGTGCAGCCCCGTTCGGTGGCTGGGGTGGCGGCGAGGCGGGTCATGCGAACAGCTCCTCGTAGGACACGGTGGCGGTGCCGAACTTGCCCACCACGATGCCGCCGGCACGGTTGGCCAGCGGCAGGGCCTCGCGCAGCGAGAGGCCGGCGGCCACCAGCGCGGCGAGGGTGGCGATCACGGTGTCGCCGGCGCCGGTGACGTCGAACACCTCGCGCGCCTGCGCGCTCACATGCAGGTGCCCCTGGGCGTCGAACAGCGTCATGCCTTCCTCGCTGCGCGTGAGCAGCAGGGCGTCCAGGCCGAGCTGCGTGCGCAGGTTCTGCGCGCGGGCCTGCAGGTCGTCCTCGTCGCGCCAGGCGCCGATCACCTGCTGCAGCTCGGCGCGGTTGGGCGTGATGACGCTGGCATTGCGATAGCGCGAGTAATCGCTGCCCTTGGGGTCGATCAGCACGGGCTTGCCGGCCGCGCGGGCGGCGCCGATCATCTGTCCCACGTGGGCCAGGCCGCCCTTGCCGTAGTCGGAGAACAGCACGGCCTGGTGCTGCGGCAGCAGGGCGGCGAAGGCGGCCGACTGCGAGGCCAGCACCTCGTTCTGCGGGGCGTTCTCGAAATCGACGCGCAGCAGCTGCTGCTGGCGGCCGATCACGCGCAGCTTGACGGTGGTCTGCAGCAGCGCGTCACGCCCGAAATGCGGCGAGATGCCGGTCTGCGCCACCAGCGCTTCCAGCTTGTGGCTGGCGTCGTCGTCGCCCACCACCGTGAGCAGCGAGGCGCGCGCGCCCAGCGTGACCACGTTGTAGGCCACGTTGGCGGCCGCGCCGATGCGCTCTTCCTCGCGCGTGACGCGCACCACGGGCACCGGCGCTTCCGGGCTGATGCGGTCCACCGCGCCGTACCAGTAGCGGTCCAGCATGGCGTCGCCGACCACCAGCACCTGGGCCAGCGCGAGTTGTTGTTTGCTGAGAACGATCATCTGAAATGCTCCGCTGCGCACCGCGCAGCCCGTACCTTGGCTCGCGCCCACCGGCCGCCTGGGCAAAGGCTCATAGCTCTTCCACCCGCCGCGCCGGGTAACTGTCCCAGGCCTGGCAGCCCGGGCATTGCCAGAAATGCTGCTGGGCCTCGAAGCCGCAGGCCGCGCAGCGGTAGCGCAGCAGCGGCCGGGCCGCATGCTCGAGCGCGCGCTGCACCTGGGGGTGGAACTGTTCGCGCTCGAATTTCTCGCCCTCGATCCAGCGGGCGGCGGCCACCAGCGAGGGCTCGTGCTCCAGATGCCGCACATAGCCGTCGCGCGGCGTGGCCGAGCTGGCGTCGAGCGCCACGATGGCGTCCAGCACATCGAGCGAAGGGGCCTGCGCGTAGCTGGCCTGCAGCACCTGCAGCGCGCGCTGCGGCTGCTGGCTGGCGCGCGCCGCCTCCAGCAGCGGCCGGGCGATCAGGGGCACGGCCAGGGGCGCGCGGTCCATCAGGGCGACCAGGGTGTCCAGCGCGCCGGCCGGCTCGCCGCAGCGGTGCTGCAGGGCCGCCAGGTCGAGGCCGGGGCGCGCCGCCTGCGGGGCCAGTTCGAGGGCCTGGCGCAGCAGGCGCTCGGCCTCCTGCGGCTCGGCACCGATCGCCTGCTCGCAAAGGTAGTGCGCGAGCCGGCCGCTGAAATCGCCCTGGCCGGCGGTCTGCAGCTTGCGGCTGATCTCGGAGGCCTGCAGCCAGTCGCGCGAGCGCTCGTAGATGGCCAGCAGCGCCAGCCGGGCCTGGGCTTCGAAGGGCGTGCCTTCGAGCTTGCGCAGCGCGTCTTCGGCGCGGTCGAGCAGGCCGGCCTTGAGGAAGTCCAGCGCCAGCGCGTGCTGGGCGCGCTCGCGGTCGACGCGGCCGAGGTCGCCGCGCGACAGCAGGTGCTCGTGCACCCGCACGGCGCGCTCGTACTCGCCGCGGCGGCGAAACAGGTTGCCCAGGGCGAAGTGCAGCTCGGAGGTGTCGGGGTCGTTCTGCACGGCCTCGATGAAGGCATCGATGGCCTGGTCCTGCTGCTCGTTGAGCAGGAAGTTCAGGCCCTTGAAGTAGGCCTTGGGGGCCTGGCGGTTCTCGATGCGCAGCTGGCGCAGGTCCAGCCGCGAGGCGATCCAGCCCAGCACGAAGGCCAGCGGCAGGCCCAGCAGAATCCAGCTGAAATAGTCAAAGTCCATGGTGCGAGGTGTCGGGCGCGCTGCCAGCCGGGAGGACGGACGCGTCCGTGCCCTGGCGGGCCTTCTGCGCGGCGCTGCGGTGCTTCCACCAGCGCGGCACCATGCCCAGGGCGCCGATGGCCACGCCGAGCGCGAAGGCCGCCAGCACCACCAGCACCAGCGGAGCCTGCCACCGGGTGCCGAAGAAGAAGTGCACCGTGGTGTCCTGCTGGTTGTTCAGGGCGAATGCGAACAGGGTAAAAAAAATGGCTGCCTTGAGCAGCCACATGAGGTATTTCATGCATCTCCTCAGTGACGAGGAGGATTCTAAACGTCAAGCTTTGGCTTTCGCCTCGATTTCCGCGGTGCGCTTGTCCACGGCTTCGCGC
The DNA here is from genome assembly GCF_022809125.1 of Variovorax terrae. NCBI lineage: Bacteria > Pseudomonadati > Pseudomonadota > Betaproteobacteria > Burkholderiales > Comamonadaceae > Variovorax > Variovorax terrae. Next base: position 2,682,670 of record NZ_JALGBI010000001.1, on the reverse strand, counting down.
AGGGCCTTGCCCGGCTTGAAGTGCGGCACGCGTTTTTCGGGGATCGCGACGCTTTCGCCGGAGCGCGGGTTGCGTCCCATGCGCGGCGGGCGGCGGTTGATCGAGAAGCTGCCGAAGCCGCGGATCTCGATGCGATGCCCGCGCACCAGGGCGTCGCTCATCGCGTCAAGAATGGTCTTGACGGCGTATTCGGCATCGCGGTGCGTGAGCTGGCTGAAACGGGCTGCCAGTTCTTCAACGAGGTCGGAACGTGTCATCTTGCCTGAAGCGAAGCGGGAAGCGGGGCCCGGGAAGGCAGCCTGGCCGCCGCCCCGGAACCCGCCCCCGCCGGGGCAGCTTAATTGTTATTGTTGTTGTCCAGCTTGGCGCGCAGCAGGGCGCCCAGGCTGGTCGTGCCGGCGTTCTCGCGCGCGGACTGCTGGCTCAGGCTCGACATGGCTTCCTGCTGGTCGGCCATGTCCTTGGCCTTGATCGACAGCTGGATGTTGCGGGTCTTGCGGTCGATGTTGACGACCACGGCCGTGACTTCGTCGCCTTCCTTGAGCACGTTGCGGGCATCTTCCACGCGGTCGCGGGAGATTTCGCTGGCGCGCAGGTAGCCGACGATGTCGTCGCCCAGGTCGATTTCAGCGCCCTTGGGGTCGACCGACTTGACCTTGCCGGTCACGGTCTGGCCCTTGTCGTTGACCGACACGAAGGTGGTGAACGGGTCGCTGTCGAGCTGCTTGATGCCCAGGCTGATGCGCTCGCGGTCCACGTCGACGGCCAGCACGATGGCTTCGACTTCCTGGCCCTTCTTGTAGTTGCGCACGGCGGCTTCGCCGGTTTCGTTCCAGGACAGGTCGGACAGGTGCACCAGGCCGTCGATGCCGGCTGCCAGGCCGACGAACACGCCGAAGTCGGTGATTGACTTGATCGGGCCCTTGACGCGGTCGCCGCGCTTGGTGTTCTGCGCGAATTCCTGCCACGGGTTGGCCTTGCACTGCTTCATGCCCAGGCTGATGCGGCGCTTGTCTTCGTCGATCTCGAGGACCATGACTTCGACTTCGTCACCCAGCGACACGATCTTGGAAGGCGCCACGTTCTTGTTGGTCCAGTCCATTTCGGAGACGTGCACCAGGCCTTCGATGCCGGGCTCGAGTTCCACGAACGCGCCGTAGTCGGCGATGTTGGTGATCTTGCCGAACATGCGCGTGCCTTGCGGGTAGCGGCGGTTGACGCCCATCCAGGGGTCGTCGCCCATCTGCTTGAGACCCAGCGAGACACGGTTCTTCTCGGTGTCGAACTTGAGGATCTTGGCGGTGATTTCCTGGCCAGCCTGCACCACTTCGCTCGGGTGGCGCACGCGGCGCCAGGCCATGTCGGTGATGTGCAGCAGGCCGTCGATGCCGCCCAGGTCCACGAACGCACCGTATTCGGTGATGTTCTTGACCACGCCGCGCACGACGGAGCCTTCCTTCAGGGTTTCCATCAGCTTGGCGCGCTCTTCGCCCATGGAGGCTTCGACCACGGCGCGGCGGCTCAGCACCACGTTGTTGCGCTTGCGGTCGAGCTTGATGACCTTGAATTCGAGGGTCTTGTTCTCGTAGGGCGTCAGGTCCTTGATCGGACGGGTGTCGATCAGCGAGCCGGGCAGGAAGGCGCGGATGCCGTTCACGAGCACCGTGAGGCCGCCCTTGACCTTGCCGCTGGTCGTGCCGGTGACGAATTCGCCGGATTCCAGGGCCTTTTCCAGGGCCAGCCAGGAGGCCAGGCGCTTGGCCTTGTCGCGCGACAGGATGGTGTCGCCGTAGCCGTTTTCGATGGCGTCGATGGCCACCGACACGAAGTCGCCGACCTGGACTTCGACTTCGCCCTTGTCGTTCTTGAACTCTTCGATGGGCACGTAGGCTTCGGACTTGAGGCCGGCATTCACGACCACGAAGCTGTGCTCGATGCGCACGACTTCGGCGGTGATCACTTCGCCTGCGCGCATTTCGGAGCGTTGCAGCGATTCTTCAAACAGGGCGGCAAAAGATTCAGACATGTGGGTTCCTTGCACGTCAATAGGGTTCCAGCAGCACCATTGCTACTGTTTTTATAGCTAGAGACGGCGATTGGGTGCGGACTTAGCCGCGGTTAAGTTATAGAACCACGCTGCCGGCCGCGCTTTGCGCGCGAAGGGGGCGGCGTGGGCCCGTCAGTCGTGCGGGACGGCCCCGAACGGCTGTTTGTCCTGCCACCAGCTCAACACCAGATCGACGGATTGGTCGACCGTGAGGTCCGAGTTGTCCAGCAGCAGGGCATCCTGCGCCGGCTTCAGAGGCGCCACGCTGCGGGACGAGTCCCGTGCGTCGCGCGCCTCCAGGTCGGCGCGAAGACTTTCCATTGTAGTCGAAAAACCCTTTGAAATCAACTGCTTATGGCGCCGCTCCGCACGGTGGGCGGCGCTTGCCGTGAGGTAGACCTTGAGCCGGGCGCCGGGGAAGATCACCGTGCCCATGTCGCGCCCGTCGGCCACCAGGCCGGGCAGGGTGCGGCAGCTGTGCTGGAGCGCGACCAGGGCCGTGCGCACGGCCGGCAGGGCCGACACGCGCGAGGCGTCCATGCCGGCCTGCTCGGAGCGGATCAGGTCGGTCACGTCCTCACCGGCCAGCAGCACGCGGTGGTCGGCCGTGAAGCGCACGGGCAGCTTGCGGGCCAAGGCGGCGATGGCGTCCGCGTGGGTGGCTTCCGGCTCCAGCCCGGCGCGGCGCGCGGCCAGGCCGCTCAGGCGGTACAGCGCGCCGGAGTCCAGCAGGTGGTAGCCCAGCCGCTCGGCCACGGCCGCCGCCAGCGTGCCCTTGCCCGAGGCGGTGGGGCCGTCGATGCACAGCACCGGCACGGCGTCGGGCTGCGGCGCGGTGACCGAGAACAGGGCCTCGAAGTAGTCGGGGAAGGTCTTGCCCACGCATTTCGGGTCGAGGACGCGCACCGGCAGGCCCGCCGGGTTGAAGGCGGCGAGGGAGAAGCACATGGCGACGCGGTGGTCGTCGTAGGTGTGGACGGCGGCCGCCTTCCAGTGCGAAACCGACGCCGGCGGCGTCACGCGCAGGAAATCGGCCCCTTCTTCCACCGTGGCGCCGAGCTTGCGCAGTTCGGCGGCCATGGCGGCCAGCCGGTCGGTTTCCTTGACGCGCCAGCTTGCGATGTTGCGCAGCGTGCTGGTGCCGTCGGCGTAGAGCGCCATCACGGCCAGCGTCATGGCGGCGTCGGGGATGTGGTTGCAGTCGAGGTCGATCGCCTTGAGCGGCCAGGCGCCGCGCGACACCTCGAGCCAGTTCGGGCCGCCCGTCACCTGCGCGCCCATCAGGCGGGCCGCGTCGATGAAGCGGATGTCGCCCTGGATCGAATCCGCGCCCACGCCCTGGATTTTGAGGCCATTTGAGCCGGAGGTCCGCGCCGCCAGGGCGCCGAGTGCTATGAAATAGCTAGCAGACGAAGCGTCGGCCTCGACGTGGATGCGGCCCGGCGAGCGGTAGCGCGCGCCGGCGGGAATGGTGAAGCGCTGCCAGCCCTCGCGCTGCACGTCGATGCCGAAGCGCGCCAGCAGCTTGAGCGTGATCTCGATGTAGGGCTTGGAGATCAGCTCGCCCACCACTTCGATCACGATGTCGCGTGGCGCCCCTTCGGGGGGGGGCGAGGACGCGCCGGTGCCGGTCGCGGGGCTCCCGTGCATCGCGGCCAGCGGCAGCGCCATCAGCAGCGCGGTGAGGAACTGGCTGGACACGTCGCCGCGCACGCGGATCGGCGCGTCGAGCGCGAGCGCCGGGCGGCCGAGGCGCAGCGGCGGATAGCCCTCATTGCCGAGGTAGTCGATGCGGCAGCCGAGCTGGCGCAGCGCGTCCACCAGGTCGCCGATCGGGCGCTCGTGCATGCGCGGCACGCCCGACAGCTCGAAGTCGCCGCCCAGCACGGCCAGCGCCGCCGTGAGCGGGCGCATGGCGGTGCCGGCGTTGCCGAGGAAGAGTTTCGCGCCGGGCACGCCCAGGCGGCCGTCCAGGCCGTCGATCTGCACCTGCGCGCCGTTGCGCCGCACGCCGCAGCCCAGCGCCTGCAGGGCGTCGAGCATCACGCGCGTGTCGTCGGAGTCGAGCAGGTCGTGCACCGTGGTGGTGCCGCCGCTGAGCGCCGCCAGCAGCAGCACGCGGTTGGAAATGCTCTTGGAGCCGGGCAGCGTGACGGTGCCTCCCGCGCTGGCCAGAGGGGGGAGGTCCAGGAACTCGGTGGAAAACATGGGGCGCCTACTTGTGCGGCCGGGAGGAAGCCATGCGCCAGTGGGCGCGCGTCTCGCTGGCCTGGCCGATCAGGTCCTCCAGCGCGTCGCCGTTGCCGCTGGCGATCATGAGCTCCATGGCCTGCAGCGTGCGCTGGAAGATCTTCGACTGGGCCAGCAGCTCTTCCTTGTTGGCGATCATGATGTCGCGCCAGACCTTGGGGTCGCTGGCGGCGATGCGCGTGAAATCGCGAAAGCCCGGGCCGGCCAGCGAAAGGTAGTCGCGGCCCTTGTCCTGGCTGGAGATGCCGTTGATCATCGCGAACGCGATCAGGTGCGGCAGGTGGCTCACGGCGGCGAAAGCGGCGTCGTGCGACTCGGGCGACATCTGGAGCACGTTGCAGCCCAGCGCCGACCAGACCTCGGTGGCCCGCTGCAGGTGCGCGGTGAGCGTGCGCTCGATCGGCGTGAGGATGACCTGCTTGCCCGCATAGAGGTCGGGGTCGGCATGCTCCACGCCGGCCACTTCCTTGCCCGTGATCGGGTGCGCCGGCACGAACGAGCCCACGTGCTCGCGCAGCACGCGGCGCGCGGCGTCGACCACGTCGCGCTTGGTGGAGCCCACGTCCATGATCAGCGTCTGCGGCGTGACCAGGTGCTTGATGGCCTTGAAGGTGGCCTCGGTGGCGGCCACCGGCACGGCCAGCAGCACGATGTCGGCGCCCGAGACGGCCAGCAGGGCCGACGGCGCCTCGACGTCGATCACGCCCATCTGGCGCGCGCGCTCGGTGGTGGAGGGCGACTTGCTGTAGCCGACCACGCGCTTGACCAGGCCGGCGCGCTTGAGCGCCAGCGCGAACGAGCCGCCCATCAGGCCGCAGCCGATCAGTCCCAGTTGCTCGAACATCGCGGCTTACTCATTGACCGGGCAGGTGCCCAGCACTTTGTAGAACGCGCACAGGCCCTGCAGCTCCTTGAGCGCGGCGGCCACGTGGGGCTGCGAGGGGTGGCCCTGGATGTCGATGTAGAAGTAGTACTCCCACTGGCCCGAGCGGGCGGGGCGCGACTCGAAGCGCGTCATTGACACGCCGTGCGTCTTCAGCGGCACCAGCAGGTCGTGCACCGCGCCCGGACGGTTGGGCACCGAGACCACCAGGCTGACCTGGTCCTTGCCCGTGGCCGCCGGCGCGTCCAGCACGCTGGGCAGGCAGATCACGGCGAAGCGGGTGCGGTTGATGGCCTGGTCCTGGATGCCGCGCGCCACCAGGTGCAGGCCGAACTCGGCGCCGGCGCGCTCGCCCGCGATGCCGGCCCAGGCCGGGTTGGTGGCGGCCAGGCGGGCGCCCTCGGCATTGCTGGAGACGGCGCGGCGCTCGGCCTGCGGCAGGTGGGTGCCGAGCCAGCCCTGGCACTGCGCGAGCGCCTGCGGGTGGGCGCAGACCACCTCGATGCCTTCGAGCGAGTCGCTCAGGCGCAGCAGGTTGTGGCGCACCATGAGGCTGATCTCGCCCACGATGTGCAGCGGCGATTCGAGGAACAGGTCGAGCGAGCGCGCGACCACGCCCTCGGTCGAGTTTTCCACCGGCACCACGCCGAACTGGGCGCCGCCGCCGGCGGCGCTGCGGAACACCTCGTCGAAGCTGGCGCAGGGCACGCGCTCGATGCTGCCGCCGAAGAACTCGACCGCGGCCTGCTCGCTGAAGGTGCCGGCCGGGCCCAGGTAGGCCACGCGCACCGGCGCTTCGAGCGCCAGGCAGGCCGACATGATCTCGCGCCAGATGCCGGCCACATGCTCGCTGCGCAGCGGGCCGGTGTTGGCGGCCTGCATCTTCTGGATGACCTGGGCGGCGCGGTCGGGCCGGAAGAACGGGGAGCCTTCGCGCTTCTTGACTTCTCCCACCTGCTCGGCCACATGGGCACGGCGGTTGAGAAGGGTGAGGATTTCCTTGTCGAGGGCGTCGATCTGGACGCGCAAATCAGAGAGGTTGGCTGTCGTCATGTAGGGGTCGTGGGGACGTTGTCTCAGGCCTGGGTACGCTCGAATTCTCGCATGTAGCCCACCAGCGCCTGCACGCCGGCCAGCGGCATCGCGTTGTAGATGCTGGCGCGCATGCCGCCCACCGATTTGTGGCCCTTGAGCTGCAGCAGCCCGGTGGCCTTGGCGCCGGCCAGGAAGGCGTCGTTGCGCGACTCGTCGCGCAGGAAGAAGGGCACGTTCATGCGCGAGCGGCAGTCCTGGGCGACCTTGTTGACGTAGAGTTGCGAGCCGTCGATGAAGTCGTACAGCAGCTTCGCCTTGGCGATGTTGCTCTGCTCCATGGCGGCCACGCCGGTCAGGCCGTTCTCGGTCTGGCGCTTGAGCCACTGGAAGGTGAGGCCCGCGATGTAGATGCCCCAGGTGGGCGGGGTGTTGTACATCGAGTCGTGCTCGGCCACGATGCGGTAGTCGAAGGCGCTGGGGCAGGCGGGCAGGGCGTGGCCCAGCAGATCGTCGCGCACCACCACCAGCGTCAGGCCGGCCGGGCCGAGGTTCTTCTGGGCGCCGCCGAAGGCCAGGCCCACGCGCGACCAGTCCACCGGGCGCGAGGCGACGTGGGAGGAAAAGTCGATCGCCAGCGGCGCGTTGCTGCCCAGGCGCTTGAGGTCGGGCAGCTCGTGGAACTCGATGCCATTGATGGTTTCGTTGGTGCAGGCATGCACATAGCTCGCGTCGGCGCTGAGCTGCCAGCCCGAGGGCGCGGGCAGGGTGGTGTGGCCGTCGGCCTCGTTGCTGGCGGCGATGTGCACGTTGCCGTACTTGCGCGCTTCCTTCTGCGACTTCTGGCTCCAGCTGCCGGTGACCACCACGTCGATGCGGCCGCCGCGCGAGAGGTTCAGCGGCACGATGGCGTTTTCGCCCAGGCCGCCGCCTTGCATGAACAGGATGCGGTAGTTGGCCGGCACGGCCAGCAGCTCGCGCAGGTCGGCTTCGGCCCGCTCGTAGATCGAGATGAACTCCTTGCCGCGATGGCTCATCTCCATCACGCCCATGCCGCTGCCGTGCCAGTCGAGCATCTCGGAGGCCGCTTCGCGCAGCACCTCTTCGGGAATGGCGGCCGGGCCGGCGGAAAAGTTGTAAGGGCGGTTCATCGGGTGATTTTTCAATGAAAATGCCTCGATGTCCGTGCCGGGCGGTCTTGAGGCGCTACTAAAACAATAGCAATCAGGCGTCGGCGGTTCCGGGTTCTGCATCCGGTCCGGCGTCGCTCTCGGCATCGGCGGCGTTGGCGTCGTTTTCCACAATGCGCTGCAGGCCGCTGAGCTTGGCGCCTTCGTCCAGCGCGATCAGCGTGACGCCCTGGGTGGCGCGGCCGAGTTCGCGGATCTCGCTGACGCGGGTGCGCACCAGCACGCCCTTGTCGGTGATCAGCATGATTTCGTCGTCTGCGTGCACCAGCGTGGCAGCCACCACCTTGCCGTTGCGCTCGCTCTGCTGGATCGCGATCATGCCCTTGGTGCCGCGGCCGTGGCGCGTGTACTCGGCGATGCTGGTGCGCTTGCCGTAGCCGTTCTCGGTGGCGGTCAGCACACTCTGCGTTTCGTCCTCGGCCACCAGCATGGCGATCACGCTCTGGCCGTCGGGCAGGTCCATGCCGCGCACGCCGCGCGCCTGGCGGCCCAGCGGGCGCACGTCGTTCTCATCGAAGCGAACGGCCTTGCCGCCGTCGCTGAACAGCATCACGTCATGCTTGCCGTCGGTCAGCGCGGCGCCGATCAGGTAATCGCCATCGTCGAGGTTGACGGCGATGATGCCGCCCTTGCGCGGGTTGTTGAACTCGTCCAGCGCGGTCTTCTTGACCGTGCCCATGCTGGTCGCCATGAACACGTAGTGATCTGCGGGGAAGCTGCGGAACTCGCCGGTGAGCGGCAGCACCACGTTGATCTTCTCGCCTTCCTGCAGCGGGAACATGTTGACGATCGGCCGCCCGCGCGAGCCGCGCGAGCCTGCCGGCACCTCCCAGACCTTGAGCCAGTACAGCCGGCCGCGGTTGGAGAAGCACAGGATGTAGTCGTGCGTGTTGGCGATGAAGAGCTGGTCGATCCAGTCGTCTTCCTTGGTCGCCGTGGCCTGCTTGCCGCGGCCGCCGCGCTTCTGGGCGCGGTACTCGGACAGCGGCTGGCTCTTGATGTAGCCGCTGTGGCTGAGCGTGACCACCATGTCGGTGGGCGTGATCAGGTCTTCGGTGGACAGGTCGAAGGAGCTGTGCTCGACCAGGCTGCGGCGCGCGCCCAGCTTGTTCTGGCCGAATTCCTGCCGGATGGCGGTGAGTTCCTCGCCGATGATGGCGGACACGCGCTCGGGCTTGGCCAGGATGTCGAGCAGGTCCTCGATCTCGGCCATCACTTCCTTGTACTCGGCGACGATCTTGTCCTGCTCCAGCCCGGTGAGGCGCTGCAGGCGCATCTGCAGGATTTCCTGGGCCTGGGTGTCGGACAGGCGGTACAGGCCGTCATGGCCCATGCCGTAGGACTTTTCCAGCCCTTCGGGGCGGTAGTCGTCGGCATTGACCACGCCGCCGTCGGCGCGCGTGCGGGTGAGCATCTCGCGCACCAGCTTGCTGTCCCAGGGGCGGGCCATCAACTCGGCCTTGGCCACCGGCGGGGTGGGCGACTCGCGGATGATGCGGATGAACTCGTCGATGTTGGCCAGCGCCACCGCCAGGCCTTCGAGCACGTGGCCGCGCTCGCGCGCCTTGCGCAGCGTGAACACCGTGCGGCGGGTCACCACTTCGCGGCGGTGCTCCAGGAACACCTCGATCAGGTCCTTCAGGTTGCACAGGCGGGGCTGGCCGTTGATCAGCGCCACCATGTTGATGCCGAAGGTGTCCTGCAGCTGGGTCTGCTTGTACAGGTTGTTCAGCACCACTTCGGGCACTTCGCCGCGCTTGAGCTCGATCACCAGGCGCATGCCGGACTTGTCGGACTCGTCCTGGATGTGGCTGATGCCTTCGATCTTCTTCTCGTGCACCAGCTCGGCCATGCGCTCCTGCAGCGTCTTCTTGTTGACCTGGTAGGGCAGCTCATCGACGATGATGGCCTGGCGCTGGCCGCGGTCGATGTCCTCGAAGTGGCAGCGGGCGCGCATCACCACGCGGCCGCGGCCCGTGCGGTAGCCTTCCTTCACGCCGTTGATGCCGTAGATGATGCCGGCGGTGGGGAAGTCGGGCGCCGGGATGATCTCCATCAGCTCGTCGATCGAGGCCTGCGGGTTGCGCAGCAGGTGCAGGCAGGCATCCACCACTTCATTGAGGTTGTGCGGCGGGATGTTGGTGGCCATGCCCACGGCAATGCCGCCCGAGCCATTGACCAGCAGGTTGGGCAGGCGGCTGGGCAGTACCAGCGGCTCCTTCTCGCTGCCGTCGTAGTTGGGGCCGAAATCGACGGTTTCCTTGTCGATGTCGGCCAGCATCTCGTGGGCGATCTTGGCCAGCCGGATTTCGGTGTAGCGCATGGCCGCCGCGTTGTCGCCGTCGACCGAGCCGAAGTTGCCCTGGCCGTCCACCAGCATGTGGCGCATCGAGAAGTCCTGGGCCAGGCGCACGATGGTGTCGTAGACAGACTGGTCGCCGTGCGGGTGGTACTTACCGATCACGTCGCCCACGATACGGGCCGACTTCTTGTAGGCGCGGTTCCAGTCGTTGTTGAGCTCGTGCATCGCAAAGAGCACGCGCCGATGCACCGGCTTGAGCCCGTCGCGCGCATCAGGCAGGGCTCGGCCCACGATCACGCTCATCGCGTAATCGAGGTAGCTGCGCCGCATTTCCTCTTCAAGACTGATGGGCAGGGTTTCTTTGGCGAACTGGGTCATGAGGAGGAACGTTACGGCGGAAGAAGGTCGATTTTACGGGCAAGAAGCTGTCGCGAAGCAGCAACACATGCCGGGCAATGCGCTTTTGTCCTACGCCGCATAGCGCGAAATGGCGTTGATTGTGCAGGGACGTGTGGCACAATTGGCTCAACGTTTTTGGTGATGGTCACTTAAGACGTCCCTTGTTTCGCAGCGCGGCTGCGGCTTTTTCCCCAAGAGGAGAACCATGAAGAAACTGAATAAAGTGGCAATGCTGTTGGCTGCTTCAGCGCTCGCTACCGCCGCCGGCGCCCAATCTGTGGACAACTGGCGCAATGGTACCGGCGAATACGTCTGGAAGAACGGTACGAACGAACTGTGCTGGCGCGATGCCAGCTGGACGCCCGCCACCGCCGCAGTGGGCTGCGACGGCGCCATCGTGGCTCCCGCTGCTGCTCCGGCTCCGGCTCCCGCCGTGGCTCCGCGCGCTGCCGCCCCGGCTCCGGCCCCGGCTCCCGCTCCCCAGCCCCCGGCTGCCACCAAGGTGACCTACGCTGCCGACGCTTTCTTCGACTTCGACAAGTCCGTCCTGAAGCCCGAAGGCAAGGCCAAGCTGGATGATCTGGTCGGCAAGATCAAGGGCATCAACCTGGAAGTCATCATCGCCGTGGGTCACACCGACTCCATCGGTTCCGATGCCTACAACCAGAAGCTGTCGGTGCGTCGTTCCGAAGCCGTGAAGGCTTACCTGGTGTCCAAGGGCATCGAAAAGAACCGCGTGTATACCGAAGGCAAGGGCAAGAAGCAGCCCGTGGCCGACAACAAGACCGCCGAAGGCCGCGCCAAGAACCGCCGCGTGGAAATCGAAGTGGTCGGCACCCGCGCCAACTAAGCAATTCGCTAGAACTGCTTCAGAAAGCCCCGGCAACGGGGCTTTTTTTATGGCTTCGAGGAAAATAGGCGCATGAGCGAAACACTGAATGCCGATCCGGCCGAGCTGGCCAAGTTCTCCGATCTGGCGCATCGCTGGTGGGACACGGAGAGCGAATTCCGCCCCCTGCATCAGATCAACCCCCTGCGGCTGGACTGGATCAACGCCCAGGCGCCACTGGCGGGCAAGCGGGTTCTGGACGTGGGATGCGGCGGCGGCATCCTGGCCGACTCGATGGCGCGCCAGGGCGCCGACGTGCTGGGCATCGATCTGGCCACCAAGGCACTGAAAGTGGCCCAATTGCATGCGCTGGAGGCCCAGACCCCGCGGGTGCAGTACCGTGAAATCAGTGCCGAGCAACTGGCCGCCGAGTCGCCGGAGAGCTTCGATGTGGTGACCTGCATGGAGATGCTGGAGCATGTGCCCGATCCAGGATCGGTGGTCCGGGCCTGCGCTACGCTCGTCAAACCCGGCGGCTGGGTGTTCTTCTCCACCATCAACCGCAATGCCAAGGCGTTTCTGTTCGCCATCGTCGGAGCGGAATACGTGCTCAACCTGCTGCCGCGCGGCACGCACGAATACGCCAAGCTGATCCGTCCCAGCGAGTTGGCCGGCCACTGCCGCTCGGCCGGGCTCGACCTGTGCCGAACCCGCGGCATGGAGCACAACCCGATCACGCGCCGCTACTGGTTGAGCGATGACACCAGCGTGAACTACCTGTTTTCGACCCAAAAGCCGCTGGCCGGCGCCTGATGATGACCCGTGATTCCCTGTTTTCCGGAGCCAAGGCCGTGCTGTTCGACCTCGACGGCACCCTGATCGACAGCGCCCCTGACCTCGGCGCCGCTGTCGACAAGATGAGAACCGACCGGGGCCTGGCCTCCCTGCCGCTCGAGCGCTACCGGCCGCTGGCAGGCGCGGGGGCCCGCGGCATGCTCGGCGTGGCTTTTGGCCTGACACCCGAGGACCCCGAGTTCGCGGCCCTGCGTGAGGAGTTCTTCGTCAACTACGAACGCCGCATGACGCAGGACACCTTTGCATTCGAGGGGGTGGAGCACCTGATCGGCCGGATCGTGGGGCAGGGCCTGCCCTGGGGCGTGGTCACCAACAAGGCGTCGCGCTTCACCGATCCGCTGACCCGCGCCATGCCTCTGTTCGCCAGCGCCGGCGCGGTGGTGAGCGGCGACACCACGCCGCATGCCAAGCCGCATCCGGCGCCGTTGCTGGAGGCCGCACGGCGCCTGGGGCTGGAGCCCGCGCACTGCATCTATGTGGGCGACGACGAGCGCGACATCATGGCCGGCCTCGCTGCCGGCATGGGCACCGTGGCGGCGACCTACGGCTACCTGGGCCGCCAGGCCGATACGGCGCAATGGGGCGCGCACGCGCAAATCAATTCACCCCTGCAGCTCTTGCAATTGCTCTCCATCGCCTAAAATAGAAGACTTGGGGCTGCACTGGTTTCGACGCGGGTTCGGAATCGCTGTGGTGCATGTCGAGCTCAGTGCGCTCGTAAAACAGACTGAAACAAACTAACTGCAAACGACGAACGTTTCGCACTCGCTGCTTAAACACCAGTGAGCCTTACAACAGCAGGCCGATGGGCTGGGCAAGGGGTGCAAGCTCCCGGCTGTAAGGTTATTCACATCGGCTGGTCCTGAATCGGGTACCTTGGTTCGGGACGAGACAATAGGGTGCTGGCGGCCGGTGTAGCGTGCGACTGCGCGACACCGGTGGCGAGACTCAAATCAGACCGCTAAACATGTAGATCTGCTCGAAGAAGGCTTGCGGACGCGGGTTCAAATCCCGCCAGCTCCACCACTCAAGATGCCGCCACACTCTGGAAACTCCAGGTTGTGGCGGTTTTTCTTCGCCATGAAGTGTCTGGCCGGTGCCGGGGAATTCGCACCGATTTCGCACATCCATCGCACCGGCCCGTGGTGTTCCGGAGCAATAGGGCAAAGCAGCGAAGTGCTACCGGGCGAGCCCGGCTCAAGCCGGCGAGCCGGCAACTTCAATCAGCCCGGCAACTCCGGGAGCCACTCTTCGCAGGGTTGGAATGAGGGTGAGATTGACGGCTTCCAGGGCGGCCTCATAAGAGGCTTCAAACAGCCTCTCATGCTCGCCTGCGCGCCCGACCAGGTAGATCGCCCGGCTGGCGTTGATGCCGGACAGGTGCCCCACGCTGATCTCGCTGATGTGCAGCATGCCCTGGGCGAGGCAGCTTGGCGTGGTGATGGCCCAGCCCAGACCTGCGGCGACCATCGCCACCAAGGTGTCGGCGGTATCCACTTCCAGGCGCGGCGCAGCCCGCACACCGATACGGCGCAGCATGGTTTCGACCTGCGCGCCCAAATGGGATTGGGTATTGAAGCGAATGAGCGAGGCCGATGCCGCGAGCACCCGCAACGCGTCCCGCGTATACAGCTTCGTCTTGGTGCCCTTGGGCGTCAAGACGATGAATTGCTCGGAGTAAATGCGCCGATCCACCTTCCCGTCCAGCCCTTCGAACGGATCGGTCGTTACCGCGATGTCCAATTCTCTCGCGAACAGCCGCTCGCCCTGATAGGGGGTCAGGCCCGTGCGCACGGCCAAGCGCACGGTTTTCTCCAGCATGCGCTTGATGAAGGGCGGCCCGCAAGTCGCCGCAAACGAGTCGACGAGCCCGATGGTGACTTCCGGCGCAATGCCTTGGCTGGCCTCCAGAACCTCGGAGCGAATCTGTGCCCCTTCCGCGAGCAACACCCGCCCGCGGTTGAAGAGCGTCAGGGCCGCCGCCGTGAGCTGCAGCGGGCGGTGCTTTCTATCGAAAAGCACGACTCCCAAATACTCCTCCAGATGCCGGATGCTTTGCGACACGGCAGATTGCGTCGTGCCGAGCCGTGCGGCCGCCGCGGACATGCTGCGCTCCTCGGCGGCGGCTACGAACATCTGGAGCATCTGGAGGTCGAGAAGTTTCTGGCGCGATTGCAAGGCAAAGTCCTTTTTGATGCGCCATTCTCGCCCTAGTTGCGCGTCGGCACGACCTTGGCTGCCTGTCGCACCAGTTCCCGGGAGTCTTTCTCATTGATGAGCCCCTGTTGCGCCATCAGCCCGATGAAGCTGCGGCCTTCGGTGACCGCCTGATGGACTTTGGCGGCAACGGCGTCATACCCGAACTGAGGAATGAAGGCTGTTGCGATCGCAGATGATTCAAGCGCGAGCGTTTCATTTCGGTGTGCATTGGCTTGCAGCCCGCCAATGCATTTCTCGCGGAACAGCCGGGCTCCGCGTTGCAGCAGCGAGATGGAGTCCGACACACGCGACAGGACTGCCGGCTCGAAGTGGTTGATCTCCAACTGGCCAGCCTGGATGGCCTGGGCGACACACACGTCGTTGCCGACGATGGCGAAGCCCACTTGCACCATGCCCATGGCCACCACCGGATTGACCTTGCCAGGCATGATGGACGAGCCGGCCTGCACGGCGGGCAGCATCACTTCGCCCAAGCCACCCACGGGGCCGGAGCTCTGCACGATCAGGTCGGATGCGATCTTTGCCATCGATGTCGCGGCAGTGCGCAGTTCTGCGGAAACGCGCGAGAACACGTCCATGTTCTGCATCGCGTCAAACGGATTCTCCGCTGGCTGGAACGGCACGCCGGTCATCGTCGAGAGGTGGGAGAACACCGTGGACTTGTATCCAGGAGGCGAACCCAGACCGGTTCCGATCGCTGTGCCACCCAGCGGCAGGTCCAGCAGCTGAAGCTGCACCTGCCGCAGCGATGCGGCCAGCCGCCGAGTCAGCGACGCATAGCCTCCGAAAGCCTGGCCAAGGTACATGGGCTGCGCGTCCTGCATGCAGGTGCGGCCCAGGTGCAGTACATCCCCGAACTCGAGCGCCTTCGCGTCCAGGCTTTTCGCAAGCTGCTCAATCTCCTCGGCCAGCACGCCCAGCTTTCCGTGCACGGCTATCTTCATGGCAGACGGATAGACATCATTGGTGGACTGCGACCGATTCACATGGTCGTTGGGATGGACCAGGTCGTACTTGCCGAGCGAGCCCCCCAGGTGCTGTTGCGCGCGGTTGGCGATGACTTCGTTGAAATTCATGTTGGTGGAGGTTCCCCCCGATCCCTCCATGATGTCCACGACCAGCCATTGCCGGTGCTGGCCCGAGATCAACTCCTCGCATGTCCTCGCGATGGCACCGGCGACCCGTTCGCTGATCACCCCATGGTCCCGATTGGCGTAGGCGGCCGCCAGCTTGCACTGGGCAAACGCAGTCGCAAACTCGGGTTCTTCTTGGAGGGGGCATCCGGAAAACGCCAGGTTCTGCGCGCCTCTCCACGTATTGACGCCATAAAGCGCTTCGGCCGGAATGTCGACCGTGCCCAGGTGGTCGCTTTCCTGGCGGGTGGTTTCTGTGCCGATCATGCTTGCACCTCGAGGCTCTCGCCCAGGAACCTCAACCAGTTCTCTCCGAGCACGGCTCGGATGCGGGTTTCGGTCCACCCGCGCCGCTCCATCGCTGCGGTCAGGCGCGGATAGTCGGCCAGTGTCTCCATGCCCTTGACGGAAGGCGCGCGGCCACGGCCTGGGTTGGCGCGGCGGGCATAGCCCTTGTCCTGGCGCAGCCAGTCGAAATAGGCGTCGTCATGGCCCTGGGTGAAGTCGGTGCCGATGCCGATGTTGCCTTCACCGCAAAGATTGATCATGTACTCGAACAGATCGATGCAATCGTCAACCGTTGTATCGGCGCCCGTCTTCATGAACGGGGGGTAGGTGGCAACGCCGACGAAGCCGCCGCGCTCGACAATCTCGCGCAGCTGCGCGTCGGATTTGTTGCGCGGGTTGTTGAACGCCCCGAGCGCGGCGACATGGGTGTATGCGCAGGGCCGCCTGGAATGGGCGATGGCGTCGGATGACGTCTTGGGACCCACGTGCGACAAGTCCACCAGGATGCCAAGCCGATTCATCTCGTGGATCACTTCGCGGCCAAACCCCGACAGGCCGCCGTCGCGGTCTTCCCAGCAACCTGAGCCGACCAGGTTCTGCGTGTTGTACGTCAATTGCATCACGCTCACGCCCATGTCCTTGAACAGGGGCAGCATGTCGAGCCGGTCCTCGAATCCCGTCGTGTTCTGCCAGCCCAGGATGATTCCGACTTTGCCCACCTCCTTGGCCTTGCGGATGTCCGCCGCGCTGCGCACCTGCATGATCAGGTCGGCATGGTCGATGAACGCCCGCTTCCAGCGCGCGAGGTTGATCATGGTGTCGCGCAGCCCTTCCCAGATGGAGCAGGTGCAATTGACGGCGGTCAGGCCGCCTCGGTGCATGTCCTCGAAAACCTGGCGGCTCCAGCGGGACACGACCAGGCCGTCAATGACGATGGCGGATGTGTGCAGGGTGTCTTGAGACATGGTGTATTCCTGAAATTGTTGGCCTGTCAGGCGAGGAAGGGGAGGACGGCGCCCAGAAATTCGTCGGTGCGCGTCTCGGGGAACAGGTGGCCGCCGCCATCCAGTTCCACCAGCCGGGCACCGCGAATGGCGCGGGCGGCATCCCGGGCGAACCAGATGGGCATGACTAGGTCGTCGCGGGCGCCCAGGACCAGGGTCGGGCAGGCAATGCGCCCATACAGCGGCCGTGCATCGAACGCAAGGATGGCGTCCAGGCGCTGGGAGATGCCTTGTGCATCCTGAAGCGCAGCTTCCCTGGCCAATTGGGTGAAGCGCGCGGCATGCTGGCGCCGATACTCGGGCGGGTAGATCAGCAGCGAGTTGAAGTGCGTGTAGTGCTCGGGGGGCATGGTCCGCGCCGCGGCCTTGCGCAGGTTCTGCAGCACGTGCAGATCGTCATCTCCGTGTGTCCATGGCGCACCGAGCACGAGGCGTGTCACTCGATCGCCGTGGTGGGCCGCGAGTGCGGTGGCTTTGCCGGTGCCGGTGGAAAGGCCCATGACGTGCGCCTGCGCGAAGCCGGCCACATCCATGAGCCCCAGCAGGTCATGCGCAAGTTCTTCCATCGACTGGCCTTGCGGAACCCGCTCGCTGCGGCCGGTGCCGCGTTGATCGTACGAGAGGACGCGATGCCGGCGGGCGAGGCCGTCAATGAGTTGGGCGCGGGCTTCAGGGCCCGTGCCCTGGCCTGTGGTGAGAACGAGGGGCGGGCCCTGTCCCACGACTTCGTAGTGAATCTGCGCTCCACCGATATTGGCTTTTGGCATGTTGAGTCTCCTTGGCTGGCGCACATCATGATCGGCGGGGGCGGCAAAAGCCATCTGCGGCAACCTACTATCAGCCACCCTAAGCCGAAGCATCAGTGTTTCTAATGATGCGCGGCAAAGTCATGCAAATCCGCTGCGCCAAACCTACCATGCGAGCGTCAATAACATCGCCGGAGACAAACTGTGACCCCCCAAAAGTTACTGCGCCGCGTGCGCCCGCATCCCGTCCGCCCTGTGAGCCGGGTCCTCATGACCCTGGCCGCCCTGGCGTTCTCCGGACTGGCTGCAGCGCAGGCCTATCCCAACCGCAATGTGACTCTGCTTGTGCCGTTCGCCGCGGGCAGCTCCACGGACATCATGACCCGGCTGATCGCCAAGGGACTGAATGAGCGCCTGAAGACGGCTTACTTCATCGTCGACAACAAGCCCGGGGCGAACGGCACGATCGCCAGTGAGGTGGTGGCGAAGGCCAAGCCGGATGGATACACCATCCTCGTGGGCACGGGAACCACGCACACCCAGGTGCCCTGGATGATGAAGTCGCTGCCGTACGACCCGGTCAAGGACTTCGAGCCGGTCGCAGGGATCGGCGGTGTTCCTCTGGCGGTGATGGTCGCCAACAACTCGCCCATCAGGTCCATGGACGACCTGCGCAAGACCGTGAGTGCCAGCCCGGGCAAGTACGCATACGGCACGGCTTTCGGCATGGCAACCGTCTGCGGCGAAAACATCCGGCGCGGTTTCAGCATCGACCTGGTACAGGTGCCCTACAAAAGCAGCCCGCAGGCCATTACCGACCTGATCGGCGGACGCACCGTGATGATGTGCTCGGACTTCAACACCGCCATGGGGCCGATCCGCAACGGCCAGGTCCGCGCCATTGCGGTGACCACCAACAAGCGGAATGCGCAGCTGCCGGACGTGCCCGCGCTGATCGAGTCCATTCCAGGCTTCCCCGAGATGCGCTCCTGGGTCGGTGCATTTGCCCCGAAGGGCACACCGCCAGAGGTGATCCAGGTGCTGGCGCCGGCGATTCTGGCCATCACCGAATCGCCCGATTTCCTGAAGACACTCGTCCCGAACGGCTTCGAGCGACTGCCGCTGAGCGGCGCGCAGCTCACCGCGTTCGTGCAATCGGAACTGGTCAAGTGGGAAAAGCTGATCGAGCAGGCCGGCATCCAGCGCGAATGAAGCAACGCAACAGCGGAGAGCGTCATGAGCAACACGGGATTTACGGCGCGGCTGGCACAGTGGATCGCGCAGGCGCCGCGCAACTGGCAAGCGGACGCGATGGACCAGGCGCAGCGCGCCATCGCGGACACCATCGGCTGCATCATTGCCGGTGTCGATGACGAAGCGGTGCGGCGCGTGCGGGCCGGCCTGGGTCGATGGGGCGGTGGCGGCGAGGCCAGCCAGGCAGGTACAGCCGGCGGCGTCGATGCGCCATGGGCGGCGCTGCTCAACGGAACATCGGCCCATGCGCTCGACTTTGACGATGTTCTGGATCCGGCCGCTTCTCACGTCAGCGCCGTGATGGTGCCCGCGCTGCTGGCGTTGGGCGAGCAGATGGACGCGAGCGGCGCCGACCTGGTGGACGCGTACATCGTTGGCGTGGAAGTGCAGGAGTGCCTGGCGGAAGCCGTCAACATGACGCATTATTCGCGCGGCTGGCACACCACCCTGACGCTTGGCGCGCCGTCTGCCGCAGCGGCATGCGCCCGGCTGCTCCGGCTGGATGCGCAGCAGTCCTGCCATGCCATGAGCATAGCCACCAGCATGGCTGCGGGCTTCAAGCGCCAGTTCGGCACCAACACCAAGCCATTGCACGCGGGCCTGGGTGCGAAGAACGGCATCCTCGCCGCGCAGATGGCTGCGGCCGGCGTGACGGCAGACCCCGCAATCTTCGAGGGTGAACGGGGCTTCCTGGATCTGATGGCGGGTGATGGTGCCGCTGGTTTTGGCTCCGTCCTCCAACGTCTTGATGGGCCGCCTGCCATCGTGTCGCCCGGCGTCTGGCTCAAGCGTTACCCCTGTTGCGCCAGCACCCATCGTGTGGTGGATGCGGTCATCGGCATGATGCAGGCGAACGGGCTGGCTGTGGCCGACATCGTGGGCATCGACACTCAGGTTTCCGAGCCGGCTGTCCGCAACCTGATGTACGTGCAGCCGCGCGACGAGATGCAGGCTCGCTTCAGCATGGCCTACTGCGTTGCTGCCGCAGCCCTGGACAAAGACCTGCGTTTGGCCACATTCCGGCGCACGGCCATGGACCGATCCGATATCGCCGATTTCATCCCGCGTGTAGCGATGTCGCCCGATCCGGCGCAGCCGGGCGACATGCCTTCGACGACCAGGAGCTGGGCAACCACCACCCTCCACATGGGCGATGGCCGCAGCTTCACCCGCAAGGTCGTGGATCCCAAGGGCTATCCCGGCAACCCGCTGTCCGAGCAGGAGCTGGAGGCGAAGTTTCGCGATTGCGCCAGCGCGCAAGCTGCCGACGTTGCTGCCTCTTACGCTGATTGGCGAGGCATTGCGTCCACTGCGAAGATTCGCCCGTTGTGTGCGGGTCTTCGCACGCTTGCCAAAGAAGTTTGAAGGAAACGACCCCCCGGGAAAATCAAAGCTGGCGCGGGATGGCCGGCCGCAGGCCGTGACCGTGCCTTGCAGCGTCAGGCGCTGCGGTTGCCCAATTGCAGCGAGGCCGCTCGACCTGCGGCGACCAGGCGCGCCTGTGCCTCGTTCGGGAGTTGGATCAGCGCGGGATCGGGGCTCAGCAAGGTCAGGGAGCAGCGGATTTCTCCGAACATGTCGAGCACAGGCGCCGAAACGCCTCGGAGCCCCGTGCCCATCCTGCCGTCCACCCAGGCAAAACCCTGGGTGCGGATCTGCCTGAGTTCGGGCTCCAACTCGTCGTAGGCCAGGGTGTGGGCCGCCGTCCAGGTCTTCACGAGATGGACCGGCAGGTAGGCAGCGAAGATCAGGCCGGAGGAAGACTCCCGAAGCGGCAGCACGCTTCCGACGCCCGCCATGGTCATGATCACGCGCCGGCCGTGGAACCAGCGCACGATCATCGGGCCGTCTTCGCTCCAGATGGAAACGAAGCAGGCTGTTCCCGTTTCCACCGCCAGTTGCGCCGCATGCCGCTGAGCCACCTCCACCGAATCCATGCGCCTGAGGGCCGCCAGGCCGAGTTGCAGCGCTGAAGCTCCAAGGTCGTACCACCCTGTGCTGGGGTCCTGGCGGACCAGCCCCCCGCGTTGCAGGCTCACCAGATACCGGTGGGTCGTGCTGGCTGAATTGGCCGATGCCTTGGCGATGGCGGTGAGCGGCTGGGGGCCTGCCGCGGAGGCCACCACATTGAGGATGGCGACGGCGGCGTCAACCGACTGGATGCCGCGCTTGTCCTGGGCGGCTGGCTCGTCCGCGGGGAGGGGGGGAATAGGGGGATTTCCGCTCACGCAAACAAGTGTATCAGGGTTCTAAGTGTATTCCACAATAACCAAATGATTGTCCAATGTGGAAAATCTGCTTTGAATCGGGCGCTGGAAGTCCTTGAAGCAGAGGGAATGGCCAGCGGGTCTGCACGGATTCATGGGAATCGGTGCGCATTGACAGGCCTTGCCAGGCCTTTTTGGGGAAAGACACATGGAAGCTTTGAATGAAGCCACACGCAAGCGCAGGCGCATGCGCGAGCTGCTCGCACGAAACGAGATCCTGGTGATGCCTGGCGGATTCAGTCCGTTGCTGGCGAAGATGGCGCAGGAAGCGGGCTTCGAGTCCTTCTTTCTTGCCGGATCGCAGCTCTCGGCGTTCCTGTACGGCTACCCGGATACCGGGGTTGTGGGGCTGCGCGACTTTGTCGACCATGCCCGCCACATCGCCGCCCGCGTGGACATTCCCGTGCTGGTGGATTTCGACACGGGCTTTGGCAACGCCGTGAATGTCTGGTACGCCGTGCAGGAGTGCGTGCGCTCCGGGGCCGCAGCCCTCCAGATCGAAGACCAGGAGGCGCCCAAGAAGTCCGGCACCCTGGCCGGGCGCCGCTGCATCAGTCAGCGCGAAGCGGTTGGCAAAATCCGCGCCGCCATCGACGCGCGCCAGGCCATCGACCCCGAATTCGTGGTGTGCGCGCGCGTGGATGCGCTCGGTGCCGAAGGCGAAACCTGGGAATCGACGCTCGCGCGCTGCCAGGCCTATGCCGATGAAGGCGGTGCCGACCTGATCTGGCTGAACTCCTCCCAGACACGCGAACAGCTCGAAGAAGTGTGCCGCAAGGTGAAGGTGCCGGTTCTCACGATCTGGGGCGGCGCCGGTCCGCCACCGACGCCGAAGGAGCTTGAAGCCCTGGGCGTGCGGGTCGCGCTGTACCCGACCATCACGGCATCGGTCGGCATGCAGGCTGCCTGGCACGTGCTGCACGACTTCAAGGCACGCGGCTTGCCGGCCATCGCGGAATGGCAGGCGCAGATGCGCAACGGCCCCTATGGCGTGCCCAACCTCGCTGCCCTCACGGGCCTGCCCAAGGTGCGGGAACTGGAGGCAAGCTTCATTCCGCCCGAAAGCCAGCGCGACTACGAAACCACCTGGGGCCATCGCCCGGCCCAGGAAGCCTCGGAGAACCAGCGATGAAGCGCAGGCAACTTCTGAGCCTGGCCTTGGCCGGGGCTGCCGCACGCCCGGCGTTTGCCGAGGCCTACCCCAGCCGGCCCATCGTCCTGGTCATGCCGTTCCCGGCGGGCGGCTCCGTGGATGTGTTCGGGCGGGCCATCGCCCTGCATCTTTCCACCGCTCTGAAGCAGCCGATCGTCGTCGACAACCGTGCGGGTGCAGGCGGCCTCATCGGCGCCGGCGCGGTGGCCAAGGGGAAGAAGGATGGCTACATGCTGCTGCTGTCTTCCAGCAGCACGCACTCGCTGGCCGCGGCGCTCAGGTCGAACTTGCCGTACGACCCCGAGAAGGACTTTGCCCCGGTGGTCAATCTGGGCTCGGGCATCAGTTCGCTGCTGATCCCCGCGTCTTCATCGGTACGCACGGTGGCAGAGCTGGTCGCCGCGATGAAGCAGCGGGGGGACCAGAACAGCTTTGGATCCGCGGGCATCGGCACCATTGCGCACTTGTCCGCCGAAGACTTCATGCTGGCCACCGGCGTGCGCGCCACGCATGTGCCGTACAAGGGAACCTCCCTGGCGGTGCAGGACCTGGCCGCAGGCCGCCTGAGCTTCATGTTTGACAGTTCCGTCTCGGCGGAGGGCTATGTGCGCGGCGGCCTGGCGCGCATGCTGGCCGTGACCGGCCGCACCAGGCTGCACGGCATGCCGGACGTGCCCACGATGGCGGAGGCGGGGATCAAGCTCGCCAACCCCGAGGGTTATTTCGGGGTATGGGCGCCGGCCGGCACGCCGCGCGAGATCGTGCTCGCGCTCAACGGCGCGCTGAACGACGTGCTCAAGAGCCCCGAGGTGGTGGCCCTGATGCAAAAGCTGTCCATCACCGCGCGGGGCGGCACACCCGAAGACTTCGCGCAGCGCGTGGCGGCCGACTCCCTGCAGTGGAAGAAGGCCGTCCAGCGGGCCAACGTCCCGCTTGAATAGCACGTGAACACATTCGTACCCTGGAGCGTTCAACAATGAAGACATCCCTCTCGCGCCGGCTCTACTCGGCGCTCCTGCTACCCCTGCGGCCCGACCTGAAGATTGACGAAAGCGGATTGCGGAACCTGATTCGCCAGCATCTGAAGAACCCCATCTTCAAAGAACGCGGAGGCCTGGTGGCGAACCCCGAGGCGGGCGAGATCTACTACCTGACCCGCGCTGAAAAGCAGCGCGTGCTGGAGATCGTCCTCGAAGAAACCAACGGCCTGGTGCCGGTGATTGCCGGTACCTTCGGCTGGACGACTTCCGACACGGTCGATGGTGCGAAGGACGCCAAGCAGATGGGCGCCCAGGGGCTGTTTGTCTCGCCGCCGGCCGGTTCGATGGACGTGAGCTCCGCGTGGGATCCGCTCAAGTACCCCGAGGTCTGGCTCGACCAGATCCTCGAGCAGGACCGGGCCACGGACCTGCCGATCTTCGTGCACCCCGTGGTGACGCCTTCCCAGCCCTGGGGCATCGGGCTGCCCTTGCAGGCAGCGCTGCGCTACTGCCGGGAGGTTCCCAACATCGTGGGCTGGAAAACGACCTATGCCTATCCAGGCCATCGCATTCTTTCGCGCGCTTTCCGGCAGAGCCTTCCGGACGTCGCATTACTCTGCTCGAGCGCGCAGTTTTTCCATGAGTACCTGGCAACGGGCTGCATCGACGGAACCATCACAGGCTCGTGGAACTACGGCATGGAGCCGATGCTCGCCCATATGGCCGCATGGGAGCGCAACGACGCCAACGCAGCGCGGGCGCTGTGGGACAGCGGGTTGGCGGAACTCCAGGAGTACATCTACGCCGAGCCGGGGCGCCTGCATGTGCGCTACAAGGTGGCGTCGTGGCTGCGCGGGTGGATCGACTCCCCCGTGATGCGCCCCCCGATGCCCGCGCCGCGGCTCGAGGAAATCCAGACCATCGCCGCACGGCTTGCCGCGTGCGGCATCGAGGTGCGGTCCGGGGCAGAAGTCAACGCCGTTGCGACGTCGCGGGCTTGAGGCCTGAAGGCCTGCGGTGCCTGCCGGTCAGTGGGCCAGGCGGGTGGCCGCCCGCTTGACCGCGGCCGCGAATTCGAGCGCAGCGGGCTTGGGCCGCGCGCCGCGGCGCGAGACGACGAACAGATCGAGGTGGACGGCGGGCTCCACCAGCATGGACACGCTCAGCCCATGGCGCAGGCATTCTTCGAGCGCGAAGGCCGGGACGATGGCATGGCCCAGTCCGGCGCCGACCATGGCAATCAGGGTTCCCATGAAGTTCATCACGGGCCTGTCCTCATGGCCGCGTCCGATGCGGGAGAGGTGGTCCTCGATCACGGCCTGGATGGGGTTGTCCGGAGGCAGGCTCACCAGCGGCAGCTCCGCCAGGCTGCTCCAGGGCTGGCTCGGGCCGATGCCGGCCGGCCCCTGGCTCGGCGGGTCGACACGCATCAGCCGGAACTTGCACAGCGGCTCGCGCAGCAGCCCCACCGCGGGCTTCACAAAGAACCCCAGCCCGATGTCGGCCTCGCCCTCCAGCACGGCGCGGCGCACCTGGGTGACATCCAGATCCGCCAGATGCACGCGCACCTGCGGGTGGCTTCGCCCGAACTCGCTCACGACGCGGGGCAGCAAGCTGGTGGAGACCGTCGGCGTGGCCGCGACGTGGAGGCGCGAACGCACGGCGGCCTCCGCTCCGCCGATCTCGGCGTCCAGCGCGCGAAGCTCGTTGACGATTCTTTCCGCAGCCGGCATCAGGCGGCGGCCGGCATCAGGCGGCGGCCGGCATCGGTCAGGGTGACCGAGCGCGTGGTCCGCTCGAACAGCCGGGCGCCCACCTGGTCTTCCAGCTCCTTGACGAGCATGCTCATGCCCGAGGGGGACAGGTGGATGCGCTCGGCGGCCTTGGCGAAACTCTTGAGACGGCTGATCTCCAGAAATGCCAGCAACTGCCGGCCATTCAGATTCATCAATTTGGCTGAGGAATTCATCAGAATCTTCCGCTTGATTCAAGTCAGGAAACCAGTTTGAATTGTCGGCTAACACCGCTTTGCCCATTGACATGAAGAAGACCATGCATCCATCACCTCTCTTTTCCTCGCAGCGCCGCCGCCAGTTCGTGGCGGGCGGGTTGGGCCTGCTCGCGGCGCCGTTCGTGCGGGCGCAGGCCTCTGCCGGATCCGTGCGCCTCGTGGTGCCGTTCACGCCGGGCACCGGCATCGACCTGATCGCCCGGCTGGTCGCACCGCAGCTGGCCGAGCGCCTGAAGCGCCCGTTCTTCGTGGACAACAAGGCAGGCGCTTCCGGCAACATCGGCACGCAGGAGGTGGCGCGCGCCGCGCCGGACGGCAACACGCTGCTGGTGACGGTCAGCACGCTGGTGATGGCGCCGGCCCTCTACCCCAAGCTGGGTTTCGATCCGCTCACGGATCTGGCGCCGGTCAGCCTCACGAGCCGCGGCCAGCTCCTGCTGGTGGCGGGACCCACGGCCAAGGTGGATTCCCTGAGCGGGCTGATCGCCTATGCCAAGAGCCATCCCGGCGAGCTCAACTACGGCTCGCCCGGCGCCGGCACGCCGCACCACCTGGCCATGGAGTTGCTGAAGAACCGGGCCAGGATCTCGCTGACGCACATCAGCTACCGCGGCACGGCCCCGGCCGTGACCGACCTGCTGGGCGGCCAGATCGACGTGATGTTCCTGCCGATCCACGTGGCCTTGCAGCACGTCAAGACGGGCAAGCTGCGCGCGCTGGCCATCAGCTCCGACCAGCCGAGCCCGCTGCTGCCCCAGGTGCCGCCGCTGCGCACGCTCAACCTGGGCGACCTCAACGTCGACATGTGGTACGGCGTGCTCGCGCCCGGCGGCACACCCCGCGCCATCATCGAGCCACTGAACAAGGAACTGCGCGAGATCCTGGCCAAGCCGGCCATCGCCTCGGCGTTCGAGGTGCAGGGCATGACGCCGGAGTCCAGCACGTCCGAGGCGTTCAAGCAGCTCATGACGGCGGACGCCAAGCGTTGGGGCGACCTGATCAAGGCCCAAGGGATCACCGCGGAGTGATGAGCGCATGACCTTGAACGCAATGACTGAGAAAGAAGAAATGCCGCAGCACGACGACGCCGAAGTCGCGATCATCGGCGGCGGGCCGGTCGGCATGGGGCTGGCCATCGAGCTGGGCCAGCGCGGCATCCGCTGCATCGTGGTGGAGCGCCATCCGCAGCCCCAGCCCATCCCCAAGGGGCAGAACCTCACGCAGCGCACGATGGAGCATTTCCATGCCTGGGGCGCCGAGAAGCAACTGCGCGCCGCGCGCACCATTCCACCCGAATACGGCATCGGCGGCCTCACGGCCTATGGCACCTTGCTGGGCGGCTACCACTACGACTGGCTGCAGCGCGACCTGGTCAAGCCCTACTACTACACGGCCAACGAGCGCCTGCCCCAGTACGCCACGGAGGCGGTGCTGCGCCGCCGCGCGGCCGAACTGCCGACGGTGCAGACGCTGTACGGCTGGGGTGCCGAAACCGTGGAGCAGGGCGCCGAGGGGGTGACCGTGACGGTGGCGCAGCGTGGCGGCGAGGGCCGGCGCACCCTGCGCGCGGCCTACGCGGTGGGCTGCGACGGCGCCCGCTCGCGGGTGCGGGAGCAGGCCGGGCTGGCGCAGACGCGCACCGACCACGACCGCCTGATGGTGCTGCTGGTGTTCCGCTCACACGGCCTGCACGAGCTGCTGGCGCGCTACCCGGGCAAGTCCTACTACAACGTGCTGCAGCCCGAACTCAAGGGCTACTGGAAGTTCTTCGGGCGCGTGGACCTGGGCAGCACCTGGTTCTTCCATGCGCCGGTGCCCCCGGGCACGACGGCCGACAACTTCGATTTCCGCGCCTATCTCCAGGAGGCCGTGGGCGCGCCGTTCGACATCGAGTTCGAGCACATCGGGTTCTGGGACCTGCGCTTCATGCTGGCAGACAGCTACCGCAACGGGCGCATCTTCATCGCGGGCGACGCGGCGCACAGCCATCCGCCCTATGGCGGCTACGGCGTCAACTCGGGTCTGGAAGACGCACGCAACCTGGGGTGGAAGCTGGCCGCGGTGCTGCGGGGTTGGGGCGGCGAGCACTTGCTGGATTCCTACGACGCGGAGCGCCGGCCGGTGTTCCAGTCCACCATCCGCGATTTCATCGCGAAGTCGATCGAGACCGACCACGGGTTCCTCGACGCGCACGATCCCGCACGCGACCGCGAAGCCTTCGAGGCGGCCTGGCAGGCGCGCGCGCAGGGGGCGGTTGGGGAAGTCCATGCCTTCGAGCCCCACTACGAAGGCTCGCCGGTGGTCTGGCAGGAAGGATCGGCCGAGCGGGCCAGCAGCGCCAAGGGAGCGCATCGCTTCGAGGCGCAGCCCGGCCATCACCTGGCGCCAGCGGCTCTTTCGTCGGGCGGCAACGTGTTCGAGGCGCTGGGCGCGGGCTTCACGCTGCTGGCGCTGGGCGCGCCGCCGGCGAGCGTGCAGGCGTTCCGGGAGGCCGCTGCGGCCCTGCAACTGCCGCTCGAGGTGGTGGAAGCCTCGTCGGAGGGAGAGGCCGCGCGCTACGGTGCGCCGCTGGTGCTCGTGCGGCCGGATGAGTTTGTGGCCTGGGTGGGATCGGAGGCCAATGTCGGCCTGACGCAAGCGCAAAAGATCCTGGCCCTGGCTCAGGGCCAGTAGGCCGCGCGCGCCTAGCCTGGGGCAGCGGCTTTGCTATCGCACGGAGATGGCCGGCAGGGGCGGGGCCACCTGCCATGCCGGCGCACCGAGTTCCTGGGCGCGCTTCACTTTTGATAGCAAGAAATGACCGCTGCACGAGGACATTGGCGGTATTTCCCTGATATTTTCCGTTTTTGCGGCGCGCGGCCGGCTCAATCGGTCTTGGCGTGCGTGGTCTGGATCACGTTGGCCCAGTAGGCGGTCTCCTCGCGGATGCGCCGGCCAAACTCGTCGGGCGTGAGCGCCATGGGCTCGGCGGCCTGGTTGGACACCAGGGCCTGCATCTCGGGCGTGGCCATGATCTTGCTGATCTCCGCGTACAGGCGGTCCACCACGGGCCGCGGCGTTTTGGCGGGCGCCAGCAGCCCGACCCACGAGTTGATGTTGTCCATGCCGGTGATGCCCTGCTCGGCCAGCGTCGGCACGCCGGGCAGCACGGCGCTGCGGCGCGCGGTGGTCAGCCCCAGGGCGACCAGGCTGCCGTCCTTGACGTAGCCGTAGGTGCTCGGCCCGCCCGCGCAGTAGAGCTGCACGCGGCCGGCCAGCAGGTCGGCCGTGGCCTCCGAGCCGCCCTTGTAGGGGATGTGCGTGATGTCGATGCCCGCCTGCTTGCGGAACACCTCGCCGCACAGGTGCGGGGTGGTGCCGTTGCCCGAGGAGACGAAGTTGAGGCTGCCGGGCCTGGCCTTGGCCAGCTTCACGAAATCCCGCGCAGTGCGCGCGCCGGCCGAGGGCGGCGCCACCAGCATGTAGGGCACCAGCGCGAACAGCGAGACCGGCTGCAGGTCGGCCTGCACGTTGAAGGGCATCCTGGCGCCATACAGCGTCGGCGCGATCGTGATGGTGCCGCTGGCGGCCAGCAGCAGGGTGTAGCCGTCGGCCGGGGCCTTGGCGACGAGGTCGGCCCCTACCGTGCCGCCCGCGCCCGAGCGGTTTTCCACATAGACCGGCTGGCCGAACACGCGGCTCAGGCGGTCGGCCAGCGCCCGGCCGAACACGTCGCTGCTGGTTTGCCCCGGCGGGAAGGGGATGATCATGCGGATCGGCTTGGCGGGCCAGTCGGCCGCGCCCGCGGGGCCGATGCAGCCCAGCAGGAGCGCCAGCGCGGCGGCAAACCGGCCGATGCGCCGGCGGGCCAGGCTCGGGGGCGAGGAGGGGGTTTTCATGTGGGCGTCCTTGTCGCGGGGGCCTGGCCGCGAGGGGCGGCCGGTTTGCCGGGGGAGGCGATCACCCTGGACACGCGCACGCGCTTGCTCCCCACCAGCGGCTCCTGCCAGGTGTGCGAGTGCCCGGGCTTGTTCTTGTGGTCTTCCAGCGCCTGGGCATCGCGCCAGAGTTCGCTGAGCGTGACCCAGCCCTCGGCAGACTCAGGAACCCCCAGCTCCATGCGCAGGCAGCCTTCGTCCTCGTCGATGCAGGTCTGGGATTCCTCGCGCAGGCGGGCGACGAGTTCGTCAAAGCGGCCCGGCCGGGCCTCGTACTCGATGTGGATGCTGATCACGGCGGGCTCCTGAAGCGGTGGTGCGGCGGGGTCAGGCGGCGGCCTGCAGCGCGATCTCGATCAGCATCGTCTCGGGCCCCACGAGCGGCGAGCCCACGGTGGCCCGCGAGGGCGCGCAGCCCTCGGGCACCCAGGCCTCCCAGACCTGGTTCATGGCGTCGAAGTGCTCGCCGTGGCGCAGCCAGATGTTGGCGTACAGGACCTTGGATTTGTCCGAGCCCGCGACGGCCAGCAGCCGGTCGATGCTGTCCAGCACTTCGCGGGTCTGCCCGGCAATGTCCTGCGACAGGTCTTCGGCGGTCTGGCCGCTGATGAACACCCGGCCGTCGTGCACCAGGGCCTGGCTGAGCCGCCGTCCGCTTTCATACCGTTGAATCGTCATGAGGCCTGTCTCCATGAAGGCTGGGGTGGTTGATTGATCGTATTGAAAATCTTGCTTCTTTTGAGCTTTAATTTATTCTGATATTGAAATTTTCAGGATGAATCAGGGAAAACACCAGATTTCATTCAACTAGAATGAAATTTTCCTTCTGCTTGCGATGCCTTGAACAGGGAGGGCCGAATTGCTGACCACTGACCCGACCGCCTCCTTGCCCGACGAGGAGGCTGCTTCCTCCGCCACCTTGAACCAGCTCGGTTCACGGCTGCGCGAGCTTCGCGCGGAGAAGGGCATGACCCTGGCCGAACTGTCCCTGCGCAGCCAGGTGTCCGTGGGAATGCTCAGCCACATCGAGCGCGGCCAGACCTCCCCTTCGCTGAAGACGCTGGAGCGCCTGCGCCTGGCGCTCGAGGTTCCCCTGGCCCGGTTCTTCGAGGTGGAGTCGGCAAGGCCCAAGGACGACGGGATCGTCATGCGGGCCGCCCACCGCCGCAGCCTGCCGTTTCCCAAGCTCGGCCTGACCAAGGAACTGCTGTCGCCCTCAGGGCACGCGGGCCTGGAATTGTTGATGCTGGTGATCGAGCCTGGGGGCGGCTCCGGCTCGGAGCCTTGGTCCCGCATCGGTGAAAAAGGCGGGCTCGTGCTGCAGGGAAGCTTCGAGCTGCACGTGGGCGACCAGATTCACATGCTGAACGAGGGCGACAGCTTCCAGTTCGACAGCAGCCAGCCGCACTTCTTCCGCAACATCGGCAAGGGCCAGGCGCAGGTGCTCTGGGTCATCAAGTCCGACGAGGCCGGGTAGCGCGGGCCAGCCGCTCGGGGTGTCCTATCGCCCCTGCGGTGTTCCCCGCTTCGCAGCCGCCGCCTGCGCCGTGGGGTTGGGCGTCGGCTCGCCGATCTTGCGCAGCGTGTTGCGGTCCGTGTGGTGGAACGGCTCGGCTTGTCCCGGGATGATCAGGACGGTGTCCTGCTCGTAGGACCAGGTTCCATCGACGTTGATCGTCACCGTGATGGTGTAGCTCTCCGTCCTGAAGGCGTACTCCAGGAACGGGTTGGACACGATGCCGTTCGTCTCGGACCCTCGCACCGCCTGGAGGCGAAACTCCCTCGCATCAGCCGTGGTGCGGCCGGCCGCCATCGCCGTTTGTCCGCGCGGGATCGACAGCGTCTGGAGCACGGCGCCCGTCGCCGGCTCCCACAGCCAGTAGCCGACCTGGTCGTGGAAGGTCTCGACGTCGTCGGGCTTGACGATCCGCGTGTGGTAGCGCAGCCCGTAGAACAGCTGCGGCCCATTGGTCTGGGCATCGATCGGCTGCAGCTCCATGTGCTCGATGAACGCCTGCTTTTCGGGGCCATCGGGCTTGGGGTTGACGTCGAGTCCGCGCGTGCCGGTCCAGATGCCGGCCATGCCGGTGAGCGGCCCCAGGTTTGCGAGCGTGTCCACATCCGGCTCGGGTTCCGTGTAGATGTCTTTGGGGAAGTTTTCCATGCTCAATCCCTCGGGTGAATGTGAAGGCCGTCGGCGATCTGCGCCAGGACGCCGCCCAGGCAACCGGCCGATGGTACCAAGCCGCTTCGGGCCATTAGTGGAAATGCGTAGCGGGCGAATCCAAAATCAAATACAAAATTCAATCATAAATTTGAATTCCTGATGCCTGCCTCATCCCCCAAGACCCGCGCCGCCCGCCAGCCCGGCAACGCGCCCGGCGTGCCCCTGTCGCCCTCCCGCTTCGGCGACGAGAAGGCCACCCGCGCCCGCATCCTGTATGCGGCGCTGCAGGTGTTCGCGGCGCGCGGCTTCGAGGCCGCGTCGCTGCGCGAGATCACCGAGAAGGCCGGCGTGAACGTGGCGGCCATCCACTACCACTTCGGTTCCCGCGAGATCCTGGTGCAGGAACTGATGCGCGCGGTGGCCGGGCCGCTCAACCAACTGCGGCTCGATGCGCTGGACCGCGCCTGCGCGCAAGGGGCGCCCGGGCTGGAGGCGGTGGTGGAGGCGCTGGTGGGGCCGCCGGTGCGGCTGAGCTTCGAGGCCACTGGCGAGCCGCGGCTGTTGATCCGCCTGTTGATTCAGGCGCGCGCGCTGCCGCAGGAGGCGACCAACCACGCCATCTTCGAGCAGTACGACGCGCTGGCGATCCGCTTCGTCGACGCCATGCTGCAGGCCGAGCCGGCACTGCCGCGCGAGGAGGCGTTCTGGCGCTATGCCTTTGCCATCGGGGCGCTGATGTACATCGTGAGCGACTCCGACCAGCAGTACCACCGCCTGCACCGCATCTCGGGCGGGCTGTGCAACACCGACGACCCGCAGGCCATCGTGCGGCAGCTGGTGGCCTTCATCACGGCCGGCATC
Source organism: Variovorax terrae (assembly GCF_022809125.1). Classification (NCBI taxonomy): domain Bacteria; kingdom Pseudomonadati; phylum Pseudomonadota; class Betaproteobacteria; order Burkholderiales; family Comamonadaceae; genus Variovorax; species Variovorax terrae. Next base: position 2,650,882 of record NZ_JALGBI010000001.1, on the reverse strand, counting down.
CGCGCGCGGCCCTGATTCGTTCGCCGGCTGCTTTCCCGATCCGCCTTTTCTCCCACAGGACTCCCATGCCACGCCAGATCATCGACCTTTCCGTCACCCTGGAAGACAAGCCGACTTCGCCCGCGCACCACCGGCCGAAGATCCACTACACCGACCACGACGCCTCCTGGGAGCTGTTCGGCAAGCTGCTGCCCGGCGTCGGGCCCGAGCACATGCCCGAGGGCAAGGCCTGGGCCGTGGAGCAGGTGACGCTGTCCACCCACGCCGGCACGCACATGGATGCGCCCTGGCACTACCACCCCACCAGCGATCACGCGCTGGCGCCGGGCGGCCGCCCGGCGCCGGGCATCGACGAGGTGCCGCTGGACTGGTGCCTGCGCGACGGCGTGAAGCTCGACTTTCGCCACTTCGAGGCCGGCTACGTGGTCACGCCCGCCGACATCGAGGCCGAGCTCCAGCGCATCGGCTACACCCTCAAGCCGCTCGACATCGTGCTGGCCAACACCAGCGCCGGCGCGCGCCACGGCGAGGAGAACTACTGGAAATGCGCCTGCGGCTTCGGCCGCGCCGCCACGCTGTGGCTGCTGGAGCGGGGCGTGCGCGTGGTCGGCACCGACTCCTACAGCTGGGACCCCGCGTTTCCGTTCGTGATCGAGCGCTTCCGCGAAACTGGCGACGCCTCCGTGATCTGGGAAGGCCACAAGGCCGGCCGCGACATCGGCTACTTCCAGATGGAGAAGCTCATCAACCTGGAACAGCTGCCCTCGCACGGGTTCACCGTGAGCTGCTTCCCGATCAAGATCAAGCATGGTTCGGCCGGCTGGTGCCGCGCCGTGGCGATCCTGGAATCCTGAGGCATTTTTTTCAAACGCAACGTCAAGGAAACACACCGTGAACGAATTCCGCCTCACCCGCCGCCAGCCTCTGCGCTTCGGTCTCGCCGCCGCCGCGCTCGCCCTGGCCGGGCCGGCGCTGCATGCGCAGACCTGGCCCGCCAAGCCGATCCAGATCGTCGTGCCCTTTCCGGCCGGCGGCATCGTGGACAACGTGGCGCGCGCGATGCTGCCCAAGCTCACCACCTCGCTGGGCCAGCCCCTGGTCATCGACAACAAGGCCGGCGCGGGCGGCTCCATCGGCACCGCGCAGGTCGCCAAGGCCAAGGCCGATGGCTACACGCTGCTGATGGCGTTCGACACCCATGTCGTGAACCCGATGCTCTACAAGCTGTCCTTCGATTCCGAGAAGGACCTCACGCCGGTGGCGCTGGTGGGCACCTCGCCGCTGATTGTCGTCGTGCCCAAGGACTCGCCGGCGAACTCGCTCAAGGAGCTGGTGGCGATGGCCAAGAGCAAGCCCGGCGTGCTCAATTTCGCCTCCACCGGCGCGGGCAGCTCCAACCAGCTCGCGGCGGAGCTGTTCAAGACGACCGCCGGCGTGGAGATGACCCATGTGCCCTACAAGGGCGGCGCGCCGGCCATCACCGACGTGCTGGGCGGCCGCGTGGACGTGATGTTCGTCAGCGCGCCCTCGGTGCTGACGCACATCAAGGCCGGCACGATGAAGGCGCTGGCGGTGACCACGCGCGAGCGCATTGCGCAGTTGCCCGAGGTGCCCACGGTGGGCGAGACCTACCCGGGCTACGAGGTGCAGAGCTGGGTCGGCATGCTGGCTCCGGGCAAGACCCCGCCCGACATCGTGAAGCGGCTGAACGCCGAGGTGCGCGCGGCGCTGCAGGTGCCCGAGACCAAGGCGCTGCTGCAGGCCCAGGCATTGCGGCTGGCCAGCGGCGGCCCGGAAGACTTCGGCCATTTCCTGCAGGTCGAGGGCGAGCGCTGGGGCGCGGTGATCCGCAAGGCGAACATCAAGGTCGACTGAGGGTTCATGAGCGACGCACTCGACGCCACCCTCAACGCCACGCATGACCCGGCGCTGTGCAGCTGGGTCGCCTCGGCCAATGCCGCAGGCTGCGACTTCCCGATCCAGAACCTGCCTTTCGGGCGCTTTCGCCGCGCCGGCAGCGGCGAGGCCTGGCGCATCGGCGTCGCCATCGGCGACCAGGTGCTGGACCTGAGGGCCGTCGGCCTCACCGAAACCGACGACATGAACCGGCTGATGGCCGCCGATCCCGGCGAGCGCCGGGCGCTGCGCCAGGCGCTCTCGCGCGGCCTCGCCGCCGGCAGCGGCGCCGAGGGCGCCTGGCGGGCCGCGCTGCTGGCGCAGGCGGCGGCCGAGATGGCCGTGCCCTGCCGCATCGGCGACTACACCGATTTCTACACCGGCATCCATCACGCCACCACCGTGGGCCGGCTGTTCCGCCCCGACAACCCGCTGCTGCCCAACTACAAATGGGTGCCGATCGGCTACCACGGGCGGGCGTCGTCGATCGGCGTGAGCGGCCAGGCGGTCCGCCGTCCGATGGGCCAGCTCAAGGGCGAGGCCGATGCGCCGGAGCTGGGGCCGTCGCGGCGGCTCGACTACGAGCTGGAACTGGGCTACCTCGTCGGCGCGGGCAACGCGCCCGGCTGCCCCATCGGCATCGGCGAGGCCGAGCGGCACCTGTTTGGCGTGTGCCTGCTCAACGACTGGTCGGCGCGCGACATCCAGGCCTGGGAGTACCAGCCGCTCGGCCCGTTCCTGTCGAAGAACTTCGCCACCACGCTGTCGCCCTGGATCGTGACGATGGAGGCGCTGGCGCCGTTTCGCGCGCCTTTCGAGCGGCCGGCCGGCGATCCGCCGCCGCTGCCTTACCTCGACGCGCCCGGCCACCGCGCGCACGGCGCGCTCGACATCGTGCTCGAAGTCTGGCTGCAGACGGCCAGGATGCGCGCGGCCGGCGGGCCCGCGATGCGGCTCACGCGCGGCGGCACTCGGCAGGCGGCCTACTGGACGCCTGCGCAGCTGGTGGCGCACCACACCGTCAACGGCTGCAATCTGCAGCCGGGCGACCTGCTGGGCTCGGGCACCCTGTCGGGCCCGGCGCGCGAGGAGGCCGGCTCGCTGCTCGAACTCACGCTGGGCGGCCAGCAGCCGCTCGCGCTGCCCGGCGGCGACACCCGCGCCTGGCTCGAAGACGGCGATACGCTGGTGATGCGCGGCTACTGCGAGCGCGCCGGCGCCGCGCGCATCGGGTTCGGCGAGGTCTGCGGCACAGTGGTCGCGGGCGCCTGAGCGGGGCAGGGCGCGCGGGCGTGCGAGGCCCTGCCGCCGCCGCTGCCCGCTTTGCGATACTCGCTCCCATGCAACTCCAGGACATTCTCTATTCCCAGGGCTTCGGCACGCGGCGCGTCTGCGCGGGGCTGATCCAGCAAGGCTTCGTGAGCCTCGATGATGGCGCCGTGACCGATGCCGCGATGGAGGTCGAGGCTGCCGGCCTGCGCTTTCGCGTGCAGGGCGTCGAGTGGCCGTACCACGAGCGCGCCTACCTGATGCTGCACAAGCCCGCGGGCACCGAGTGCTCGCAAAAGCCGTCCACCTACCCGAGCATCTACACGCTGCTGCCCGCGCCGCTGCGCCAGCGCCCGCAAAAAGGCCCGGTGCAGGGCGTGCAGGCTGTGGGCAGGCTCGATCAGGACACCACCGGCCTGCTGCTGCTCACCGACGACGGCAAGTTCATCCACCGCATGAGCTCGCCCCGGCACCATGTGCCCAAGGTCTACGAGGTGACCGCCAAGCACCCGATCGACGAAGCGCAAGTGCAAAAGTTGTTGCAAGGCGTGGTGCTCGACGACGACCCGAAACCGGTGCGCGCCGCTGCCTGCGAGGCCGTGGGCGAGCACCACCTGCGGCTCACGCTCACAGAGGGGAAATACCACCAGGTCAAGCGCATGCTGGCGGCCGTGGGCAACCGCGTGGAGGCGCTGCATCGCTCGCAGATCGGCGCGCTCGTGTTACCGCCAGCGCTGCTGCCGGGCCAGTGGTGCTGGTTGAGCGCGGAGGACCTCGCTAAGATTTCTGGATGACCTCTGCTTTCCCGGTGGACCAGGCCCTGGCGCAGGCGGCCGCGGGCTGGAAAACCGGCGACAAGGCGGCCGCGCGGCAGCTGGTGCACCGCGTGCTGCGCGTGGCGCCCGACCATCCCGGCGCGCTCAACCTGGCGGGCTGCGCCGCCTTCGACGATGGCCTCGCGGGCGTGGCGCTGGCGCTGTTCGAGAAAGCCGCCGCCGGAGCGCCGGGCGACACCGCGATCCAGGGCAATCTGGCCCGCAGCCAGTTCGTGCTGGGGCGCATCGAGGCCGCCCGCCGCCGCGCCGACTACCTGGCCTGCCTGGCGCCGCCGGCCGGCGCCGCCTCCCGCGAATTCGAGGAAAAACTGCTCAAGGTCCGCAGCGCGTGGACCTCGGGTGCTACGTTTTTGGAAGCAGACCCGGCTCGCCTGAGGGCACTGCTCGACGCGGGGCTGCCGGCCGCGGACGAGGCGCTGCTGCGCTCGCGGCCGCCCAAGGCGCTGGTGGTGCCGCCCATCGCCGACGCGGCAGCGAGCCGCGCAGCCGGGCCGGCCTATGCGCGGCTGCGCTCATCGGCGCGGCTGCCGGCGTGGCGGATCCGCCGCGTGGTGCTGCTCGGCAGCGCGGCGCAGCCGGCTGCCTTCCGGGGCGTGGCGCTGGCGGGGCCGGGCGCCTGCGTGTCGCCGCTGGGCGCGGTGCCGGCCGACACGCTGGCGGCCGACGTGCTGGCCGGCCTGCCTTTCGTGGCCGTGCGGCCCGAGGCGTATGCGGGCGGGCACGATCTGGGCATGCACTTGCCGTTGCTGCAATCGGTGCTGGGCGAGTTCGACCTGCTGCCGCTCTTGGTGGGCGAGGCCGCGCCGCACGAGGTGGCGCAGGTGCTGGACCGCCTGTGGGACGGGGCGCAGACGCTGATCGTGGTCAGCGCCCCCTTGCCACCGCCGCGCGGCGCCGAGGGCGGCCGGCAGGCGCCGGAGGCCGTGCCGCTGCAGGCCCTGCGGCAGGTGGCTGCCGCGCGGGGCCTGCGCTGCGAGCTGTCCGGGCCGGACGGCGAGGGCGTCGTCTTCCGCCCACTGGATGCTATGGAATTCATAGCAACTGATGACCACGGGACACGGACCTCCGAGCCATTGGAGCCCGAAATCACGCTGGAGCAGGGGCTCGCGCTGGTGCAGCTCGCGCGGGCCGGCCTGCACGAGGCAACGGGCGCACCCAGGGAGCCGAGCCCGGGCACCAAGAGCTTTCAGTCGGCGGGCGCGGCTTATGTGACGCTCACGCAGGACGGCCGGCCGCGCGGCTGTGCCGGCAGCCTGCGGGCCATCCGCCCGCTGGCGGAGGACGTGCGCGCCAATGTGGCGGCCGCGGCGCAGAACGATGCGCGCTTCACCGCCGTGACGGCGGCCGAGGCGCCGGGGCTGGTGGTCACGGTGTCGGTGCTGGGCGAGCCCCGGTTGCTGCACTTCGCCAACGAATCGCATGCGCTGTGGCAGCTCGAACCAGGCCGGGACGGCGTGATCCTCGAATGCCTGCACGAGGGCCGGCTGCACGCCGGCCTGCTGCCGCCGAAGGCTTGGGAGCAGTTGCCTTCGCCGCGCGCCTTCCTGGCCCGCCTCAAGGTCCAGGCCGGGCTGCCGTTCGATTTCTGGTCGCCTGAAGTGCGGCTCCGGGTCTGCCGCGTGCAGACCTTTTCCGAGGCGGACTGACGCCTTTGCCCCTCAATCCTGCGTCTGCAGAAAACCGGCGATGCGCTGCGTCACCCGTGCCGCCTGGTCGCGGTGCGGCGAATGGCCGCACTGCGCCAGGGTTTCCAGCGTGACGCTGCCGCGCGTGGGGGCGATCTGCTCAATCTGCGCCAGCGTGCCATAGGGGTCGTCCAGGCCCTGGATCGCCAGCACCGGCGCATCGATGCGCCGGCAGTCGGGGCGGATGTCGAAGCTGCGGAAGGCCTCGCTCAGCCAGATGTCGTTCCATTGCCAGAACGCGCCGTCCACGTCGGCGTGGTAGCGCGCCAGGCGCTCGCGCAGGCCACCGCTTTCGAAGGCGGTGCGGGCTTCGGCGATCGAGCGCACCGAGAGCTCTTCCACGATCACGTGCGGCGCCATCGCGAGGCAGGCCGCCACCGCGTGCCGGCTGGCGTGCAGCAGGGCGATGCTGCCGCCGTCGGAATGGCCCAGCAGCACCGGGCGCTCGATGGCCAGGGCCTGCAGCAGCGCGGGCAGCACCTCCCAGGCTTCGCGGTGCATGTAGTCGGGCGCCAGGCGGCCCGTGCCGCGCACGTCGGGCACCGGGTCGGAGCCGCCGTAGCCGCGGCGCGAATAGACCACGCCGGCGCGCCCGGTGGCGGCGCAGACCTCGGCCGGCCAGTCCTTCCACATGGCCACCGAGCCCAGGCCTTCATGCAGGAAGACGAGCGGCGAGTGGGCGCTGGAGCCCTCCAGGCGCTGGACTTCGAGCCGCACGCCATTGACATTGATCAATTCCATGCCGGGATGTTACGGGATGAGACCGGGCCGCTGCGGCGGGGCGGCTACACTTCATGGTTGCCCCCAAAGTGGTGTTTTGTGAAGTCTTTTGTTCGCCTTGCCGCCTTTCTGACCGTCTCGCTCGCTGCCGCCGCCCCCTGGGCCGCCCGGGCCCAGACCACCCCGGTGTTCGTCCTCAATTCGCTCGACGCGAACGTGAGCGTGATCGACCCGGTGGCCTGGAAGGAGATCAAGCGCATCCCCACCGGCAAGGAGCCGCACCACCTGTACCTGACGCCGGACGAGAAGTCGCTGATCATCGCCAACGCGCTGGGCGATTCGCTGACCTTCATCGACCCGCGCACCGCCGAAGTCCAGCGCACCGTGCGCGGCATCCCCGACCCCTACCAGCTGCGCTTTTCGCCCGACATGAAGTGGCTGGTGATCGCGGGCAACCGGCTCAACCACATCGACCTCTACCGCTGGGACGGCAAGGACCTCACGCTGGCCAAGCGCATCGCGTCCAGCAAGACGCCCAGCCACGTCTGGATCGACAGCAAGAGCACCACGGCCTACCTCTCGATGCAGGACAGCGACGAGCTGGTGGCGGTGGACCTGCCGACGCAGACCCTCAAGTGGCGCGTCAAGACCGGCGCCACGCCGGCCGACGTGTTCGGCACCGCCGACGACCGCCACCTGCTGCTGGCCCTGACCGGCGGCAACGGCGTCGAGGTCTACGACGTGACGGGCAAGGAGCCGCGCCGCACCAAGATCATCGCCACCGGCGACGGCGCCCACGCCTTTCGCGCCGCCGGCGACAAGCGCCACGTCTACGTGAGCAACCGCGTGGCCAACACCATCAGCAAGATCGACCTGCAGGCGCTGGAGGCCGTGGCCAGCTACCCCGCGCCCGGCGGGCCCGACTGCATGGACGTGTCGGCCGACGGCCGGCTGATCCTCGTGACCTCGCGCTGGGCCCGCAAGCTCAGCGTGATCGACACCCAGACGCGCCAGGTCATCCGTCAGGTCAAGGTCGGAAAATCGCCGCATGGAGTCTGGACCCTCGACCACGCGCCGCGCTGAGCGCCGGCGCCCGCTGTTGGCTGCTATCGTTTTCGTAGCGGCCGGCGTCCAGCCCGCCTGGACATCGGCCGCAAATGCCTGCGAAAAACCGGTCTACCTCACGTTCGACACCGGCCACATGGAGGTGGCGCCGCTGATTGCCGACATCCTGCGTCGGCAGAATGTCCGCGTGACCTTCTTCGCCGCCAACGAACGCACCAAGACCGGCGACGGCAGCCTGGGTGAGCACTGGGCGCCGTGGTGGAAGGCGCGCGCCGCCGAAGGCCATGAATTCGCCTCGCACACCTGGGACCACGCCTACTGGCGCGCCGACGTTCCAGGGGCGGTGCCGCGCTTTCGCATCCGGCCCTCGGCCGGTCCGGAGGAGGGGCGGGAGCTGACCTGGGACGCGAAGCAGTACTGCGAGGAGATCGGCCGCTCGGCCGAGCGCCTGCAGCAGATCACCGGCAGGAAGCCGCTACCGTTGTTCCGCGCGCCCGGCGGCAAGACCTCGCCCGCGCTGCTGGCGGCGGCCAGAAGCTGCGGCTACGCGCACGTGGGCTGGTCGCCGGCCGGCTTCCTGGGCGACGAGCTGCCCAGCGAGACCTATCCCAATGACGCGCTGCTCAGGAAAGCGCTGCGCGACATCCGGCCCGGCGACATCCTGCTGGCCCACCTGGGCATCTGGTCGCGCAAGGACCCGTGGGCGCCGGCCGTGCTGGAGCCGCTGATCGTGGGCCTGAAGGAGCGGGGCTTCTGCTTCCAAACCCTGCGCGAGCATCCCGGCTACCGGGCCTGGATCGCCGCGCGACCCGGATGACTCCGACATGATGGACTGGCTGGCCGACACCTTCTCCGCCGTGCAGCAGTGGCTGTTCGAGACCCTGCTGCAGCCGGCGGCCTTCGCGCTCGGGCTGGGCGGGCGGCTGGAGGACGCCTACGACGCCACCGGCTGGCTGCTGGTGGGCGTGCTGCAGATCGCAGTGCTGCTGGTGCTGATCGGCCCGCTGCAGCGCTGGCGGCCGGTGGAGCCGGTGACCGACCGCGCCGCCATCCGCACCGACATCCTCTACACCCTGATCCACCGGCTGGGCCTGTTCCGCGTGGCGCTGTTCCTGGGCGTCGCGCCGCTGTTCGACGACCTGTTCGGCTGGCTGCGCATGCAGGGCCTGACCACCTTCCAGATCGACGCGCTGTGGCCCGGCGTGACCGACCATGCGGTGGTGAGCTTCGCGATCTACCTGGTCGTGTTCGATTTCGTCGACTACTGGATCCACCGCGGCCAGCACCAGTTCAACTGGTGGTGGAGCCTGCACTCGCTGCACCATTCGCAGCGCCAGATGACGATGTGGAGCGACAACCGCAACCACCTGCTGGACGACCTGATCCGCGACAGCCTCATCGTGGTGGTGGCGCAGCTCATCGGCGTCGCACCGGGCCAGTTCATCGCCATCGTGGCCTTCACCCAGCTCAGCGAGAGCCTGCAGCACGCCAACCTGCGGCTGTGGTTCGGCCGCATCGGCGAGCGGCTGTGGATCAGCCCGCGCTTTCACCGCATGCACCATGCGATCGGCATCGGGCATGAGTCGGCCGGCCGCGACACGCTGGGGGGCCGCAACTTCGGCGTGCTGCTGCCCTGGTGGGACATGCTGTTTCGCACCGCCGACTTCGAGCTGCGCTACGAGCCCACCGGCGTGCGCGACCAGGTGGAGCAGGGGCGCGACTACGGGCGCGGCTTCTGGGCGCAGCAGTGGCTGGGGCTCAAGCGCCTGCTGGGCCGCGCCTGACGGCGGCGTCCCGGTTATGCTTGGCGCATGAGCCTGCTCCTCGATTCTTTCTGGCGCGCCGTGGCTTACTGCCTGCACCCGCGCGTGATCGCCCTGTCGTTTCTGCCGCTGGTGCTGATGGTGGCGCTGTCGCTGGGCCTGGGCTACTTCTATTGGGACGCGACGCTCGAATGGGTGCGCGGCGCGCTCGACTCCTACTCGCTGCTCAACAATCTGTGGAGCTGGCTGCAGGGCATCGGCGCCGGCAACCTCAAGACCGTGGTGGCGCCGTTGATCGTCATCTTCGTGGTGACGCCGGCGATCGTGCTGCTGTCGCTGCTGGTGGTGGCGGTGATGATGACGCCCGCGCTGGTGTCGATGGTGGCCGAGCGCCGCTTCCCGGCGTTGGAGCGCAAGAAGGGCGGCTCGCTGCTGGTCAGCATCTTCTGGTCGCTCGGCTCCACGCTGCTGGCGGCGATCGCGCTGGTGGTCTCGGTGCCGCTGTGGCTGGTGCCGCCGCTGATCCTGGTGCTGCCGCCGCTGATCTGGGGCTGGCTGACCTACCGCGTGATGACCTTCGATGCGCTGGCCGACCATGCCAGCAAGGAGGAGCGCCGCGAGATCTTCCGTAGCCACCGCGGCTGGCTGCTGGGCATCGGCATCCTCACCGGCTACCTTGGCGCCGCGCCCAGCATCGTCTGGGCCTCGGGCGCGCTGTTCGCGGCGGCCTTCGTGATCCTGGTGCCGGTGGCGATCTGGATCTACACGCTGGTGTTCGCGTTCTCCTCGCTCTGGTTTGCGCACTACTGCCTGGCAGCCCTGGAAGAGTTGCGCAGAAGCCGTGCCGCCGCGGCGCCCGAAGAGGCCGCGCCGCCGCTGTCGTTGCCCGCCGCTCAGCCGGCGGGCGACAACCCTGTTCCGCGGATCGGCGCCGACGCGCCTTTCTAGCGGTATTTCACCCTGGCCACCATGAACGCACCCCAACATCCGCCCGCGCCCAGCTTCGGGCTCATCATCGTCGGCGACGAAATCCTTTCCGGCAAGCGCGCCGACAAGCACCTGCCCAAGGTGATCGAGCTGCTCAACGCGCGCGGGCTGTCGCTGGCCTGGGCCGAGTACGTGGGCGATTCGCCCGCGCGCATCACCGCCACGCTGGCGCGCGCCTTTGCCTCGGGCGACGTGGTGTTCTCCACCGGCGGCATCGGCGCCACGCCCGACGACCACACGCGCCAGTGCGCCGCGGCGGCGCTGGGCGTGCCGCTGCAGCTGCACCCGCAGGCCGAGGCGCTGATCCGCGAGCGCATGCAGGACACCGCGCGCGAGCAAGGCATTGCCTACGAGCCCGACCGCGCCGACAACGTCCACCGCCTCAACATGGGCGTGTTCCCGCAGGGCGCGCAGATCATTCCCAATCCCTACAACAAGATTCCCGGTTTTTCCTGCGCCGGCGCGGCGGGCGGGGCGGTGCATTTCGCGCCGGGCTTCCCGGTGATGGCCTGGCCCATGATCGAATGGGTGCTCGACCACCACTACGCGCACCTGTTCCAGCACGCGGCCTGGATCGAGAAGTCGGTGATCGTGTTCGGCGCCATGGAGGCCACCCTGACGCCGCTGATGGAGGACATCGAGCGCATCCACGCCGGGGTCAAGGTGTTCAGCCTGCCCAGCGTGGACCACCCGACCTACGGGCGGCACATCGAGCTGGGCGTCAAGGGCGAGCCGGGCCTGGTCGAGCAGGCCTATCCGGCGCTGCTGGCGGGCCTGCACGGCTTCAAGGCCAGGCTTGGCCCCGAATTGGTGCGCTCATAAAAACGCACCTTGAAGGTGCGTTGGCGAAATGCACCAAAATGGGTCTCAAATGCGGGCTTTTTAGCACGATCCCATGCGAAAACCAGGGTCGCATCAAGGCACAATGGCTGGTTTCGCGAGCCGGGGGAATGCACCAGCTTTGGCACAAAAACTGCATTCCCAGGCGCATCCGCAAATTTTCAGCAACCATCCAACCAGGAGAACCTGATGGCCAAGACCGTCGCAGACGTGATGAAACTGGTGAAGGAAAACGAAGTCAAGTTTGTCGACTTCCGCTTCACCGATACCCGTGGCAAGGAACAGCACGTGACCGTGCCCGTTTCCCACTTCGACGAAGACAAGTTCTCGTCGGGCCATGCGTTTGACGGTTCGTCCGTTGCCGGCTGGAAGGGCATCGAAGCCTCCGACATGCTGCTCATGCCGGACCCGAACACGGCCAACATCGATCCCTTCTTCGAAGAAACCACGCTGTTCCTGACCTGCGACGTGCTCGAACCCGGCGACGGCAAGGCCTATGACCGCGACCCGCGTTCCATCGCCAAGCGCGCCGAAGCCTACCTCAAGGCCTCCGGCCTGGGCGATACCGCCTTCTTCGGCCCGGAACCCGAATTCTTCATCTTCGACGACGTGCGCTGGGCCAACGACATGTCGGGCTCGTTCTACAAGATCGACGAATACGAAGCCCCGTGGAACACCGGTAAGAAGCTCGAAGGCGGCAACAAGGGCCACCGCCCCACCGTCAAGGGCGGCTACTTCCCCGTGCCCCCGGTCGACAGCACGCAGGACATGCGCGCCGAGATGTCGCTGATCCTCGAATCGCTGGGCATCCCGGTCGAGGTGTTCCACCACGAAGTGGCGGGCGCCGGCCAGAACGAGATCGGCACCAAGTTCAGCACGCTGGTGCAGCGCGCCGACTGGACCCTGCTGCTCAAGTACGTGGTGCAGAACGTCGCCCACGCCTACGGCAAGACCGCGACCTTCATGCCCAAGCCCATCGTGGGCGACAACGGCTCCGGCATGCACGTGCACCAGTCGATCTGGAAGGACGGCAAGAACCTGTTCGCCGGTGACGGCTATGCCGGCCTGAGCGATTTCGCGCTGTACTACATCGGCGGCATCATCAAGCACGCGCGCGCGCTGAATGCCATCACCAACCCCGGCACCAACAGCTACAAGCGCCTGGTGCCCGGCTACGAAGCCCCGGTGAAGCTGGCCTACTCGGCCAAGAACCGCTCGGCCTCGATCCGCATCCCGTATGTGGCCAACCCGAAGGGCCGCCGCATCGAGGCGCGCTTCCCCGATCCGCTGGCCAACCCGTACCTGTGCTTCTCGGCGCTGATGATGGCCGGCCTGGACGGCGTGGAAAACAAGATCCACCCGGGCGAAGCCGCCACCAAGGACCTGTACCACCTGCCGCCCGAGGAAGACGCGAAGGTGCCGACCGTGTGCCACAGCCTCGATCAGGCGCTGGACTACTTGGACAAGGGCCGCAGCTTCCTGACCAAGGGCGGCGTGTTCACCGACACCATGATCGACGCCTACATCGAGCTCAAGATGCAGGAGGTCACGCGCTTCCGCATGGCGACCCACCCGGTGGAATTCGACATGTACTACTCGCTGTAATCCGGCGCGTTGCCTGTGGCATGAAAAGGACGGCATATGCCGTCCTTTTTCTTTTTGAATCAAAGGGTTATTTTGTATTTCTAAGGAAAAGCGCGATACTGGCAGACCGTCCCTGCATTTTTTGCAATGCGAGGAGAAGAGCATGAGATACGCGTTATTGATTCCCGTGCTTGCTGCATTTTTCACAGCAGGCAGTCACAGCCAGGACCGCATCTACCGCTGCGGCAATGAATACACCAACAATGCCGCCGAGGCCCAGTCCCGCGGCTGCAAGGTGGTGGAAGGCGGCAACGTCACCGTGGTGCAGGGCACGCGCGTGCCGGCCGGGCAGGTGCGCGTGGCCGCGGCGCCGGCGGCGGCCGGGCCGCGCGTGGATTCGGCCGACCAGCGCGCGCGCGATTCCGAAGCCCGCGCCATCCTCGAGGCCGAACTCAAGAAGGCCGAGGCCCGCCAGGCCGAGCTGCTCAAGGAATACAACGACGGCGAGCCCGAGAAGCAGGGTGCCGAGGGGCGCAACTACCAGAAGTACCTGGACCGCGTGGCCGAGCTCAAGGCCAGCATCGCCCGCAACGAAAGCGACATCGCGGGCATCAAGCGCGAGCTGGGCCGCGTTCCTGCGTCAAAATAAGTGGCTTGAACAAGCCCACTTCCCCGCCCGCGTACTTTCAACCGTTCGATCTCCTGGCCACGCTGGTCGCCGTGGTGCGCAGCGATGGCTCGGTGCTGTTCGCCAACTCGGCACTCGAAGACGCCCTGGGCACCTCGCGCCGCACCATCGAAGGCTCGCAACTGCCCGACTGCTTCACCGAACCGCAGATCCTGCAGAACGCGCTCGAAGGCGCGGGCAGCAATGAGTTCGCCGCGCTGCGCTACGACGCTTGGCTCAAGCGCCTGAACCACGATCCGCTGCCCGTGCATGTGATCGTGGCGCAGACCGAGCGGCCGGGCGAGATCATCGTGGAGCTGCTGCCGCTCGAAGCCCAGGCCAAGCAGGACCGAGAGGAGCGCCTGATCGACCAGGCCCAGGCCAACAAGGAGCTGATCCGCAACCTCGCGCACGAGATCAAGAACCCGCTGGGCGGCATCCGCGGCGCGGCGCAGCTGCTGCAGATGGAGATTGACTCCAGGGACCTGACCGAGTACACCCAGGTCATCATCCACGAGGCCGACCGGCTGCAGACGCTGGTCGACCGGCTGCTGGCGCCGCACCGCCGCCCGCACGTGGTGGGCGACGTCAACATCCACGAGGTCTGCGAGCGGGTGCGCTCGCTGATCCTGGCCGAGTTTCCACGCGGGCTGAAGGTGGTTCGTGAATACGACATTTCGATTCCCGAGTTCCGCGGCGACCGCGAGCAGCTGATCCAGGCCGTGCTCAACATCGCCCACAACGCCTGCCAGGCCCTGGCCGAACGCATCGCGGCGGGCGATGCGCAACTGGTGTTCCGCACGCGGATCGCCCGGCAGGTGACATTCGGTAAGCAGCGCTATCGACTGGCATTGGAATTGCATGTCATCGACAACGGGCCCGGCGTGCCGGACTCGATCAAAGACCGCATCTTCTACCCGCTGGTGTCGGGCCGGGAAGGCGGCTCAGGGCTGGGGCTGACGTTGGCGCAAACCTTCGTGCAGCAGCACCATGGCTTGATCGAGTGCGAAAGCGTGGCGGGCCGGACGGATTTCAAGATACTGATTCCGCTGCCCTGACTGATTGAGTTCGATACCAAGGTGACTAAAACACATGAAGCCGATCTGGATAGTAGACGACGACCAATCCATCCGCTTCGTGCTGGAGAAGGCCCTGCTCCGCGAAGAACTGCCCACGCGCAGCTTCACCAACCCGCGTGAAGTGCTGCAGGCGCTCGAAGACGCCACGGACGAGGACGGCCCGCAGGTCCTGGTGAGCGACATCCGCATGCCGGGCGGCTCGGGGCTGGAGCTGCTGGACAAGGTCAAGGAGAAGCTGCCGGGCCTGCCCGTCATCATCATGACCGCGTTCTCCGACCTCGACAGCGCCGTCTCGGCTTTCCAGGGCGGCGCGTTCGAATACCTGCCCAAGCCATTTGACCTGCCCAAGGCGGTGGAGCTGATCCGCCGTGCGGTGGAAGAGAGCCAGCGCGAGGAAGTGGCCGAGGAGCGCATGGCTGCCGCGCCCGAGATGCTGGGCCAGGCCCCGGCGATGCAGGACGTGTTCCGCGCCATCGGGCGCCTCTCGCAGAGCAACGTCACGGTGATGATCACCGGCGAATCGGGTTCGGGCAAGGAGCTGGTGGCGCGCGCGCTGCACAAGCATTCGCCGCGCGCCAGCGGGCCCTTCGTGGCGATCAACACCGCGGCCATCCCCAAGGACCTGCTGGAGAGCGAGTTGTTCGGCCACGAGCGCGGCGCCTTCACTGGCGCGCAGACCATGCGCCGCGGCCGCTTCGAGCAGGCCGAGGGCGGCACGCTGTTCCTTGATGAGATCGGCGACATGCCGTTCGATTTGCAGACGCGCCTGCTGCGCGTGCTCAGCGACGGCCACTTCTACCGCGTGGGCGGCCACAACGCCGTCAAGGCCCATGTGCGCGTGATCGCCGCCACGCACCAGGACCTGGAGCAGCGCGTCAAGGAAGGCGTGTTCCGCGAAGACCTGTTCCACCGCCTCAACGTGATCCGCCTGCGCCTGCCGGCGCTGCGCGAGCGCAGGGAAGACGTGCCCATGCTCACGCGCCACTTCCTGCAGCAAAGCGCCAAGCAGCTCGGTGTGGAGCCCAAGCGCATTTCCGATGCTGCGCTGGCCTTGCTCGGCGCCTTTGGTTTCCCGGGCAATGTGCGGCAGCTCGAAAACATCTGCCACTGGCTGACCGTGATGGCGCCGGCGCAAGTGATCGAGCCCAAGGACCTGCCGCCCGAGGTGGCCGGCACCACCGGCGATGCCCCGGCCTTGCGAACATTGGCCGCACCCGGCGCCGAGGCCGCGCCGCGCCTGGCCGAGCTGGCCGCGAAGCCCGCGGTCAAGGCGCTGGAGGCGGATGCGGCGGGCGACGCGCTGCCGGCGCCGACAGCGAACGCCGTGCCGGCACCCGGCGCGGGCAGCTGGGAATCAGGGCTCGAGGCCGAGGCGCTGGCCCTGCTGGCCACGGGCCGGCACGACGTGTGGGACGAACTGACCCGCCGTTTCGAGTCCAAGCTGATCCTGACCGCGCTGGCCAACACGCGGGGGCGGCGCATCGAGGCCGCTCAAAAGCTCGGCATCGGGCGCAACACCATTACGCGCAAAATTCAGGAACTGGGTCTGGAGTAGAGAGCGCCCGCCGATTCACGGCCGCGGGCTCACAGCTCCACGATCACCGGCGCGTGGTCGCTGGGCTGCTTGTTCTTGCGCGGCGCGCGATCCACGGTGCAGGACTTCACCCCGGGCTTGAGCGCCTCGCTCACCAGGATGTGGTCGATGCGCAGGCCTCGGTTCTTCTGGAAGCCGAGCATACGGTAGTCCCACCACGAGTAGCTTTTCTCGGGCTGCTCGAACAGGCGGAAGGCATCGGTCAGGCCCAGGCCCAGCAGCGCCTTGAAGTGGTCGCGCTCGGCCGTCGTGTGGTGGATGGTCTCGCGCAGGCCCTCGGGATCGTAGGAGTCGCGGTCCTCGGGCGCGACGTTGAAGTCGCCCAGCAGCACCAGCCGCGGATGCACGGCCAACTCCGCGCGTACCTGTTCGCGCAAGGCATCGAGCCAGCGCATCTTGTAGGCGAACTTCTCGCTGCCCGGCTCCTGGCCGTTGACGAAGTAGCCGTTGACCACGCGCAGCGCGCCCTCGGGCGTGTCCAGCGTGGCGGTGATCACGCGCGACTGATCGTCGGCAAAGCCCGTGATGTTCTTCACCACGTCGCGCGCCGGGGTGCGGCTCAGGATGGCGACGCCGTTGTAAGTCTTCTGGCCGAACACGGCACTGTGGTAGCCCGCGGCCTCGAGCTCGGCCTGCGGGAACTTGTCATCGGTGAGCTTGAGCTCCTGCAGGCACAGCGCGTCCACCGGGTTGGCGGCCAGCCAGTCCAGCACTTGGGGCAGGCGCACGGCCAGGGAGTTGACGTTCCAGGTGGCAAGTTTCATGGTGTCGGCTTCGTTCACGTTGCAGGGGTGAGGGCGGCAGCGAGGGCCGCGTTCAAGAATGGCATTGTGCCCGCGTGCGTCGATGCGAGGCCCGTTAGAGGTGAATTTTGGATGATTTAAGCCGGATGTCCAGGTGCAGTGGTCATTGTTTGCTATCAAATAAGTAGCAAATGGTTGCGGCCAACAGGCGCGAGCCTTGCCTGTTCATGCCCGGCGTGTTGCGCCCGCCACCGTCGTCCCGCTGGATGGGAGCGTCGTCCCGTCACCTAGCCTTCTCGAAACTCAGCAGGAACGCCTGAAGTTTCTGCGTCGCCAAGCCTGATGAATCGATCGGCGTCATCATTCCTATCGGCTCGAACGCATAAGGCACGGCTATGTTCAGCCGCACCAGTTGCCCCGCGTCCAGCAACTGGCTGGCGATGCTGAGGGGCACGAGGCACACGCATCGCTCGTGCACGAGGGCCGCCCACACGATAGCCATCGAGCGGGTGCTAATCAGGCGCTGCCTGGGCTCGATGCCTTGCGCGGCGCTCCACTGGTCGAGGGTCCGGCGCGGCGCAGATGCAACGGGCGAGGTCAGCCAGATTTCGTCGCGTAGCGCCTTGAAGGTCAGCCGCTTCCTGCCGGCAAGCGGATGGTGTGGCGCGGCGATGACCACGAACTCATCGTCGAGCAGCGGCTCGAAGCGCCAGCCCTCCGTGGCAACAGGGGGTTGCCGGCAGAAGACCATGTCGAGGCCGCCGCCCGCCATCAAGGCGCCGATCTGTTCGATGTCTGCTTCCTGAATCTGCAGCAGGATGTCCGGGTGCTGCTGGCTGAAGACCGGCAAGGCCTTGGCCAGGATGCCCGTCACGGCGCCAGACAGGGCCGCGATGCGCACCAGGCTGCGGCCCTCGGCCGAGAAGGCCACCACCGCCTCCGCGCAGTCGTTGAGCGCGTCGAGCATCCTGCGCGCGAGCGGCAGAACCGCGAGGGCGATGGGCGTCGGATGCATGCCTCGCGCATGCCTGTCGAACAGCGTGCACTCGAGCAGTTGTTCCAGATCCGCGAGCGCCTGGGTCGTGGAGGGCTGCGTGAGCCCGATGGCTTCCGCAGCCCGCTTGACGCTCCCCAACTCCGCCACTTTCACGAGCACCTGAAGATGGCGCAAGCGCGCCCGCACCACAAGCCGCGAAGCGAGAACGGAGGCTGACACGGCCACGGTATAGAAGATTCAAATAGGAGGAGCCGATATTCTATTTGTTCTCTATCACTCGTACGATGAAGATCGCTCCCATCGAGACAACGCACGGAGACAAGAAGATGAACCGAAGAAAGCTCTTCAAGCTGATGCCTGGCGCCGCCGCCGTCCTGGCAACCGGCCCGGCCGCCTGGGCGCAGGCAGCCGACTACCCCAGCAAGCCGGTGAAGGTGGTGGTCGGCGTCAACGCGGGCGGTGCTGCCGACTATTTCGCGCGCATCTTCGCGCAGAAGATGACGCAAGCCACCGGGCAGAGCTTCTTCGTGGACAACCGGCCGGGAGCGGGTGGAACCCTGGCGGCCGACTATGTGGCCAAGTCCGCTGCGGACGGCTACACCTTGCTGATCACCGCGCCCACGGTGATGATCGTCGCGCCCTATCTGTACAAGCAGTTGAACTTCGTGCCGGAGCGCGATTTCGCCCCCATTGCGCTCCTGGCAGGCGGGCCCGTGGTGCTGGTCGTCAATGCCCAGGTGCCTGCGCGCAGCGTTGCCGAGTTGATCGCACTGGCCAAACAGAAGCCCGGCGAGCTGTCCTTCGGGTCCGGCGGGCAAGGCACGAATTCACACCTGTCGGGCGAGCTGTTCGCCAGCATGACGGGCACCCGGCTGACCCACGTGCCCTACAAGGGAGACGGCCAGGCCCTGACCGATCTGCTCGGCGGGCAGGTGCAGATGATGTTCACGGGCTACAACCTGGTGGAGCCTCACGTCAAGAGCGGAAAGCTGCGCCTGCTGGGCGTGACCGGCGACACCCGCCTCGCCCCGTTGCCGGACGTGCCCACCGTTGCCGAAGCCGGCGTGAAGGGTTTTCACTCCACCGGATGGATCGGTCTCTACGCGCCCAGACATGCGCCCGCGCAGGCCATCCAGCGGCTCAATGCCGAGTGGCAGAAGGCGCGCAGGCAGCCCGACGTGCACGCCAAGTTCGAAGCGATGGGCATGGGCGCGCTGTCGTCCGACACGCCCGGGCAGTTCGCGGCATTCCAGAAATCCGAAGCGGCTCGATGGAGCAAGATCATCCTCGACGCGGGCGTCAAGCCCGAGTGAACTCAACAAATGAAAGCTACGCGCATTGAAAAAATAGAGACCTTCCGTGTCGACCGCTGGTGCCTGCTGCGCATCTGGTGCGAAGACGGAACGGTCGGCATCGGCGAAGCCGGTGTGCATGGGTGGCCTGGCCCGACGCAGGCCACGCTGCACGCCATGGAGCCCTATCTGAAGGGCAAAGATCCCTCCCTTATCGAGCACCACGCGCAGTTGCTCCAGCGGAGCTCCCATTTCATGGGCGCGCTGATCTCGGGCGCCATCTCGGCCATCGACATTGCGCTGTGGGACATCAAGGGCAAGCGCCTGGGCGTGCCCGTCTACGAACTGATGGGGGGCAAGACGCGGGACCGGGTGCGTTGCTACATCCACGCACATGGCGACTCGCTCGACGATCTGGTGAGCGATGCGCTGCAGAAAAAAGCCGCGGGCTTCACGGCCATCCGCTTCTCGCCCTTTTCTGCGGACTACCACCTGCACCAATCCTTCGAGTCCTGGGCGTCCGACGCAGTGCAGCGCGTCGGGGCCGTTCACGAGGCCCTCGCCGGCGATGTCGACCTGTGCATCGAACTCCATCGCCAGATGAATCCCGCCGAGTCCGTTGCCCTGGCCGCGCGGCTGGAGCCCTTTCATCCCTATTTCTACGAAGACCCGATGCTTCCGGACAGCCCGGCCCTGATGGGCGAGCTCCAGGCCCGGTGCCGCTTGCCGATCGCCACGGGCGAGCGGCTCACCTCCATCTTCCAGTTCCAGGAACTGCTGGCCAGCGGAGGCTGCGACTTTATCCGCCCGGACCTGTGCCTGTGCATGGGCCTGAGCGGCAGCAAGAAAGCGGCTGCGCTCGCGGAGGCCCGCCACGTCAAGGTGATTCCCCACAACCCCTTGTCGCCTGTGTCAACGGCCGCCTGCGTGCAGCTCGATGCCTGCATCCCGAACTTCGCACTGCAGGAGTACACGGGTGAGTCCGACTACCCGAAGCGTGACCTCGTGAAGGCGCCGCTGCGCCTGGTTGGCGGCTATCTTGAAGTGCCCGAGGGGCCCGGCATCGGCATCGAGTTCAACGACGAGGCCTTGATGCGGCTCCCCGCCACCGACATCGTGCCGAACATGCGAATCGGCGTCGACGGCTCGGTCCAGGATTGGTAGCCCGGAACCCGGTTTGCCTGCTGCCGCCAAGGCCGGGCCGCGAGCATCACAAGGCAGCAGCGGTTAGACGTCGGAGCGCGAGACTGGCGACGGCGGCTCGTAGGCGCGGATGGCCGGCAGCGGGCCGTCGAAGCGCTCGGCCTGCACGGCCGTCAACTGGCCGCTGCAGCCTTGCGCCAGCGACGAGGTGCCGTGGTCGCGCGTGAGCACGTTGGGGTTGCCGTGCACGCACAGCGGCCGCTCGGCGGCGGGGTCCTGCGGGTCGTACCAGGCGCCGGTGGGCAACTGCACCACGCCGGGCATCAGCTCGTCGGTCACGCGCACTGAAGCCAGGCAGGCGCCGCGGTCGTTGAACAGGCGCACGATGTCGCCGTCGGCGATGCCGCGCGCGGCGGCATCGGCCGGGTGCAGGCGGCAGACTTCGCGGCCCTGGCGCTTGCTGGCCGTGCTGTGGCCACCGAAGTCGAGCTGGCTGTGCAGCCGCGTGGCCGGCTGATTGGCAATCAGGAACAGCGGGTGGCGCGCGTCGGGCACGTCTTGCTTGGGCAGCCAGGCCGGGTGGCCCGGGCAGTCGGCGTAGCCGAAGCCGGCCACGGTGGGCGAGCTGATCTGCACCTTGCCGCTGGGCGTGGGCAGCGGCTGGCCCGCCGGGTCGTCGCGGAAGGCGCGCAGGATGCCGCCGTCGTCGGGCCGCTGCGGCAGGCGCAGCTCGCCGCGCGCCCAGAAGGTGTCGAAGTCGGGCGCCTCGTCGCCGCGCGCCTCGAGTGCGGCGCGGGTCTTCTCGTACAGGTGGCGCAGCCAGCCGCGGGTGTCGCGGCCTTCGGTGAACGCATCGCGTTGTCCCAGGCGCTCGGCCAGGTCGGCGAAGATGTCGTAGTCGTCGCGGCTCAACCCGTGCGGCTCGGCGATGCGGTGCATCGCCACCATCAGCGGGTCGGTTGGCGTGGCGCCGATGTCCTCGCGCTCCAGCGTCATGGTGCAGGGCAGAACGATGTCGGCATGGCGCGCGGTGGCGGTCCAGGCGATCTCGTGCACGATCAGCGTGTCCAGGCGGCGGAAGGCCTCGCGCAGGCGGTTCAGGTCCTGGTGGTGGTGGAACGGGTTGCCGCCGGCCCAGTAGGCCAGGCGCACGTGCGGGTAGCTGCGGCGCTGGCCGTTGTAGTCGAAGGGCTCGCCCGGGTGCAGCAGCATGTCGGCAATGCGCGCCACCGGGATGAACTCCTTCACGGCATTGGTGCCCTGCGGCAGCGCGGCGCTGGGCACGGCGTTCAGGCGCTTGCCGTAGTGGGCCAGCGTGCCCAGCGCGTAGTTGTAGCCGCCGCCGGGCAGGCCGAGCTGGCCCAGGGCGGCGGCCAGCACGGCGCCCATCCACACCGGCTGCTCGCCATGCTCGGCGCGCTGCAGCGAATGGGCCACCACCACCAGCACGCGCTTGCCGTGCAGTTCGCGCGCGAGCTCGGCGATGCGGCGCTCGGGCAGGCCGCAAAGGGCCGATGCCCAGGCGGCGCTCTTGGGCGTGCCGTCGCTGCGGCCGAGCAGGTAGTCCTCGAAGGTATCCCAGCCGTCGCAGTAGCGCGCGATGAAGTCGCGGTCGTGCCGGCCTTCGCTCACCAGCGTGTGCACCAGGCCCAGCATGAGGGCGGTGTCGGTGCCGGGGCGCGCGGCCAGCCACTCGGCGCGCGCTTCCTCGGGCAGGTCGGGGCGCAGCGGGCTGATGTTGACGAAGCGGCAGCCGCGCTCGGCCGCCTGGCGCATCGATTCGCGCTCGATGTGGCGGCTGATGCCGCCCGAGGCCACGCGCGAGTTGCGCAGCGCCATGCCGCCGAAGGCCAGCACCACGTCGCTGTGCTCGACGATCTGCTCCCAGGTCACGTTGCGGCGCGCCACTTCGTCCATGCTGCCCAGGATGTGCGGCAGGATGACGGCCGAGGCGCCCGCGCTGTAGCTGTTGACCGAGCGCACGTAGCCGCCCAGGGCGGTGTTGAGGAAGCGGTGCACCTGGCTTTGCGCGTGGTGGAAGCGCCCCGCGCTCGACCAGCCGTAGGAGCCGCCGAAGATCGCGCCGATGCCATGCGCCTGCTCCACGCGGCGCAGCTCCCGCGCCACGAGGTCGAGCGCCTCGGGCCAGGGCAGGGGCACGTAGTCGTCGCAGCCGCGAGTGGCGTCGGGCCCGGGGCCGCGCTCCAGCCAGCCGCGCCGCACCATGGGCGTGGTCACGCGCACGCGGTGCCGCAGCGCATCGGGAAAGTTCTGCAGCAGCGGGTTCGGGTCGGGGTCGCCCGGGTGCGGCTGCACCGTGAGGCGCTGGCCGTCCCAGGCCGCGGAGAACACGCCCCAGTGGGCGCTGTGGGGCTTCATGGCGAGGCTGGGCGTATCGGTGGGCGGCATGGTGTTCACATCACGGGGGTCTGGGCGGGGCGATCCAGCGGCGGTCTCGCTATTCTGCTTTCAGGTTGCCGCGTTCGACGGCGCGCTTGTAGTTGGCGATGTCCTTCACGATGAAGCTGCGGAACGCATCGCCGGCCAGCGTGGATTCCTGCGCGCCGTCGGCGCGGTAGACCTTGATCAGCTCGGGGTCCTGCAAGGCGGCCTTGACCGCGCGCGAGAGCGTGTCCACCACGTCCTTGGGCGTGCCCGCGGGCGCGGCCAGGCCGTACCACTGCGTCATCACCACGTCGATGCCCGACTCCTTGAGCGTGGGCACGTTGGGCATGGCCGCCACGCGTTTGGCCGTGCTCACGGCCAGCAGGCGCAGCTTGCCGCCAACGATCTGGCCCATGAGCGGGGTGTAGGGCGCGAAGAAGCTGTCGACCAGCCCGCCGTACAGATCGTTGAGCGCCGGGCCCGAGCCCTTGTAGGGGATGTGCAGGATGTCGAGGCCGGCCTGCTGCTTGACCATCTCCATCACGATCTGTGCCGCGCCGCCGGTGCCGGTGGAGGCATAGGTGAGCTTGCCGCCCTTGGCCGCCGCGACGTATTCCTGCACCGTCTTGATCTTCGAGTTGCTGCCGACCATCAGGCCGAACGGCGTCTCCACGAGCTGGGCGATGGGCACGAAGTCCTCGGGCACCTTGTAGGGCAGGCTGGGACGGATGGCCGGCGCGCTGCCCAGGTTGCCGCTCATGGCGAGGATCAGGGTGTAGCCGTCGGGCCGGGCGCGCGCCACGGTCTCCGCGGCGATGTTGCCGCCGGCACCGGCCTTGTTGTCCACGATCATGGTCTGGCCGAGGTGCTTGCCCAGCGCGCTGGCGAGGGTGCGGCCGTACAGGTCGCCGCCGCCGCCGGGCGGGAAGCCCACCACCAGCCGGACCGGCTGCTCCGGGTAGGCCGCGTGCGCGGCGCCTGCCAGCAGGCCGAGGCAGGTGGTCAGCAAGGCCGCGCCGTGGCGGAACAGGTCGCGTTTGCGCATCATCGAAGGTCTCCGGTGTTGGGGTGAGAGCGTCAGGCCTGCGGGCCGGTGGCGATGGGCGCGCCGGGCTGGGCGCTCCATTCGCTCCATGAGCCGGGGTAGAGCACTGCGCCGCGAAGGCCCGCGATCTCCAGGGCCAGCAGGTTGTGGCAGGCCGTCACGCCCGAGCCGCACTGGCTGATGAGTTCGGCCGGCGGCCTGCCGCCGGTGAGGGCCTGGAACTCGCCGAGCAGTTGGGCGGGGGATTTGAAGCGGCCGTCGGCGTCCAGGTTGTCGCGGAACAGCCGGTTGCGCGCGCCGGGAATGTGGCCGCCGATCGGGTCCAGCGTTTCGTTCTCGCCGCGGAAGCGGTCGGGCGCGCGCGCGTCCAGCACCAGGCGTGCGCCGGTGTCGAGGTTGGCGCGCACCTCGCCGTAGCTGGCCGTGGTGACCAGCGCCGGCCGCAGGCTGAAGCGGCCGGCGGCTGGCGCTGCAGGCGTTTCGTCGGTGCTGACCGGCTGGCCGGCCGCCTTCCAGGCCGGCAGGCCACCGTCGAGCACGGCCGCGGCGGCGTGGCCGGCCCAGCGCAGCATCCACCACAGGCGCGCGGCGTACATGCCGCCGGCGTTGTCGTAGATGACGATCTGGGTGTCGTCGCCGGCTCCCAGTGCGGCCAGGGTGCGGGCGAAGTCCTCGCGGCTGGGCAGCGGGTGGCGGCCGTTGCGCCCGGTCCTGGGCGCGCTGAGCTGGTCTTCCAGGTGCACGTAGCGCGCGCCGGGAATGTGGCCGGCGTCATGCGCGCGGCGCCCGGCCGAGAGGTCGGCCAGCTCGAAGCTGCAGTCGAGCACCAGGGGGCGGGCAGCCTCGGGGCCGTGCAGGGCCTGCGCGAGGTCGGTGGCGGAGATCAGGGTCTGGTAGGTCATGTGAAAAAAGGGCCAGGCGGGCCGGAGGGTCATTGTGAAATCTGCTTCATCAGCTCGGGCGTGGCTGCCTCGCGGTAGCGCGCGATGTCGTCCACGATGTAGCGGCGGAACTCGTCGCCCGGCACGTTCTTTTCCAGCGCCGCGTCCTTGCGGATCGCCTGCTGTACCTCGGGCGTGGCCAGCGCGCGCGCCAGGTGCTCCGACAGGGTGCGCACGATGTCCCTGGGCGTGCCGGCCGGCGCCACCAGGCCGTACCACTGCGTGACCACGACGTTGATGCCGAGTTCCTTGAAGGTGGGCACCTCGGGCAGGGCGGGGCTGCGCCTGTCGCCGGTCAGGGCCAGCACCTTGAGCTGGCCCTGGCGCACCTGGCCGATCAGCGGCGAGGCGGTGGCGAAGAACATGTCCACCTGCCCGCCCAGCATGTCGGTGATGGCCGGGCCCGAGCCCTTGTAGGGCACATGCAGGATGTCCACGCCGGCGCGCTGCTTGACCATCTCCATGCCGATGTGGGCGGCCGCGCCGGTGCCGGTGGAGGCAAAGGCCAGCTTCTGCGTGCGGGCGGCGGCGAGCACCTCGCGCGCCGTCTTGAAGCGCGAGTTGTGGGCCACGAACAGGCCGTGCGGCGCTTCCAGGATCAGGCCCACGGGCTCGAAGTCCTCCGGCACCTTGTAGGGCAGCGTCTGCGGCTTGAGTGCGGGCGACACGGCGATGTTGCCGCTCATGGCCAGCAGCAGGGTGTAGCCATCGGGCTTGGCCTTGGCCACCACGTCGGCCGCGATGTTGCCGCCGGCGCCGGTGCGGTTCTCCACGATCACCGTCTGGCCCAGGGTCTTCGACAGCGCATTGGCGATCAGGCGGCCATACAGGTCGCCGCCGCCGCCGGGCGGAAAGCCCACCACCAGCTTGACGGGCTGCTCCGGGTAGGCCGCCAGCGCGGGCAGGGCGGCCAGGCCCAGCAGGGCGGCCAGTGCGAGCGCCATGTGGCGGCGCAGGGGGAGAAGGGGGGTCATGGGTTTTGTCTCCGGTGCGGGTTGTTGCGTGTCTTGCGCCGGGCTGCGGCTTCAGCCCTGCAGCCAGGCCTGCTGCTGCGCCACCACGCGGTCCACCGAGGTGCCGCACTGGCCCAGGTAGGCCGCGGGGTCGGTCAGGTCCTGGATCTCGGCTTCGGTCAGCAGTTCGCCCAGGCCCTTGTGCTGGCGCATGGCGTCGGCAAAGCTCAGCTTGCTGGTGATGCCGTGCATCGAGGCCTCGTAGATCCATTCGTGCGCGGTCTGCTTGCCCACGCGTTCGGACAGCTCCAGCATCACGCGCTCGGACAGCAGGTAGCCGCGCATCTTGTCGAGGTTGGCGGCCATCACGTCGGCGTTGACCTTGAGGCCTGCCAGCAGGTTCCTGGCCTGGAACAGCATGGCGCCGGCGATCAGGCAGCACTCGGGCAGGGCCTTCCATTCCATCTTCCAGGCGATGCCGTCGCGCTCGCCCTCCTGAACCATGCCCTCGACCATCATCGCGGCGTTGTAGCGCAGCGGGCGCGACAGGCCGGCCAGGTTCTCGGCCGAGGTCGGGTTGCGCTTGTGCGGCATCGTGGACGAGCCCAGCTTGCCCTCGGAGAAGCCTTCTTCCACCTCGCCGAACTCGTTGCGCTGCATGTTGAACAGCTCGTTGCCGATCTTCGAGAGCGTGGAGCCGACCATCGCCAGCAGCAGCGTGTATTCGGTGAAGCGGTCGCGCGCGGGCGCCCAGCTGATGGCGGGCGTGCCCAGGCCGAGCTTGTCGAGCATCAGGCGCTCCAGCTGCTCGGCCTGCTCGCCCAGCGAAGCCTGGCTGCCGACGGCGCCGGCCAGCATGCCGACCAGCACGCGCGGCGCGGCCTGCACCAGGCGCTCGTGGTGGCGGCCCAGCTCGTCGAGCCAGAGCGCGCACTTGTGGCCGAAGGTGATGGGCAGTGCCTGCACCCCGTGCGTGCGGCCCGCCATCGGCGTGTCGCGGTGGGCCGTGGCCAGGCGCGCGAGCTCCCGGCCCACGGCCTGCAGGTCGCGTATCACGACCGCGTGGAACTCCTTGAGCTGCAGCGCCACGCCGGTGTCCACCACGTCCTGCGTGGTGGCGCCGTAGTGCACCCACTCGCCGTTCTCCCTGGAGCAGGCGGCCTGCAACTGCTTGAGCGCCGGCACCAGCGAATGCTTGATGCGGCGGATCTCGGCGGACATCTTCGCGAGGTCGATGTTCTGCACCTTGGCGGCCGCGGCGATCTCCTGCGCGGCGGCGGCCGGGATGATGCCCAGCTCGGCCTGGGCGGCGGCCAGCGCGGCCTCGAAGTCGAGCCACTTCTGCACGCGGTTCTCCTCGGAGAAGATGGCGCGCAGCTCATCGGTGCTCCACAGGTGCTGGAGCGATTGCATGTCGAAAACGGAAACGGTCATCGGGAAGGTTCCTGGTGGGATGAAAGCCGGTCGCGCGGCAGCAGGCGGCCGGGGTTGAACAGGTTGGCGGGGTCCACGGCCTGCTTGATGCGGGCCATCAGGTCCAGCGCCACGGCGGGCTTGTGGTGCAGCAGGGCCGATTGCTTGAGCCGGCCGATGCCGTGCTCGGCCGAGATCGAGCCCTGCAGGCGCGCGGCGATGGCGTGCACCGCGTCGTGCACCGCGTCTTCGCGCGCGAGGAAATCCGCGTCGGCCATGCCGGCGGGTTTGCTCTGGTTGTAGTGCAGGTTGCCGTCGCCCACATGGCCGAAGCAGCAGATGCGGATGCCGGGCATCAGGGCCTGCAGCGCCGCATCGGCCTCGGCGATGAAAGCGGGGATGCGCGACACGGCCACCGAGATGTCGTGCTTGATCGAGGGGCCGTCCAGCCGCTGCGCCTCGGGCACATGCTCGCGCAGCGCCCACAGCGCATGGGCCTGCGCGCCGGTGGCGGCCAGCACGGCGTCGGCCACCAGGCCATCGTCCATGGCGGCGCCCAGCACCTCTTCTACGGCCGGCGTCGGGTCCAGCCGGGCCGAGGCCTCGGACACATCGAACAGCACGGCCCAGGCGGGGGCGTCGGCCAGCGGGTTGCGCATGCCGGGGCCGGCGTGGGCCAGCACCTGGGACAGCGCCTCGCGGCCGATCAGCTCGAAGGCCGTCACGCGCTCGCCGACGGCACCGGTCAGCCGCGCCAGCAGCTCCACCGCGGCCTGCGGGTCGCGCACGGCGACCCAGGCCGTGGCCACCTTGCGCGGCGGCGCGAACAGCTTGAAGGTGGCGGCCGTGATGACGCCGAGCGTGCCCTCGCCGCCGATGAACAGGTGCTTGAGGTCGTAGCCCGTGTTGTCCTTGCGCAGCGCGGTCAGCGCCTCGAGGATGCGGCCGTCGGGCAGCACCACTTCGAGGCCCAGCGCGAGGTCGCGCGCGTTGCCGTAGCGCAGCACCTGCTCGCCGCCGGCATTGGTGGACAGCACGCCGCCGATGGTGGCGCTGCCCTCCGAGGCCAGCGACAGCGGGAACAGCCGGCCCGCGGCGGCGGCGGCCTCCTGCGCGGCCAGCACGGTGCAGCCGGCCTCCAGCGTCAGGCTGCCGTCCAGCGGGTCCACGCTGCGCACGGCGTTCATGCGGGACAGGCTCAGCACGACCTCGGTGCCCGAGGCGTCGGGCGTGGAGCCGCCGACCAGCCCGGTGTTGCCGCCCTGCGGGACGATGGGCACGCCGTGCGCCGCGCAGGCGGCCACCACGCGCGACACCTCCTGCGTGTTCGCGGGCCGGACCACGGCGCGGGCCCGGCCCGGATAGCGGCGGCGCCAGTCGCTCACGTGGCGCGCCACGTCCTCCTCGCGGGTGAGAACCTGCGAGGCGCCCACGATGCCGGCGAGCATGGCCAGAAAGGCTTCGGGCGAGGCGGCTGCGCTTGTCTCCATAAGCTTATGCGTTTTATTGAATAAAATATGTTTTAATAATCGAAACTATAAAAGACCCACAGCTCTGCTGTCAAGCTAGACTCCCCGCATGCCGCGCACCCGCCCCCTTTCTCCTGCCGAAGAACAACCCGCCAGCGGGACCGACGACGCCTCTGCGGCCGGGGCCAGGCCGCCCTCGGGCGTGCTGGAGCGCGGTATCGCGATCCTCGAGAGCTTCAATGAAGACCGGCTGCGCCTGTCGTTGCGCGAGTTCGCCGAGCTGACCGGCCTGGACAAGGCCACGCTGCTTCGCCTGCTGGGCGTGCTGGTGCGCGCGCGCATGGTGCATCGCTTCGACAGCGGCAGCTATGCGCCCGGGCCGGCGCTGCTGCACATGGGCATGCTCTACCGCAGCACCTTCGACCTGGGCACGCGGCTGCAGCCAGTGCTGCACAGCGTGATGCGCCAGACCGGCGAGACCGTGGCGTTCTACGTGCGCAGCGGCGACGAGCGGGTCTGCCTGTACCGCGAGAACACCTCCAAGGAGGTGCGCCACCATGTGGAGGTCGGCACCCGCATCCGGCTGGCGGACGGCGGCTCCTCCGCCCATGTGCTGAACGCCTTCACCGGCGGCAGGACGCCGCAGTCGCGCGAGATCCGCGACAAGGGCTATGCGATGACGCGCTCCGAGCGGGTGGCCGAGATGACGTCGGTGGCGCTGCCGGTGTTCGACAGCGACGGCACGTTCCTGGGCGCGCTGGTGGTGATCGGCCTGGCCTCGCGCTTCAGCGACCCGGCCAAGCAGCAGGCGGTGGAGGTGGTGCGCCGCGAGCTGGCCCAGCAGAGCTTCGCGACCCGCCCGCCAGCCGACTGGCAGCCGGGAGGCTGAAAAACCCGGGCGGCGTGCTCGGCCAGCCGAATTTCAAACCAAATGGCCCGAAGGTCCTCGTCGGGCGGTCATTGTTTGCTATCAAATCAGGAGTAATCGGCGCCGACACCTGAGCGCACTCAGGCCGGGCCGAACAGCGCGGCGTCGGGCGTGCAGGGCGCGTCGTCGCGGCCCGCATCGGCAAAACCCTCGCACCAGGCCGTGATGCGCCGGGCGGCCGCGTCGTCCATGCGCGGCGCAAAGCTGCGCATGCGGGCCTGGAGCTGGTCCCAGCTGAACGGGTCTTCGGGGTCGCCGCGCCGCAGTTCGCGCAGCGCGCTGAAGCGCCGGCCGTCCTGCATCGTGATCGTGACGCGGCAGGGGCGCTTCTCGGGAAAGGCGCGCTGGAATGTTTCGTCGGTGGACACCGTGATCCTGCGCGCCAGCGCCAGCAGCGCGGGCTGGGCCAGGTCCGGCGCCTCCATGTCCTCGATGCGCAGGCCGCCCGTGCGCAGCAGCGTCGCCAGCACATAGCGCAGCGAAAAGCAGGTTTCGGCCGGTTTGGCGGGCCAGTCCACGCCCGCGATCTTGAGCGCGTGCGGAAAGATCACCACCTCCACCGACTCGATCTCCAGCGGCGCGGGCTGGTGCTCGTCCATCAGGGCGCGCGCGGCGTCCAGCGGCGTGAACAGCTGCGCGCAGCAGGGCCAGGCCTTGACGGTCGTGGTGTTGAGGCGCTCGGGCGCATCGAAGCCGGCGGTCAGCGCCGCCAGCGGGCCGTCGCTGGCAAGCAGCGCGTACAGGCCGCGCGGCCCCGAGACGAAGGCCCGCGCGCCCGGCAGGCCGGCGCGCGCCGCGAAGGCCGCCATCATGCCGTTGCGCACCGCGAACGCGGGGTGCAGCGACTTGGACTCATGCGCCTCGTCGTCCACCAGTTGCCACAGGCCCGCAGACTGCGTGGCGCCGATGCCCATGGCGTGGTGCAGTTGCCCGGGCGACAGGCCCAGCGCCACGCCCGCCGCGGCCGCCGCGCCGACCGCGCCGGCCGTGGCCGTGGCATGGAAGCGCGCCGCGTGCCGGGCACCGAGCGCCTCGCCCACGCGCAGCACGACCTCGTAGCCCGCGATGATGGCGTCGGCCACGCGGCGCTGCGGCAGCGGCAGGGCGGCCGCCAGCGCGAGCACGGGCGAGACCGCGACCACGCCGGGGTGCAGCATGGCGGCGCGGTGCGCATCGTCGATCTCGCGCAGATGGGCGATGCCGGCGTTGGCGAAGCCGGCGGCCAGCGGCGGCAGGCTGTCGCCGCCGAAGACCGGCGCGGTGCCGGGGCCTGCCAGGCAGTCCGCCGCCAGCGTGCGCAGCGTCTGCGCGGCCGGCATGCCCTGTGCGGACCAGCCGGCCGTGAACCAGTCCAGCAAGGCCTGCGCCAGGCGTTCGCGCGTGGCCGCCGGCAGCGGCTTGCGCTGCAGGTCGGCGAGATGGCGCACGAGCAAAGCCTCGGGAAGAAGATCCATGTGATTCATTGTGTTTTATTAAATGAAATTAATTTCATTATATAAACCACGCGAAGCCAAGCCCCTGCTGCTGCCATCGGCCGAGCAGAACGGCGGCACCTGACTCAAGACTTGCGGCGCGCGCGTTCGGAAGCGCCGCCCTGCCAGGCAGGATGCCGGCGAGCGACGCAGTGGACGTCGTTTTTCAGTGATTCCGACCCGAGGTCCAGGTCGGATGGCGATAGCTTGCTATCAAATATGTAGCGCGGCGAGTCCGCCGACCACCACGCCGATGCCCGCCACGGCGAACATGCCGTACTCCAGCCATTTCTTCTTGGTCAGCAGCGCGATGGCCGCCAGGGCAATGGCCACCTGCAGCGCCGTGGTGGCCTGGGCCCAGCGGTGGTGCTGGTGCATCTGCGCGTCGGACTGCTCGTCCCAGGCCTTGGATTCGCCCTCGAGCTTGTCGGCCACGAGCTTGATCTCGTTCTTTTCCTTCTCGTAGCGCTCCACCTTGGCCTGGTAGCCGGTCTTCTTGTCCTCGGGCGCAAGATCGCGCGCCAGCTCGGCCAGCGACTGCTTGGTGCTCTTGGCCTGGAAGTAGTTCCACTGGTTGGAGGCCTCGGTCTTCTTGATGGCCGCGTTGTTCTTGAACAGGCCGGCATTGGCCTGCGTGGCGCCGCCCATGTAGGCGAAGATCGCGCCCACGGTGGCGATGAGGGCCGTGAACACCGCGATCTGGTTGGTCATGCTGCCGCCGCCGACGCCGTGGTGCGCCGTCTCGCCGTGCTCTCCCTGCGCGGCGTGCTCGAGCTCGTGGTCGTGCGGGCCGTGCACGTGGAAACCCCCTCCGGACATGTCAATCTCCTTAAGACTTTTTGTAGGTGACGAAGCTGTACTTCAGCCCCGTGGATGAGGTGTGGTCCTCGCGCGCGGTTTCAATCCAGTCCGGCCCGAGCTCCGGGGCGTAGGCGTCGCCGTCGAAATCGCAGTGGATTTCGGTGACGACGGCGATTGAGGCCAGCGGCAGGGATTGTGCATAGATTTCGGCGCCGCCGATGATCCAGGCGGGAGCGTCCGCCGGGCACAGCGACACGGCTTCCTGCAGTGAGCCGGCGCGAACCGCGCCGGCTGCCCGCCAGTCCGCCTGGCGCGTCACCACGATGTTCCTGCGCCCGGGGAGCGGCCGGAACTTCGCCGGGATGGATTCCCAGGTCTTGCGCCCCATGACCACCGTCGCGCCCATGGTGGTGCGCTTGAGGTGCGCGAGGTCTTCCGGCAGATGCCACGGCATGGTGCCGTCCTTGCCGATCACGCCATTGGCGGCGCGCGCGAAGATAAGTTGAAGAGACATGGCGCGACTCGCTACACCGCCACGGGAGCCTTGATCGGCTCGTGGCATTGGTAGTCCTGCACCTCAAAGTCCTCGTACTCGTACTCGAAGATCGACGCCGGGCGGCGCTTGATGTGCAGCGTGGGGTAGGGGTAGGGCGTGCGGCTCAGCTGCAGCGCCACCTGCTCGTGGTGGTTGCTGTAGATGTGGCAGTCGCCGCCGGTCCAGATGAAGTCGCCCACGGCCAGGCCGCACTGCTGCGCCACCATGTGCGTGAGCAGCGCGTAGCTCGCGATGTTGAACGGCACGCCGAGGAAGATGTCGGCGCTGCGCTGGTAGAGCTGGCAGCTCAGGCGGCCCGGCTCACCCGCCACCTGCGATGGCGCCACGTAGAACTGGAAGAAGGCATGGCAGGGCATCAGCGCCATCTTCGACAGCTCGGCCACGTTCCAGGCGCTCACGATGATGCGGCGCGAGTCGGGGTTGGTCTTGAGGGTCTTGATGACCTCGGCGATCTGGTCGATGTGGCCGCCGTCGGGTGTGGGCCAGCTGCGCCACTGCACGCCATAGACCGGGCCGAGGTCGCCGTCGGGCCGCGCCCATTCGTCCCAGATCGTGACGCCGCGCTCCTTGAGCCAGTTGTTGTTGCTGGAGCCGGTGAGGAACCACAGCAGCTCCTGGATGATGGACCGCAGGTGCACCTTCTTCGTGGTGACCAGCGGAAAGCCCTCGTTGAGGTCGAAGCGCATCTGGTAGCCGAACACGCTTTTCGTGCCGGTGCCGGTGCGGTCGGTCTTGGGCGTGCCATGGGTGTCCACATGGCGCATGAAGTCTTCGTACTGGCTTCGGACCGGGCGAGAGGCGGGGGCAGGGGCGGTGGTCATGGGCGGCTGGCAGGTCAATGGAGGGAGCCCGGCGCTCCTGAGCGCGCGGCTTCCCGTGTGCCGGCCGGGATCATTCCAGGCCAGGGAAGACAAATTCTATGCGGACCGAGCCGGTGAGCGCAGAGGGCAGTGGTGCGGGGGGCCGAGCTGATATAAAACCGGCTGGCAGCTCGCGCCCCCGCATCGTGCTGGAGGCGTGCGGCCCCTTTTCGAGGAGCGTTCCCGTGTCCATTGAACTCTGGCTGGCCTTCGTCGCCGCGTCCGCGGTCCTGCTCATCATTCCCGGGCCGACCATCCTGACGGTCATCAGTTACTCGATGGCGCATGGCCGGCGCGCCAACATCCCGCTGGTCGCCGCCGTGGCGCTCGGCGATTCGACGGCACTGGGGGTGTCGCTGCTGGGCCTGGGCACCCTGCTGGCGGCATCGGCGTTCTGGTTCACGCTGGTCAAGTGGGCCGGGGGCCTGTACTTGCTCTACCTCGGCATCAAGCTCCTGCGGGCCGGCATGGCGCCGGCCCTGATGGCCGCGCCGGCCGTGCCGGGTTCGCGCTGGCGGCTGTTTGCCAACACTTACCTGGTCACGGCCCTCAATCCCAAGGGCATCGTGTTCTTCGTGGCCTTCCTGCCGCAGTTCATCAACCCGCACGCGGCGCTGGCGCCGCAGCTCTGGGGGCTGGCCGCCACCTTCGTTACCATGGCCACGCTCAATGCGACGCTGTACGCCGTGTTTGCCGGCTCGGCGCGGCGGCTGCTGGCGTCACCACGGGCGCAGCGCGGCTTTCACATCGCGGGCGGCTCGCTGCTGTCGGTTGCAGGGGTCTGGGCCCTGCTGGCCAGGCGCCCGGCATGACGGCGCCTGGCGCGCAGCCCTGCTGAGTCTTTTGCTTCAGGGCGCCTGCACCACCCGGCCCGGGTTCATCAGGTTCTGCGGGTCCAGCGCCTGCTTGATGGCGCGCATGAGCTGCAGGGCCACGGGCGACTTGTAGGCCGGTAGCTTGTCGAGCTTCAGGCTGCCGATGCCGTGCTCGGCTGAAATCGAGCCGTTGAACGCGCGCACCTGGTCGTACACCAGCGTGTTGACGCGGTCCTCCTGCTCGCGCAGGAACGTGCGCGCATCGCCGCTGGCCGGCGCCTGCACGTTGTAGTGCAGGTTGCCGTCGCCCAGGTGGCCGAAGTTCACCAGGCGCACGCCGGGGATCTCGCGCGCCAGCAGCGCGTCGGTCTCGGCGCAGAACGCGGGGATGCGGGACACCGGGATCGAGATGTCGTGCTTGATGTTCAGGCCTTCCTCGGCCTGCGCCAGCGGAATGCTTTCGCGCACATGCCAGAGCTGGTGGGCCTGGGTCAGGTTCTCGGCCACCACGGCGTCGATCACGTGGCCGGCCTCGAAGGCCGATTCCAGCAGGGCTTCGAAGCGCTCGCGCGCGTGCTGTTCGGACTCGCTGTCGGAGTTCTCCAGCAGCACGCAGTACGGCGCGTCGGCCTGTCCCAGGAACGGCACGCGCAGCTGCGAGAAATGCTTGCCCACCAGGCTCAGCGCGAATTGGCCCATGACCTCGAAGCCGGTGAGGCCGGCGCCGAGCTGCCGCTGCGCCAGGCCCAGCAGCGCCACGGCCTGCGCCAGCGAAGGCACGGCGGCCCAGGCGGTGAGGGTGGCCGCCGGCTGCGGGTAGAGCTTGAGGGTGGCCGCGGTGATGACGCCCAGCGTACCTTCGCTGCCGATGAACAGGTCGCGCAGGTCGTAGCCGGTGTTGTCCTTGCGCAGGCCCGACAGGCCGTCCCACACCTCGCCCTGAGGCGTGACCACCTCCAGCCCCAGGCACAGCTCGCGCGTGTTGCCATAGCGCAGCACCTGGGTGCCGCCCGCGTTGGTGCCGAGGTTGCCGCCGATGGTGCAGCTGCCTTCGGCCGCCAGGCTCAAGGGAAACAGAAAACCGGCTTTCTCCGCCGTCTCCTGCAGGGTCTGCAGCACGCAGCCGGCCTCCACCGTCAGGGTGAGGTTGGCCTCGTCGATGGCGCGCACCGCGCTCATGCGCGCAAGGCTCAGCACGATCTGCGTGCCGCTGTCGTCGGGGATGGAGCCCACGGCCAGGCCGGTGTTGCCGCCCTGCGGCACGATGCTCGTGCCTGCCGCGGCGCAGGCCTTGACCACGGCCGCGACTTCAGCCGTGCTGGCGGGGCGCACCACGGCCAGCGCCTTGCCGCGCGAACGCTTGCGCCAGTCCTGCTCCCAGGCCGTGAGGTCGCCGTCGGTGAGCACGTGGGCAGGGCCGACGAGGCGGCGCAGGGTGTCGATCAGGTCATTCATGGATCAAGGAGCGGTGGATGCGTTTTTCAGGCGCAGGCGCACATGGAGCGCGCAGGCAGTGAACAGGGCCAGGCACAGCAGGACTTCGACCAGGGCCAGCCAGGCGCTGGGCGCGCGGTCGCTCCAGGCGCGCACCACGCCCTCGGTGAAATACAGCCAGACCAGCAGGCTGACCCAGCGGTAGGTGTACATGCGGTTCTTCAGCAGGCCGGCCAGCGGAATGCACAGCGGCAGCACCTTGAGCACCAGCCAGGAGCCGCCGGGACGCAGCGGGGCCAGGAACAGTTCCCAGGCCAGGCCGAGCACGATCAGGCCCAGCAGGCTGCCCACGGCGAGCCAGCGCGTGGCGTCAACGGTCTTCAAGTCATTTTTCATCTCGGTGGCATCATAGCGGCGATGAATTTCCAGCAATTGTTGAAAGACCTCTCGCACTTTCCCTGGAGGACCACGGCACTGACCCTGCGCGAGCGTTTCCGCGAAGACCACCTGGGCCTCACCGCCAGCAGCCTGACCTTCACCACCTCGATCGCGCTGGTGCCGTTCTTCACCGTGGCGCTGGCCGTGTTCACCGCCTTTCCGATGTTCGCGCAGGTGCAGCAGGTGCTGCAGAAGTGGCTGATCGACAGCCTGATTCCCGACAACATCGCGCGCCAGGTGATCGGCTACCTCACGCAGTTCGCCGGTCAGGCCAGCAAGCTCGGCGGCGTGGGCCTGGCCGTGCTGCTGGTCACGGCCATCGCGATGATCCTCACGATCGACCGCACGCTCAACGGCATCTGGCGTGTGCGGCGCCCGCGCCCGCTGGCGCAGCGCGTGCTGATCTACTGGGCGGCCATCACGCTGGGGCCGCTGCTGCTGGGCGCCAGCCTGACCATCACCTCGTACGCGATTTCGGCTTCGCGCGGCGTGGTCGGGGCGCTGCCGGGCGGCGTGCGCCTGCTGCTGGACACCCTTGAGTTCTTCCTGCTGGCCGGCGGCATGGCGGCGCTGTACCACTACGTGCCGAACACGCGGGTCAAGTGGGGCCATGCCTGGGTGGGCGGGCTGTTCGTGGCCGCGGGCATCGAGGTGGCCAAGAAGATGCTGGCGATCTACCTCGGCATGGTGCCGACCTACTCAATGGTGTACGGCGCCTTCGCCACCTTGCCGATCCTGCTGGTGTGGATCTACGTGGCCTGGATCATCGTGCTGCTGGGCGCGGTGATCGTGGCCTACCTGCCCAGCCTGCTGACCGGCGTGGCGCGGCGCGGCGGTACGCCGGGCTGGCAGTTCCAGCTCGCGGTGGAAGTGCTGCAGCAGTTGCACCGCGCCCGCGCAACCGAGGTCCGGGGGCTGACCATGACGGAGCTGGTGCAGCTTCTGCGGATCGACGCCCTGCAGCTTGAACCGGTGCTCGAGGCGCTGCTGTCGCTCGACTGGATCGGCCAGCTCAGCGAGGCGCAAGCCGGGCAGGAGCCGCGCTACCTGCTGCTGGCCGATGAGCAGACCACGGTGATGGAGCCGCTCATCCGGCGCTTGCTGCTGTCGCTGTCGGGCACCACGGCCGGCTTCTGGTCGAGCGGGCGGCTGGCCTCGGTGGGCCTGAAGGATGTGATCTGAGCCGCCTCACGCGGCCGGCGCGCTGATGATGCGGGTGTGGTCTTCCGGGCGCACGGCCGCCAGGATGGCGTCGAGCAGCAACTGCGAGAACGCGGCGTTCAGCGGCGCCTGTGCCGAGCTCCCGAGCGTGGCCACACCGAGCTGGTAGCTGATGCGCGGCTTGAACGGCCGGCTCGAGAACCCCATGGGCCGGCAGTAGCTGGCCAGCAGGGCATTGACGATCGACACGCCCAGGCCCTGGGCCACATGGCTGCAGGCGACGCTGACCGAATGCACCTCGATCGCCACGCGCGGCTGCACGCGCGCCTGGCGGAACGCCATGTCGATCTCGTGGCGGATCAGGCGCTGGCGGCCCAGCAGGATCAGCGTGGTGTCGAGCAGGTCGAGCGGGCTGATCGACGGCAGGTGCTCCAGCGGATGGCCCAGCGGCATGATGCACACGGCATCCGATTCCAGGCAGGCGCTGGCGTGCAGGCCCGGCATCTCCATCGGAAGGCGCACCAGGCCGACATCGGCATCGCGGCTCAGCAGGGCGCGCTCGGTGTCGGAGTAGGAGCCCGACAGGATCTCCAGCACAGCGTCGGGGTGTTCGCGCATGAAGCGCTGCGCGATCGAGGGCATGAGCGCCGTGGCGAGCGTGCTGGGCACGGCCACTTTCAGCAGGCGGCGCTTGAAGCCGCCCAGGCGCAGTTGCTCGGAATGGCGGCGCAGGCACTGGGCCGAATCCACCAGGCCCTGCGCATCCTGCAGCAGGGCCTCGGCCTCGCGCGTCGGCACCAGCCGGCCTTTCTCGCGCACGAACAGGCGCAGGCCCAGATCTTCCTCGAACTGCGCGAGCAGGCGGCTGATGGCCGACTGCGACAGCCCCAGGCGCTCGGCCGCGCCCGTGGCCGAGCCGCTGGCCATGATGGCCTGGAAGGCTTCCAACTGCTTGAAATTCATACGCTGAAGATGGGGTGAAACGACCCTATCTTTGCAGGGGCGCCTGCCCGAGGCAAGTCTGCCGCAAATCGCATGGGGTCATGCGCAACCGTCATACCGTTGTGGGAGTGCGCACCCCGCCAGAGAATCCGCCGACTCAAATTTTCAACACGAGGAGCGAGATTCAATGAAGCAGATGTTCATCCGCACCGCGGCTGCCGCGGGCCTGGCGGTGGTAGCCCTGTCGCAGGCGGCAGCGCAGGGCGTGCAGGTTTATGGCCAGATCCGCCTGACCGTCAACAGCCTCAAGAACGGTGACGGCAGCCGGGTCCTGGAGGAGCGGGACAATGCCTCGCGGCTGGGCTTTCGCGGCAGCGAGGACCTGGGCGGCGGCGCTGCCGCGCTGTTCGGCCTGGAGATGGGGATCGATGCGGACAGCGGCAACGCCACCGTGCCGGCCTTTCGCAACAGCTACGTGGCCCTGCGCGGCAGCTATGGCACGCTGGCGCTGGGGCGGCTGGATTCGGCCAACCCGACCGGCTCGCCGCTGTACTCGCAGGTGACGGCCATCACCTCGTTCGCCGCCAATGACGCCGGCGCGACGGCCATCGGCACCTCGATGCTGAACGCGCGCAACCGCACCTCCAACGCGATCGGCTACCAGAGCCCGGCCTGGGGCGGCTTCAACGTGCGTGCACGCTACTACCTGCGCGGCGACCCGAAGACGCCCGACGAGGAAAACGGCGCCAAGTCGCTGGACCTGGGCCTGAACTACGCCAGCGGCCCCTGGACCGCCGGCATCGGCTATGGCAAAGATACGCGCCCGGGCGGGCTGCTGCTCAACGAGTTCTCCAGCAAGTGGCAGGCGGGCCTGCGCTACAGCTTCGGCGCGATCGAGCCGTATGTGCTGGTCGGGCGCGACCAGTACCAGAACAAGCCCGGCAGCAGCCGCGCCGATGTGGGCTACCGGCTGGTGGGCGCCAAGTACAGCCAGGGCCTGCACGCGGTAGTGCTCAACGTGATGCAGCGCGATGTGCAGACCTCCCTGAACGGCCAGCGCAAGCGCCAGCAACTCGCCTATACCTATGCGCTGTCCAAGCGCACCGAGCTGCAGGCCTTCGTCGACCGCGACGGCATCGATTCGAGCCGCAGCAACGTTGCCGTGCGCGCGATCGGCGCAGGCATCCGCCACGATTTCTGACCCGCCGGCCCGCCCGGCATGTACCCTGGAGCCTTCCAATGAACAGATTCAAGCCATTCCTGATGCTCCTGCTGCTGGCGGGGCTGGCGCTGCCGGGCGCCCGAGCCGCGGACTATCCCGAGAAGCCGGTGCGCATCGTGGTGCCGTTTCCCGCAGGCGCCGCGGCCGACGCAGCCATGCGCGTGGTGGCGCGCAAGCTGTCGGACCTGTGGCACCAGCCGGTCATCATCGACAACCGCCCCGGCGTGCCCGGCATGCAGGCCGTGGCGGCGGCACCCGCCGACGGCTACACGCTGCTGCTGGGCGCCGGCTCGGGCATCGTGACGGCGCCGCTGCTGTCCAGCAAGCTGGCCTACAACCCCGCGCGCGATTTCGCGCCGGTGGGCCGCGTGCTCATCAACATCCCCATCCTGACGACGCACCCGAGCCTCAACACGCACTCGGTCCAGGAGCTGATTGCGCTGGCGCGCAAGAACCCCGGGTCGCTGAACTACAGCTCCAGCGGCAACGGCAGCCCGGGCCATCTGTCCATGGAGATGTTCCAGGCGGCCACCGGCACGCGCATGGTGCAGATTCCCTACAAGGGCGGCGCTCCGGCCGTGAACGAGCTGGTGGGCGGACATGTGCAGCTGGGCATCAACGCCGTGCCCAGCGTGGTCCAGCAGATCAAGGCGGGCAAGCTGACGCCGCTGGCGGTGGCCAGCGCGAAGCGCTCGCGCGCACTGCCCGACGTGCCCACGATGGCCGAGGCGGGCGTGCCCGGCTTCGAATACGACATCTGGTATGCGCTGTTCGCGCCGGCCCGCACGCCGCCAGAGGTGATCGCCCGTGCCAGCGCCATGTTGCAGCGTGCCCTCGGCGATCCCGAGGTGGCAAGCCAGTTGATCGCCCAGGGCGCCGAGCCTGCGCCGACGACCTCGCAGGAGCTGGCGCGCTTCATCCAGGACGACACGGCACGCTGGGCCAAGCTCGTCAAGGACCGCAACCTCAAGCTCGACTGACCGGGCCCACCCATGAACGAAGAACCGATCACCCTGGACGGCGGCGTCGTCAAGACCACCTGGCGGGTGGCCATGCGCGACGGCGTGCATCTGGCCACCGACCTGTACCGGCCCGCGGCCGAGGCAGCGCTGCCCGTGCTGCTGGAACGCACGCCCTATGGAAAGGATGCCGAAACCCGGCGCGAGCGCAGCGCCGCCGATCCGCGGCCGATGCGCCGGAGCGAAGTGGCGGCCCGGTTCGCGCGGCAGGGCTATGCCGTGGTGGTGCAGGACTGCCGCGGGCGCTTCGATTCGGAAGGCCAGTTCACCAAGTACCTGGGCGAGGCCCGCGACGGTGCCGACACGATGGCCTGGATCACCGGCCAGCCCTGGTGCAACGGCCGCGTCGGCACCTACGGCCTGTCGTATGCGGCTCACACCCAGACGGCGCTGGCGAGCCAGCGGCCGCCGGGGCTGAAGGCCATGTTCCTCGAGTGCGGTGGGTTTTCCAATGCCTTCCGCGGCGGCATCCGGCATGGCGGAGCGTTCGAGCTCAAGCAGGC
The DNA here is from genome assembly GCF_022809125.1 of Variovorax terrae. Taxonomy (NCBI): domain Bacteria; kingdom Pseudomonadati; phylum Pseudomonadota; class Betaproteobacteria; order Burkholderiales; family Comamonadaceae; genus Variovorax; species Variovorax terrae. The sequence continues at coordinate 2,610,365 of NZ_JALGBI010000001.1, read as the reverse complement.
CACCTGGGCGTTCCGCAATGCGCAGAACGGCATCAACCAGTCCGACGCCGCGGCGCAGCAGGCCCTGGCGGCGGCGGACATCGGCGCCTGGTTCAAGCGGCTGCCGTGGACGCGCGGCGACTCGCCGCTGCAGTGGGCGCCCGAGTACGAGGAGTACCTGTTCGAGCAGTGGGAGCGCGGCAGCTTCGACGACTACTGGCGCCAGCCCGAGCTCTACGCGGCAGGGCACTACGATGCGTTCGACGGCATCCCGGTCATGCTGCTGTGCGGCTGGTGGGATCCCTACGCCCAGACCACCACCGACAACTACCTCGGCATCTCCAGCCGGCCCCGGGGCCTGGCACGCATGGCGCTCGGCCCATGGACGCATGGCGAGCGCAGCGTCACGCACGCGGGCAACGTCGATTTCGGGGCCGCGGCCACGCTGGACGGTTCGCTGGCCGAGGACTATGTGCAGATGCGGCTGGCCTGGTTCGACCACTGGCTCAAGGGGCGGCCCATGCCGCCCGGGCAGGACGCGGCCGTGCGCTACTTTCGCATGGGCGGCGGCTCGGGGCGGCGCACGCCCGAAGGGCGGCTGGACCACGGCGGCGGCTGGCATGCGGCCCCGGACTGGCCGCTGCCCGGCACGCGGTTCACGCCCTGGTTCCTGCACGCCGACGGCACGCTGTCAACGCAGCCTGCCGCAAACGAGGCCGTGCTGAGCTACGAGTTTGATCCGGCGCACCCGGTGCCCACCGTTGGTGGCTCGATCACCTCGGGTGAGCCGCTCATGGTGGCTGGCGCCTACGACCAGCGCACCCACGCCGGCCTGTTCGGTGCCGGGCCGATTTTCGGGCCGCTGGCGGAGCGCGAGGACGTGCTGGTGTTCCAGTCGCCGGTGCTGCAGCAGGACATTGAAATCACCGGGCCGGTGAGCATCCGGCTGTGGGTGTCGTCGAGCGCGCCCGACACCGATTTCACCGCCAAGCTGATCGATGTGTACCCGCCCAGCGCCGATCACCCGCAGGGCTATGCGATGAACCTGACCGACGGCATCCTGCGCTGCCGCTACCGGCGCTCGTGGGAGGAGCCGCAATGGCTGGCGCCGGGCGAGGTGGCCGAGATCACGATCGAACCGATGCCGACGTCCAACCTGTTCCGCAAGGGGCATCGCATCCGGCTGGACATTTCGAGCAGCAACTTTCCGCGCTTCGACGTGAACCCGAACACCGGTGCGCCCGAGGGCAGCGCCGGACCCCGGCAGAAGGCGCGCAACAGCCTGCATCTGTCGGCGCAGCATCCCTCGCAGGTGCTGCTGCCCATGGTGCCGGCCCGGGATTAGGGAAAGGTGGAGGCGGGCTCAGAGCGGGATCTTGCCCGTCCAGACATCCTTGTACATCGTCCAGTCGCCCATGAAGCTGTACAGCGGGCGCTTGAAGCTGGCGGGCTTGTTCTTCTCGAAGCCGAAATGGCCGACCCAGGCGAAGCCGTAGCCGCACAGCAGGCCGGCCAGCAGCCACAGCGGCTGGCCGGTGGCGGCCAGCGCGGCGAGGCAGACCAGCGCCAAGCTGCAGCCGAGGAAATGCAGGCGGCGGCAGGTGCGATTCCGGTGCTCGTTGAGGTAAAACGGATAGAACTCGGCAAAGCTCGTGAAGCTGCGCGGGTCGACGGCTTCAGGCGTGGTGGTGCTCACGGCGTGTCTCCTTGTTGTGTCTGCCAGTTTAGGCCAGGCCGCGCCGCGCCCGCAAGAAGCCCCTGTAACGGGCTCAGAACGTCATTCGCGCGCTGATCCGCACCGTGCGCGGCTCCATCGGGTGCACATGCCGGTCGTCCACACCTCCACCGCAGTTGCCGCCCGCCACTTCGCGGGCGGTGCACGAGGCGTAGTAGTACTCGATGTCGTTGCCCTTGCGCCCGGCGATGTTGAACACGTCCAGGCCCAGGGTCAGGTGGTGGTTGACCCGGTAGCGGGTCCCCAGGTTCAGCAAGGTCGCGGACTGCGAACGCACCGTGTTGAGGGTGTCCAGCGCACGAGGGCCCAGGTAGCGCAGCCGCAGCGATGCGGTGAGCGGGCCGGACTGGTAGGTCAGGCCGGCGGCCAGCACGCGCTCGACGGCGTTGTCGACATAGTTGCCTTCGCCGGCAGGCGCGTCGCCCCGGAACCGCGCCCGTGAAAGGGCTGCGTCCAGTTCGACTTTCCAGGCCGAGTTGAGGCGCTGGCGCAGCGTGGCTTCCACGCCGCTGCGCTGGCTCGCGCGGCCCGGTTCAGTGGTGCCGGCATCGCCGACGTAGACCAGCTCCGAATCCAGCTTCAACTGCCACAGCGCCAGCGTGGCACTGGTGTCTTCGCTGGGCTGGTAGCGCCAGCCGATCTCCGAACCGGTGCCCTTGACCAGCGCCGGCACCCGGTCGGCAGGCAGGCCCGATTGCGGATCGACGCGGATGGTGGCGCCGCGCACGTCGTTGCTGTGGAAACCCACGCCGGCATTGACATACAGCTCGTTCGCCGGGTTGACGGTGTAGGCCAGGCCGAACTTGGGGCTGACGATGGCGTCGTGGCCGCTGCCGCTGTTGGCCGCGCCGTTCACCGCCTCGCGGCCCTTCACGTCGTAGCGCAGCAGGTCGCCGCGCAGGCCCGCATAGCCGCGCAGCCTGTCGGTGAAACTGAGCAGTTGCTGGGCATGCACCGAGAACAGGTCCTGCGACACCTTGTCGTCGCGCACGGTGGACAGGCGCTCGCGCGCCTCGGTGTTGTACAGGCCCACCTGCCCGATGCGGTCGCCGCGCCATTGCACGCCGTAGCTCAGCAGGCCGCTCAGCCCGCCCACGCGGTTGGCCATGCTGCGTGACGCATGCGCGCCATAGACCTGGCGCCGGTCCACCTGCTCGAACTGGTCGCCATTGACCGGGTTGTTCAGGAAGTAGGTGAAGTCCGAGAACAGGTCGAAGCGGTAGTCCATGGCGTAGAAGCCCAGCTGCGTGTCGCCCTGCGGTCCCTTGTCAAACCATTTGCCTGACAGGCTGAGGCGCCGGGTGCTGCCGCCGTCGGTGTTGTTCAGCGAGCCGAAGCGGCCGATGTCTCCGCTGTCGATCAGCCGCTGCGGGATCTGGTCGGTCGCGGTCCAACTGCTGCGGTAGGCCATGCCGGTGACGCTGAAGCCGCGCTGCTGCGAGCCCTGTGAATAGCGCACCACCGCGTTGATCTTCTTCAGGTTCTCCGCCACGTCCCAGGGGCCGTTGTTGCCCTCGACTTCGATGCCGCCCAGCCAGGTGCGGTCGTCCACCGTGCGCGACCCGGCGGCCACCAGGCGGCGGAAGTTGTGCGAGCCCAGCGTCACTTCGGCAAAGGGCGCGTCCAGCGCGCTGACGTAGTCGAGGCTGGCGCTGCCCGCCAGCGAGAAATCGCCGCTGTCGGCGAAGTAGGGGCCCTTGCGGTAGCGCACGCCCGAGACCAGTTCGGGAATCAGGAAGTTGAGATCGGCATAACCCTGGCCGTGCCCGTGGGTCGGCATGTTCACCGGCATGCCATCGACGGTGACCGCGAAGTCGGTGCCGTGGTCCAGGTTGAAGCCGCGCAGGAAGTACTGATTGGCCTTGCCGTCGCCCGAGTGCTGGGTGGCAACCACGCCGGGCACGGCTTCGACGATGTCGCCGGGCCGCAGCTTGGGGCGTGACTGGAACGATTGCTTGTCGGCGGCGCCCTCGCTGGCGCTGTCGGCGCTACCGATGGTGGCGTCCCGCGGGCCGCTGATCTCCACCTCTGGCAAGTGGCCCGGAGGGGCGTCGTGCGCGAACGCCGCGCCATTCAGGAATGCAGCCAGCAAAAGAGGGTGCCGGCAAAGTGGCTGAGGCATGTTTGTTTTGCGATTTTGTAGGAAGAAAAGCAAATTATTCATACCGCTGATGTCAATTTGATTAAGGCTTGCGCGCACCTTTTGTGCCAGCTCCGTCATCGAACCGTCACGCCTTCGTAATGACATGTTTTTAGACTGAACTTGTTCCACAGATTTGGATCAACGGCGTCCCGCCGAAGGTCTGAAAAAAATTTCAAACCCTCCTGGAAAGGCTTTCAAACATGGTTCCGCACCGATTCGTTTTGCGCAGCGCGGCCGCCGCCGCCCTGCTGGCCCTCTTGTCCGCCTGCGGTGGCGGTGATGGCGACCTCGCCACCACCACCCCGTCCGGCGGCGGCGCCACGCCCACCGCTGCCCAGCAGTCCGCCTTCATCAGCAGCTACGGCGGCGGGCTGGCCGCGCTCAATAGCTACAGCGGCCTGACCAGCCCCGCGTTCCTGGACACGATCGACGACAGTTTCCTCGACGCCGGTTACACCAAGGAGCAGATCCGCGCCCACCTGGCTCAGGAAGCCACCGCCCGTGCCACCACGCCGGACCTGGTGTTTCCCGGCGTGACGCTGTCGAACGCCACCATCACCGACTGCGACGCCAAGGGCTTCTGCACGCTGACCGCCACGGTCACCAACGCCGACGCTGACAGCACCGCCACCACCTTCACCACCCGTGTCAGGCTGCAGGACAGCAAGGTGCGCCTGTACGGCGACCAGGCCCAGGCGCCCACCGTCTGAGCCACGCCGGCCATCCCTCTTTATTTCTGACCGACCACAGGACTTTTTCCATGAAGCACACTTCCTTCAAGATGCGCGAGACCGCCCTGGCCCTGGCCGCCCTGGCCGCCGCACTGCCGGCCATCGCGCCGCAAACCGCCCAGGCCGCCGACCGTGCCAACACCAAGGCATCGGGCACCTACGTCACCGGCGACTTCCACAACCACACCACCTGCTCCGACGGCACGCTGTCGATGAAGAAGCTGATCGACAAGTCGGCCGGCACTTTCAACCTCGACTGGTTCGTGCAGGCCGACCACGGCGGCAGCAGCACCCGCAACTGCACGCTGGCGGAAGACCCGTTCGAGCCGGTCGCTCCGGCGCTGGGCATTCCCAGTGGCGACACCATTCCCAGCGGCGGCCAGCCGGCCAGCGCCGGCAAGGGGCCCAACCAGACCTGGCAGGCCACCATCGGCCGTGACGCCATCAAGGGCGACGGCACCGCCACCACCAAGGCGATGTGGCGCTGGCAGGAAATCTCGGAGTTCCAGTACCCGATCACCGAAGCCGAGAGCCGCAACCGCAAGAAGCCGATCTGGATCGGCGTCGAGCAGAACGCCCCGGGCCACGAGCACATCTCGACCACGGTGCTGAACGGCCAGCTGCCCTTCCCGGCGACGGGCAACAGCGGCAATGCCAACCTGCAGGCGCAGTACGAATACTGCTTCGACCGCAGCGACACCGACACCAGCCGCGGCGCCAACAACAACTGGGACTGCTCGGTCAGCGGCAGCAGCAACAACGCGCTGATGGACGCCACCGCCCGCAAGATCCTGGGCACCAACGCTTCCGCCACCGCCAACCTGGGGCACCTCAAGACCCTGGAAGGCATCAAGTGGATGAACGAAAAGGCGCCCTCGACCAGCTACTTCGTGCCGGCCCACCTGGAGCGCGCAGGCGCCTACAACCCGACCAGCAACAGCGGCTTCAACATCGAGCACCTGCGCAACTTCAACAACGCCGCTCCGCGCATCGCCTTCGGCTTCGAATCCATGCCCGGCCACCAGGCTGAGGCAGGCCGCGGCAGCTACGGCACCGGCGCCGTCGGCGGCGGCACCTATGGCGGCACGGGCGTCTATGCCGCACAGGTCGGCGGCGTCTGGGATGCCCTGCTGGGTGAAGGCCGCAACTGGTGGTTCTTCGCCAGCTCCGACTACCACAACCGCGGCAGCTTCGGCCCCGACCAGCGCGAATCCACCGCCGACTTCTACCCCGGCGAATACACTCGCGACTTCGTGATGGTGCGCAAGGGCAAGGGCGACCTGACCGCCGGCGGCATCATCGACGGCCTGCGCAGCGGCAACAGCTTCGTCGCCAACGGCCAGCTGATCGACCGCCTGTCGTTCACCGTCTGCGCCGCCCACCCGGGCCTGCCGCGCAATGCCGGCAAGGCGCTGCTGGAAAAGGCCGGCGCCAACGCGGCCGCCGCCAACGGCGACGTGCGCATCGACGGCTGCGCCACCATGGGCGAAAAGCTGGTGGTCCGCCCCGGCACCGACCTGGTCGTGACGGTGGTGCTGCGCGATCCCCCCGGCACCAACAACTCGCCGTATTCGTTCCCGAACCCGTCGCTCAAGCAGGTCAGCATCACCCAGCCGCTGAACCAGCCGGTACTGGACCACGTGGACGTGATCAACGGCCGCGTGAGCGGCTATGTCGACCCGTCGGACGGCGCCCGCTACGCCGGCCTGCTGAACTCGACCGCCGCCACCAACAGCTCGGCCAAGATCGCCAAGGTGTTCAACAGCAAGAACTGGACGAAGGCTGCCGACGGCACCATCAGCATGAGCTACATCGTGCCGGCCGCCACCGCATCGCAGTACTTCCGCCTGCGCGGCACCAACCTGCCGGCCTCGGTGCCGAACGAGACCGATGCCGACGGCAACCCGCTGCTGGACTTCCTGGCGAACCCGGCCGACAGCAGCCAGCCCGGCAAGATCCCTTGCAGCGACGCAGCCTGCCCGGCGCACCTGCGCACCCTGAATGGCGTGAAGTACTCCAGCTACGACGTGGCTGGCTGGTCTGACCTGTGGTTCTACAGCAACCCGGTCTACATCGAAGTGCTGAACTCGGTCAAGGTCGCCGGCGTCAAGTAATCAATGCTGCGTGCATCCGCACCGGGGGCAGGCGCCTCCGGTGTTCTCAACCCGCCGGCCCTGGGGCCGGCGGGGCAGATCCAAGCCGGCCTCGTGCCGGCCTTGTTCGTCATGCTGCTGTCCGGTGCCGCGGGCCTGGGCTGGCAGGTGGTCTGGACCGCGCAGTTCGGCGCCGGCCTGGGCCACGAGATCGTCGCCGTGCTGGCCGTGCTGGCCGCCTTCTTCGGCGGGCTGGCGCTGGGCGCCTGGGGCCTGGGGCGCACCATCGCCGCCAGCCGCCGGCCCGGCCGCTGGTACGCCGCCTGCGAGGCGGTGCTGGTGCTGTGGGGCCTGGCCCTGAGTTTTCTGATGCCCGTGCTGGTCGAGGCCGGTGCGCGGCTGATCGGTGCCGAGCCTTCCATCGGCTGGCACTGGACGGTTGCCTTTGCCCTGCCTCTGGTGCTGTTGCTGCCTGCCAGCGCTGCCATGGGCGCCACGCTGCCGGCGCTGGAAAGCCAGCTGCGCGCCAGCCACAGCCGCCTGGGCGCGCTGTATGCCGCCAACACACTGGGAGCGGTGCTGGGCCTGCTGGCCGTGGTGTTCGTGGCCTTGCCGCTGTGGGGCCTGCAGCACACGGCCTGGCTGTGTGCCGCGGCCAATGCGGCCTGCGCCCTGATCGCCTGGGGCCTCTGGCGCGACAGCACGGTCATGCCCGCCGCGCCGGCCGCGGAGTCATCGGCTGGCTGGCGCCTGCCGGGCCTGCTGCTGGCCACCGGCCTGCTGGGCATCGGCTACGAGGTGCTGGCGGTGCGCGTGCTGAGCCAGGTCACCGAGAACACCGTCTACAGCTACGCCTTGCTGCTGGCCCTGTACCTGCTGGGCACCGCGGCGGGCGCGGCCCTGTACCAGCGCTATCTGCCGCGCCTGGGCGATGCAGAACAACTGCGCGACCGGCTGCTGCGCTGGCTGGCGCTGGCGGTGCTGCTGTCGGGCGCCGGCCTGCGCTGGGCCGATGTCCTGTGTGCCTGGCCCGCGGCCTGGCTGGGGCCGGGTGCGGCGTCCGCCCTGGCGGGCGAGGCCCTGGCCGCCGCGGCCGCCATGCTGGCGCCCACCGTGGTGATGGGGGCGCTGTTCACCCACCTCTGCCTGCAGGCGCAGCACCAGGGCTGGCCGCTGGGCCGGGCCCTGGCCGTCAACACCGCGGGCGCCGCGCTGGCCCCGGCGCTGATCGGGGTCTGGCTGCTGCCGGCGGTGGGCGCCCATGCGGTCATCGCGTTGCTGGTGCTGGCTTATCTGCTGCTGCAGTGGCCTGCAGGCTGGCGCCGTCCGCAAGCCGTGGCGCTGGCCGTTGCGGCGGCGCTGCTGGTGCTGGCGCTGCCGCCCCTGCGCTTCATCGAGATCCCCGAAGGCGGCCGGCTGCGCAGCTACCGCGATGGCGTGATGGCGGCGGTCAGCGTGGTCGAGGACGAGGACGGCGTTTCACGCCTGCGCATCAACAACCGTGTGCAGGAGGGCAGCAGCGCCAGCGGGCTGGTCGAGTGGCGCCTGGCCCAGTTGCCGCTGCTGCTGCACCCGGCGCCGCGGCGCGCGCTGCTGCTGGGCCTGGGCACGGGCTTCACCGCGGCGGCGGCGGCCCAGCAGGCCGAGTTGCAGGTCGATGCGGTCGAGCTGCTGCCCGAGGTGGTGGCTGCCACGGCCCTGTTCGCGCAGGCGCCGCAGGCACCGCGTGCGGCGCGCCCGGTGCATGTGGCCGCGGCCGATGCGCGGCGCTATGTGCAGGCCAGCGGCCCGGCGTACGACGTGGTGGTGGCCGACCTGTTCCACCCGGCCCGCAGCGGCGCGGGTTCGCTCTACACGGTGGAGCAGTTCGCGGCGGTGCGCGCGCGGCTGGCGCCGGGCGGTCTGTTCTGCCAGTGGCTGGCCATCCACCAGATGGACCTGCAGACGCTGCGCAGCATCGTTGCGGCTTTCCAGCAGGTGTTTCCCAACGCCATTGCGGTGCTGACCAGCAACAGCCTGGACACCCCGGTGCTGGGCCTGGTGGCGCTGCCGGGCGACGGGCGCATCGATGTGGATGCGCTGCGGACCCGGCTGGCCGGCGTTCGCGGCACCCCCGCGCTGGCCAAGGGGCTCGCCACCGCCCGGCTGGAAGACGACTACGCCATCGCCGGCAGTGCCATTGCCGGTGCGGCCGCCCTGCGGCGGTTTGCCAGCGATGCGCCTGCCAACACCGACGACCGTCCGGTGGTGAACCACCGCGCACCCTGGGCCACCTACGCCCCCGAGTCGCGGCCGCGCGAGCGCCTGATGGCCTTGATCGACGGGCTGGTGCCCGATGCCGCCGAACTGCTGCGCCAGCCGCAGGGGCCGGATGGCCTGCGCCTGCAGGCCTACTGGCAGGTGCGCCGCCAGTACCTGCAGTTCGGCACCACCGTGCGGCCCGACCCCGATCCGGCGGTCATGCTGGGGCGCGTTGAGGCCACGCTGCTGGACCTGCTGCGCCAGAGCCCTGAGTTCCGGCCTGCCTGCGACCCGTTGATCGCCCTGGGCCGGGCGCTGGTGGCCACCGAGCCGCAACGGGTGCGCGAGCTGCGCGCCACCCTGGACCAGTTGCAGGTGCGCTGCCTGCGTCCGTCTTGAATCCGTGAACACCCGACCGTCAACGGCGATTCACATCCTTATTGCAAGCTATCCGATATGAACCTATCCCCACTTTTCAAGCAGGCCGCCCGTGAGCCGCTGCTGCATTTCCTGTTGCTCGGTGCCCTGATCTTCGGCGTCGACCACCTGCTCGACGCCGGCCGCGCGGATCCGCAGACCATCGTCGTCGGCGCCGATGTCCAGAAGGAAGCCCGCGACATCTTCGCGGCCGGCATGCAGCGCCAGCCGAGCGCCAGCGACATGAAGAAGCTGCTGGACCGCTGGACCGACAACGAGATCCTCTACCGCGAAGGCCTGGCGCTGGGCCTGGACCGGGGCGACGCGACCATCCGCGAGCGCGTCATCTTCAAGGCCCTGAGCGTGGCCCAGGCCGGCATCACCTTGCCCAAGATCGACGAGCCCGGCCTGCGCAACTGGTTCGAGGCGCGCCATGCCCGCTACGACGCGCCGGCCCGCTACAGCTTTCTGGAAGCCGTGGTGACGAGCGAGAGCACGCCCGAAGTGCTCCAGTCCTTCGTGAAGGCGCTCAATGCCGACACCAAAACCGATGTCCAGAGCGACCTGCGCGTCTTCAAGGACCGCCCCCGCGGCAACCTGCTGGAGAGCTACGGCAGCGATTTCGCCGAGGCACTGGACAAGGCGCCCGTGGGCACCTGGCAGGCCATCCCCAGCACCAGCGGCCTGCGGGTGGTCCGCCTCGAATCGAGCAAGCCGCCCATTCCCGCCAGCTTCGACCCGATCAAGGAAGCCGTCTACCAGGATTGGCGCGACGACACCATGGCCGAGATGACCTCCAAGGCCGTGCGCGAGATGGGCAAGAAATACGCGGTGCGTATCGAAGGCGAGAAGCCATGAAGTCCCTGCTTCGACTGCTGCTGGCCGTGCTGCTGGCCGGCGTGGCGGGCCTCGGCCAGGCCCATGAGATGAGCCTGGCCGAGATGACCATGCGGGAAGTCGGCCCCGGCCAGTTCATCTGGAACTGGGGGGCGCCGGCCAAGACCAAACCCATCGCCGAGGAGCTCACACCGGTCTGGCCCGCGGGCTGCAGCGGTGACGCGCGCGTGCTGAACTGCGGGCCCTCGGGCCTGGCGGGCACGCTGGCGGTCGAGGGCGTGGGCAAGGCCTATTCGGCGGCCATCGTGCGCATCGTCTGGCGCGACGGCCAGCAGAGCGTGGTCACCGTGAGCGGCTCGCAGCCCACGGTGCAATTGTTCGGCAGCGCCCGCGACGAGCGCGGCGGCTTCGAGCTGGCCTGGCTCTACACCGTGCTCGGCGTGGAACACATCCTGAGCGGCATCGACCACCTGATGTTCGTCATCGGCCTGCTGTTCCTGGTGGGCCTGAACCGCCGCCTGGTGGGCACCATCACCGCCTTCACCGCAGCCCACAGCCTGACGCTGGCGGCCAGCGCGCTGGGTTGGCTCACGCTGCGGCCGCCGCCGGTCGAGGCCTGCATCGCGCTGTCCATCGTGCTGGTCTGCGCCGAGGCCATGCGCGACCGCGAGACCCTGAGCCGGCGCTGGCCGGCGCTGGTGGCCTTCCTGTTCGGGCTGGTGCATGGCCTGGGGTTTGCCGGCGCGCTCAAGGACATCGGCCTGCCGCAGCAGAACATCACCGTGGCGCTGCTGGGCTTCAACCTGGGCGTCGAAGCCGGGCAACTGCTGGTGGTGGGCCTGGCCTGGGGCGCCGTCAGGCTGTTTGGCCGCCTGCGGGGTTTCACTTCGCTGCGCCGGCCGGCGCTGTATGTGATCGGCGCGGTGGCGGCCTACTGGTCGCTCACTCGCATCGTGGCCATTGTGGGCTGAGATGGCCGAGTCTCAAGTCTTTGCGCTGTTCCCGACCCCGGTGATGCGGGTCGAGCAGGTGATCGATGCCGCGCAGGTGCAGGCGCTGCGCGATGGCCTGCTGGGCGATGCCGCGCTGGCCAACCACCATTCGCAAGAGCTGCAGCACACCCGCATCCTGGGCCCCGGCGACCAGCCCGAACTGCTGCAGCAGCTGGCGCAGCGGCTCGGGCCGCACATCGTCGAACTGGGCAGCCTGCTTTTCGGCGAGAAGCAGCAGTGGGGCATCAAGGAAATGTGGGTCAACGCCATGCACACCGGCGGCCGGCAGGCCGTGCACAACCATGCCAACTGCTTCATCTCCGGCGTGCTGTACCTGAGTGACTGCGATGCCTCGGCCAACACCGTCTTCATGCGCAACCTGGGCGGCCGCGACTACGTGTTCGGCAACACCCATGCCGGCGCCGCGGTGGGCCCGTTCAACGCCGACAAGTGGATCGGCCCACCCCCGGCGGCTGGCGACCTGCTGCTGTTTCCCAGCTACCTGCTGCACGAGGTGCCCGTCAATCGCGGCGGGCCGCGCGTGACGCTGGCCTTCAACGCGATTCCCCAGCGCCTGGACGCCTGGGGCTATTCGATTTCCTTCTCTTCCTGATTCCTTTCCTGATTTTTTCTGATTTGCGAGTGACCACCATGAAATTCCCCCGACTCTGCCTGGCGCTGGCCCTGCTGGGCGCCGCTGCCGTTGCCGACGCCCACGAGTACTACCTGCCCGGCCTCACCTTCGTCCATCCCTGGGCCGAACCCACCGCGCCCGGCGCCACGTCGGCGCCGGTCTACTTCACCGTGGAAGCCGTCAGCAAGGGCGACAAGCTGGTGAAGGTGGTGACGCCCCTGGCCGAGAAGGTCGAGTTCCGCGATGCCGGTCCGGCCAGCAAGCCGCCGCTCAAAAGCCTGAGCATCCAGCCCGGCGGCGACACCGAGTTCACCGAAGGCAAGCGCCACCTGCTGCTGCAGGGCCTGAAGATGCCGCTGCAGTGGGGCCGCAGCTATGAGATGACCCTGATGTTCGAAAAGGGTGGGCCGTTGCAGGTCATGGTGTCGGTCGGCGCGCACTGAGGATGGCTGCGGCAGGTGCCGGGTCCGGCTTGCCGCCGTAGTTCAAACGAGGCTGAGCGGCGCGCGCAGAAAACCCCTGAACCGTGCGCGGCCTCCGCGCGTGGGCGCGGCCGTGAGCCGGTAGTGCGGAAAGCGCTGCAGAAAGCGGCCGATGGCAATGCGCCCCTCCAGCCGCGCCAGGCTCAGGCCCGCGCACTGGTGGATGCCGAAGCCGAAGGCCAGGTGGCGGTTGTCGGCGCGCGCCAGATCCAACTGGTCGGGATTAGGGAACTGGGCCGGGTCGCGGTTGGCCGCGCCGATGCACAGCGTCACCAGCGCGCCTTCGGGCAGGGCCACGCCGCCGATCTCGCAGGCGCGCAGCGCGCGGCGGTTGCCGAGCTGGTTGGACGACTCGAAACGCAGGAATTCATCGATGGCAAGGGTCAAAATGGCCTCATGTCCAGGTGCAGCGGTCGTGGAGTGCTCTAGTTTTGATAGCAGATCGGCTTTCTGGCCGGGCCATTCCTGCAGCGCCACCAGGGCGTTGCCGATCAGGTTGGTGGTGGTTTCGTGGCCGGCATTGAGGATGAACACGCAGTTCTGCAGCAGCTCCATCTCGCTGAGCTGCTCGCCCTGGCCTTCGCCCTGGATCAGCCGCGTGAGCACGTCGTGCTCCGGGTCGCCGGGACGGCGGCGGCGCTCGGCCACCAGGCCTTGCAGATAGGCCGTGAATTCGCGCACGCTGTGGTTGCCCAGCGCCTCCTGCTCGGGCGTGAGCCGCGGTTCCAGCGCGCCGAGGATGGCGAGCGACCAGCCGCGCAGCGGCGCGCGGTCGGCATGCGGCACGCCCAGCAGGTTGCCGATGATCTCCACCGGGATCGCCGAGGCAAAGTCCTCGATCAGGTCGCCGCCGCCCCGGGCCTCGATGGCGTCGAGCAGGCTGTCCACCAGGCTCACCAGGCCCGGCTCCAGGTCGGCGATGGCGCGGCGCGTGAGCGCGCCCATGATGAGCTTGCGCACGCGGGTGTGCAGCGGCGGGTCGTTGAACACCAGGCTGGTGGTGTGGTGCGCGAACAAGGGCGAGGCGCCGCCGTACTTGGGCTCGAACTCCACCTTCTTGTCCGAGCTGAACGCCTGCGCGTCGCGGTACACCGCCACCAGGTCGGCATGGCGGGTGAGGAAGTACGAGCCGTCGGGCATGCGCCGCACCGGCTCGGTGTCGCGCAGCAGCGCGTAGACGGGGTAGGGGTTGGCGTAGAAGTCGGGGGGCAGGGCGCGCAGGTCCAGGCTGGCGGCGATGTCGCGGGCGCGCCCCGGCGCCATGGGCGGGGTGATGGAGAGCGGAGAAGCCATGCGGCGTTATACCTGCGGGGCGCGCTTCATCGGTCTATGGAAATCCCGCGGCAGGGCGGCTGAGGGCGCGGGCGCGTGGACTGGGGTTTCCGGGGGCAGATTTCCCGATGCGTTCGCATCCAGCCGCGAGGGTCTCATGTATGCTTGATCTTCAAGTGTGACCCATGCCCCCAGCACCAAAGACCGTCGAGGAATGCGACTTCCCCTCCGTGAGCGTGATGGACCGCCGCTGGGTTGGGGCGGCCTACTTCCGGGATTCGTATCGTGCGCCGATGCACCGGAGCGACGCGGGCGCCGTTGACCTCTTTCTTGGAATTTTTGCACACCGCCCCACCTGGATCCGGGTGATCCTGATGATCCGCAACGCAGCGGCCTCGCTCTGTGGACTCGATGCCCCGACGGCGGCCGAGGTCATGAACCCCGTGTTCAAGGCGCGATACGCCGTCGGCGACAGGATCGGGGCCTGGCCGATCTTCGCCTTGACCGACAACGAACTGGTGGCGGGGCGCGACAACCGGCATCTCGACTTCAGGGTTTCCGTGCTGCGGATGGTGGATGGCGGAACGGCGAGCGTGGTCGTGTCCACGGTTTGCGTGGTCCACAACACCTTTGGCAAGGTCTATCTCTTCTGCATCGTTCCATTTCACTCATGGGGTGTTCGGCGGCTCATCTCGAACGCAGTGACCTCAGGAAGACTGTGAGCCGACAAGACGCCATGGATTTCAACCAGAAGCTCAAGGCGGCATTGGATCTGCTGGCATCGGCAGGCGTCTCGCGCAGCCTGTCGGCTCCGCCGAACTACGGCCTGCTCTGGTGGTTGCGCGTCCCGGTTCCGCCGCCTCATTTTTCGGGGTTCGGGTTCAATTTCGCCTTCAGCGCCGTTTGCTTCATCGTCACCTGTGCGCTCATCAATGGGGTGGCGGTGCTGCTGCAGGCCGCGGGATGGATCGCGATCGATTCCGACGCGCCGCCCTGGCAGGGGCTTGTCGTCATCATCGGCTCGGCCTGCCTGCTCGGGCTGGCGCTGGCGGCCTACTACCGCCGCAGTGCGCGCAGGAACGCCATACCGCACTGGCAGCAGTTCCGGCCGCAACCCCATGGGAAGAGGTCTCCGGCAGATGGCTGAACTGATCGAGCTTGAAACCGGGCGCCTGTACCTGCGGCAGTGGAAGGCCTCGGACCGCGAGCCGTTCGCGGCGCTCAATGCCGACCCGAAGGTGATGGCGTTTTTCCCGGCACCGCTCGAGCGCGCTGCCAGCGACGCAATGGCCGAGCGCTGCCAGGCGCTGATCGCCGAGCGCGGCTGGGGTTTCTGGGCCGTCGAAACGAAGGAGGCGCGGCAGTTCATCGGGTTTGTCGGCTTGCACACGCCGATGGCCGAGCTTCCGTTTGCTCCGTGCGTCGAAATCGGATGGCGGCTTGGCTTTTCGTCTTGGGGTCAGGGGTTCGCTACGGAAGCGGCCGGCGCGGCGTTGCGCGCGGGCTTCGAGGTGCTGCGCCTGCCCGAGATCGTCTCCTTCACCGCCGTTCGCAACCTGCGCTCGCGCGCCGTGATGGCGCGCCTGGGCATGCTTGAAGCCGCCGGCACGTTCGAGCATCCGGCGGTGCCGGTGGGCAATCCCCTTCGGGAGCATGTCCTGTACCGGCTTTCGCGCGAGCAGTGGAGCGGGCAGGGTGCCTAGAATCCTGTTCCCAGGCGCCAGGGTCTATCCCGATCCGGCGCGCGACACCGCAGGACGCCCGCCATGACCGCAAACACCGCCCTCTCGGAGTACCTCGTCATCTCTCGCGGGCAATGGGATGCGGATGTCTCGCGGGAGGCGATACAGGATGCGATCGACCGGTTCTACGCCTGGCACGACCAACTGGTGGCCGAAGGAAAGATGAAGGCCGGGCAGCGGCTGGCCAGGGAAGGGAAGATCGTGTCGAGGCACAGCGTGACGGATGGACCGTTCACCGAAGCCAAGGAGGTCATCGGCGGCTACTGGTTCATCCTGGCCGGCAGCCTCGATGAAGCCGCGCGCATCGCGGCGGGAAACCCCTGCCTGGCTTGCGGCCTGGCGTACGAGATCCGGCCCATCGACCCGGTGCGCGCCAGCGCCTTCATGGTGGCGGCGGAGACGCCCCTGTGACGACGGGGGCCGCCTCCGGCGCCAAGCCACGGCAGCGCGCGACGTCGAACGCCTGGCCCGCCGTGTTGACCTCCCCGGTCATGGCCGTCCTGCGCCCGCATGGGGTACAAACCGGTGAACACCATGCCCGGGATCGACGCCATGCGCTACTTCATCGCCGCCACGCTGCTGCTGACGGGCATCATTCACCTGCTGCCGCTCTCCGGCGTGGCCGGCCCCGAGCGCCTGTCGGCGCTCTATGGGATTCCTGTGGCCGAACCCAATCTGGAAATCCTGCTGCGCCATCGGGCGGTTCTCTTCGGGCTGCTCGGCGCCTTTCTGGTGTATGCGGCGTTTTGCCCGCAGTACCAGGCCATCGGGTTCGTGGCGGGGCTCGCAAGTGTCGTTTCTTTCGTGCTGCTGGCGGTGGCGGTCGGCGGGTACAACGCGCCATTGGCCCGAGTCGTCTTCGCGGATATGCTTGCCCTGGTGCTGCTTGTGGCGGGAGGCGCTGCGCTTCTCCTGTCCAGGCGCGGAGCGTGAAACTTCAGGAAGGAATGCCATGATGCTGCGCGACCGGCCCTACGCGGTCTTCTTCTGCCTTGCGGTGCTCTTCTTCCTGGCCACGACGTTCGGTGCGGATGTCCTGGCGCGAACCTCGGTGGGCGATGACAGCCTCGCCCAGGCGATGCAGGCGCACGCCCGCCAGGCGGTCGCCGAGCCCCTGGGCACCGCCATGCTGCTGCTGCCGTTCCTGCTGCTCGGCTGGATGTCGGCCTCCCTGGCCCGGAAAAAAGGAGTGGACCGCGGGCTCGTGGTGTTTCTTTTCGGGGCCCTGCTGCTGGGCCTGGCGTACTTTTTCGCCTACCACGATGCGCAAATCCACTTGAAGCAGCAGATGTGGACCGCCGCCGCCCTGTCCATCGGGCTGCTGCCATACCAGTGCGTTCCGCTGCTGGCCATTTGCCTCGGTTTCCGGTGGTGGGTGGCGCGAAGGAAGGGCGACGGGGCCCCGGCCTGAGTTCACGAGGAATCCGCCATGGCGCTGCACTGGAAATGCTCGCTGGACGGTCTCGACTGGAATGAGCTGTCCGCGCTCTACCGGGCTGCTCCTCGGGGCAACAAGAGCGCCTCGGGTCTCGCGCTCGAGCGCGGGCTGATCACGGACGCCTAGTTTCTTTTTTCCGGCATTCCCGGAATGAGGCGATCTTTCAAGGCCGTATCGGCTGCAGCCGCTCGTCGGCCATGCCCACCAGCAGGGCCGTGCCATCGGGCAGCACGCGGAATTCGCCATAGCGGGCCGCCGCCCAGCGCGCGGCGTCTCCTTCCCTGAAGTACCAGGCATCGCTGACCAGGATCCAGCGCCCGTCCTTGGGGCTGAGCTCGATCAGGAACTCGTCCGCCGCCAGCGGCGCGCCCGGCGCCTGCAGGCGCAGCAGCGTGGCCACGCCGCGTGCGTCGCGCCGCGCCATGGCCTGTGGGCGCCCGAGCGCGACGAGCGAGTCGAGCGAGTCGAGTTCATGCCGCACGCCGTCGGGAATGCGGAAGTTCAGCCGCATGTAGTCGCCCTGCATCAGCGAGCGCGGGTCCACCGGGGCCAGTTCGACGTACACGGGCTGGCCGTGGGCAATCAGGCGTTCCTTCTGCCAGATCGCGAAGTTGGCCACGGCCAGCGTGGCCACCAGGCCCAGCGCCACCAGCATGGGCGCGCGTTGCGGGCCTGCGGGGGCCGGCCGCTCCGGCGCGCGCGCGTGTGCATCGCGGCGCCAGGCCAGCCAGGCGATGGCGCCCAACAGGGCGCCGGCCGCGGCCAGCATCATGGCCTTGGTGGCCAGGGGCCACTGCAGCTGGTAGTAGAAGCTGCCGACGATCCAGGCCGCTGCCAGCGCGGCCGCGGCCGCCAGGCGCCAGCGCTGCGTGGTGGCGGTGAGCGCAGCCGCCAGCAGCACGCCCCCGAGCGCCGGCAGGCAGGCGGCCAGCGCCACCAGCACCCCGCCGACGGCGGCGCACAGCGGGCGGCGCAGGCTTGGCCAGGCGCGGCCTGCCAAGGCGGTGGCCAGCAGTGCGAGGCCGACTGAAGCGGCCGGCAGCAGCAGGGCGGAAGGCCCTGTGGCGCGCGTTCGCGTGCCCAGCTCGCGGGTGATGTCGGCGGCCAGTCCGTTGCCGAGCGTGCCGCCGACCAGAAAGCTCATGCCCGAGAACCAGGCCAGTCCGGCCAGCGTGGCCAGCAGCCAGCCGGTGGCGATGGACTCCAGCGCTGCCGCCCACGGCGCCCGCGCCCCGCCGTTCAGCCCCTGGCGCTGCGCAGCAAGCGCCAGCAGCCACAAGGCCAGCACCGCGTGCAGCACCAGCCACGGCGTCGTGGTGTCGCGGCGGCCGAAACCGAGCCACGGGTC
Organism: Variovorax terrae; assembly: GCF_022809125.1. NCBI lineage: Bacteria > Pseudomonadati > Pseudomonadota > Betaproteobacteria > Burkholderiales > Comamonadaceae > Variovorax > Variovorax terrae. The sequence goes on along the minus strand of NZ_JALGBI010000001.1, from coordinate 2,592,281 downwards.
GGGCGAGAGTGCCCGCATCACCAGCACGGCGGCGGTGGCGCCCAGCAACCCGCGCAACCAGGGGCGCCTGAGGGCCCAGGCCAGCACGAGGGCCATGGCGGCCAGCAGCGCGGCCGCGGCCTGGACCGGCAGGTCGCGGAAGGCGCCAAAGCCCAGGCTGCCGCCGCCCACCAGCAGCGCCGGCACCGCCAGTTGTTCGAAGAACACCGGCACGTCGCGGGTGCGCAGCACCACGGCCGCGCCGGCCAGCACCAGCAGGCCGACCAGGTAGGGGCCGGCGCCACGGCTCAGCAGATCGCCCAGCAGCAGGCCCACCACGCCCAACAATGGCACCGCGGCCAGCCACGCGCCCAGGGCCGTGAGCACCACCACCGGCCAGGGGCGTGTCTCCGAGTCGGGGCGGCGGGCTTCGGCGGGAAGAACGCCGCTCTCGATGGCAGCTTGCAAAGCAGCGCCGAGGCGGTCGCCGGCCCGGGGAGCCGCCACTTGCGGCGCCGGCGCTTCGCGCGCCGCGCCGGCCGGCTCCGGTGGCAGGTTTGCGGGCCGGCGTGCGAGCCGCAGAATGCCGTTGACGCTGGCGGCGAGCAGGCCGGCCGAGGCCAGGCCGATGAGCAGCAGGGCGCCGATGGGCTCGCCATGGTGGTCGCTGAACAGCAGCCGCACCAGGCCCGCCACCACCAGCGCATTCAGGCCCAGGGCCGCCGCACTCAGCCCGTAGATCTCGAAGCCGCGGCGCCGCGCGAACAGCGCGCAGGCGGCCGCGAGCAGCAGCAGGCCCAGCAGGTAGTGCGGCGCCACGGTCTCGTAAAACAGCCCGCCGATGGCGGTGAACGTGACCATCGCCACCGCCAGGGTGGCGGCCGTGCGCCCGGCCCAGGGGCCGGCACCGGTGATGCGCCGCGCGGCGCCGCCGAGTGCCAGCACCAGCAGCGCGGCGGCGGCCCAGGCCAGCCCGTGCGTGCCCAGGTCGCCGGGCTCGACGCGCCAGCGGTGGCCGGTGTGGGCGTGAGTCCAGAGCGAGATGGCGGTCATGGCCACCAGCGCCCAGGGCGCCCACAGCACATCGCTGCGCGCCGCGAGGCACAGCGGCAGCGCCAGCGCGGCCCACAGGGCGAACAGTTGCCAGGGGTCGGCGCCGGTCTGGTAGGTCTGGCCGAAGTAAGCGAACAGGCCGCCGGTGCCCAGCAGCGCGAGCAGGCCCAGCGGCGCGCGCGCCGCCGGCCGCCAGGCCGCGCCCAGGCCCGTGGCGAGCACAAACCCCTGCAGCAGGGCAAAGCGGCCGAAGCGGCCCAGCGTGTCCCAGTTGGCGGCGATCCAGAGGATGACGCCCAGGCCGCCGAGCGCTGCCGCCAGCACGGCCACGCTGCGCCAGAACCACGGGGCGAGCGAGGCGGGCTCCTGCTCGAGTTGCGCGGCATCGAACAGTTGCCGCTGTGCCTGCGGCGTCAGCCGGTGCCGGTGCGCCAGTTCATAGAGGGCCAGCCGCAAGTCCATGGCGCGCCGCTCAGGGCTGGAGGAAGTCCTTGAGCGCGAACAGCACCGCGTCGGGCGCTTCGGTCATCAGCGCATGGCCGGCTTCCAGCGTGACGATGCGGCCGTGCCTGGCCTTGGCCGCGAGCGCCTGCATGGCGCGGGGCGGGGTCATCTGGTCGTTTCGGCCTGCTATGAAAAGGATAGCGCACTGTGACCGCGCCGCCTGGACTTCGCCGCCCTGGTAGTCGTCGCAGGCCTTGAAGCCGAGGTGGAAGACGTTGTGCCGCGGGTTGCTGGCCAGCACCCGCTTCATCAGCGCCCGGGAGCCGCCAAGCAGCCAGGTGCCGGGGCCGAGCGAGGAGGGCGGTGGCGCCAGCATCGAGTGCGAGAAGGTGTTGACCATGTCGATGGCCTTCATCGGCTGGTTCAGCGAGGCGTCCAGCAGCGCGGGCGACACCTTCATCGGGAAGGCCGTGCCCACCATCACGAGCTGGCTCACGCGCTCGGGCGCGCTGCCGGCCACCTCGAGCGCGATCAGCGAGCCGAAGCTGTGGCCGACCAGCGCGGCGCGCGGCACGCCGGCGGCGTCCAGCAGCGCGACGATGAAGCGCGCGGCCTCTTCGACCGAGCGCGGCGGCTCGCCGGCGCTGCGGCAGTGGCCCGGCAGGTCCACCGCCAATACGTTCCAGCCGTGGTGTGCGAAGTAGCGGCTCTGCAGGATCCAGACGCTGTGGTCGTTCAGCACGCCGTGGATGAAGACCACGGTGGGTTTGGCGGGATCGAAGGGCTTGCCGCCGGTGTAGCAGTAGCTGGCGTGGCCGTTGACTTGCAGCTCCATCACGCACCTGCCTTCTCTGCGGCCTTCAGCGCGCGCTTGAGGTCGTCGATCAGGTCGTCCGGGTCTTCGAGCCCGATCGACAGGCGGATCGTGCCCTGCGAGATGCCGCCCGCGGCCAGGGCTTCGTCCGTCATGCGGAAATGCGTGGTGCTGGCCGGGTGGATCACCAGCGAGCGGCAGTCGCCCACGTTGGCCAGATGGCTGAACAGCTTGAGCGTTTCGATGAACTTCTTGCCCTGCTCGCGGTTGCCCTGGATGTCGAAGCTGAACACCGAGCCCGCGCCGCGCGCGCCGAAGCGCAGCAGCTTCTGCGCCAGCGCGTGGCTGGGGTGCGATTCGAGCAGCGGGTGGCCCACGCGCGCCACGAACGGGTGGCTGGCGAGGAACTCCACCACCTTCTGCGTGTTGCTCATGTGCCGCTCCATGCGCAGCGGCAGCGTCTCGATGCCCTGCAGGATCAGCCAGGCCGTGTGCGGGCTCATGCAGGCGCCGAAGTCGCGCAGGCCCTCGCGCCGCGCGCGCAGCAGGAAGGCGCCCACGGTGCTTTCCTCGGTGAAGACCATGTTGTGGAAGCCGTCATAGGGCGCGGTCAGTTCAGAGAATCGGCCCGCGGTCTTCGGGCCATCCCAGTCGAAGCTGCCGCCGTCGACCACGATGCCGCCGATCACCGTGCCGTGGCCGGAGAGGAACTTGGTGGCCGAGTGGTAGACCAGGTCGGCGCCCAGCTCCAGCGGTTTCACGAGGTAAGGAGAGGTCAGGGTCGAATCCACCAGTAACGGCACACCGGCTTCGTGCGCGATGGCGCCCACGGTGGGGATGTCGAGCACATCCAGCCCGGGGTTGCCCACGGTCTCGCCGAAAAACAGCTTGGTGTGCGGGCGAACGGCCGCGCGCCAGCCGTCGATGTCGCCGGGCTTGACGAAGGTGGTCTCGATGCCGAAGCGGCGCATCGTGTAGTGCAGCAGGTTCTGCGAGCCGCCGTAGAGCGCGGTGCTGGCCACGATGTGCGAGCCCGCGCCCATCAGCGTGGCCACGCTCAGGTGCAGCGCGGCCTGGCCGCTGGCGGTGGCGATCGCGCCGATGCCGCCTTCGAGCGCCGCCACGCGCTGCTCCAGCACCGCATTGGTGGGGTTGCTGATGCGCGAATAGACATGGCCCGCGCGCTCCAGGTTGAACAGCGCGGCCGCGTGGTCGCTGGACTCGAACACGAACGAGGTGGTCAGGTGGATCGGCACCGCCCGCGCGCCGGTGGCGGGGTCGGGCGCGGCGCCGGCATGCAGCGCCAGGGTGTCGAAGCCGGGGTCGGAATAGCCGGGCATGCGGTCTCCAATGGAAGTTCGGGGTATTGTGGGCTATATTTCAAGGGCGGCCCGCCCGGGTGGACGAGGCCGACACAGAGGAGAACACCATGAAAGTCAGCGACATCCTGCGCGTCAAGGGCAACACGCTCTACACCGTCACGCCCGACGAGCCCCTGGCCCGTGCGGTGGATGTGATGGCCGAAAAGGACATCGGTTCGCTGGTCGTCATGGAGCATGGCGACCTGGTGGGCATGCTGACCTTCCGCGAAGTCATCCTGAGCATCGTCAAGAACAGCGGCCAGGTCGGAGCGACCCTGGTGCGCAGCGCCATGGACGACCACCCGCTCACCTGCACTTCGGAAACCGACCTCGACGAGGTGCGCCGCATGATGCTGGACCGCCATGCGCGCTACATGCCCGTGATGGACCGCCGCATGCTCATGGGGGTGATCAGCTTCTACGACGTGGCCAAGGCCGTGGTGGACAGCCAGAACTTCGAGAACAAGATGCTCAAGGCCTACATCCGCGACTGGCCGGCGGAAGACGAGCCAAGCCAGGCATGAGGGCCCGCCAGGCGCTGCGGTCCACGGGTCCGCAGGCGCTCGCGCTGCTGCTGGGCCTGCTGGGCGCTGCTTCCTGCCTGGCCTGGTCGCCGGAAAAAGGAGAAATACCGCTGGCGCCCGATGTCTACGAGTACGTGGACGGCACGGACATCTCGCTCGCCGCGCTGCGCGGGCGGCCCACGGTGCTGTATTTCGGCGGCGACTGGTGCATTCCGTGCCAGGAGACGCGCCCCTATGTGCTGAAACTGGCCAAGGAACTGCCGGGCAAGGTCAACGTGGTGTTCTTCAGCTCCGATGACAACCGCGACAGGCCGGCCAAGCTGGCGGAGAGCCGCGCCAGCGACTACCGGATCGCCATGCCCCGGTACAGCGCCTATCCGCCGGGCAGCCGGCCCAAGGGGCTGCGCGACGTCGGGGCGTTCGGCCGCATCTACAGCTTTCCCACGGCGATCGTGCTCGACGCCAGCGGCAAGGTGGTGCAGAAATACGAGCGCGGCATGAGCATCCGCACCGAGATCGGGCCGTACGTGGCCGCCATGGCGCGGTGACGGCAGGGCCCTCGATCGCTTCCTGTTCGCTTGTTGTATTCATCCGACACCCATGAATATGGGATAGGCGGCTGGCCGAAGGCGCCGATGATCGGCAGGGCCATCCGCCCGGGCGGAACCCCATGGCGCACCGCGGGCGGGGTGGCGCAATTTCCCCACCGGGTGGCAGGCCTGCGGGCCCATCGTCCGGGCGACCTCCATCCTTGAGTTTCATGAGATCTGTCACCGCGTCCTTGTTCGAGCTTGCGCCGATGCGCACTTTTTTGGCTGTCATGTGGCGCGGGCTGGGGTTGGGGCTGCTCCTGGTCTTTGTGGCGCCGCATGCAATGGGCCAGGGGTTGGCGAAGAGTCCTGAGCCTTCCGAGAAGCGCGTGGCGCTGGTGATCGGCAACAGCACGTACAAGAACTCGCCGCTGAAGAACCCGACGAACGATGCGAAGGACATGGCGGCGAAGCTGCGCAGCCTGGGCTTCGAAGTGATCGAGCGCAGCAACCTGCGCACGCGGCAGATGGGCGCTGCGCTGCGCGAGTTCCGCAGCAAACTCACACCGGGTGCGGTGGCGCTGGTGTTCTATGCGGGCCATGGCGTGCAGATTCGGGGCGAGAACTACCTGCCCACGGTCGATGCGGAGATCGACTCCGAGGAAGACATTCCGAGCCAGAGCCTCTCGGTGAAGCAGGTCATGGACGTGCTGGACGATGCCAAGACCCGGCTCAACCTCGTGTTCCTGGACGCGTGCCGCAACAACCCCTATGCACGGAGCTTCCGTTCGGCGGCGGGAGAGGGACTGGCGCGAGTCAGCGCGCCCAGCGGCACGCTGATCTCTTATGCCACCCGCCCCGGCAGCGTGGCGGCCGACGGGGAGGGCCGCAATGGCCTGTACACGGGGTACTTGCTCAAGCAGATGGAGCAGTCGAATCAGCCGGTGGAACAGGTGCTCAAGCGAGTGGTGTCAGGGGTGAAGGCAGCATCACAGGGCCGCCAGGAACCGTGGATGGAGGGCAGCATCGAGGGCGACTTCTGCTTTGGCAACTGCGCCGCGGGCGGCACAGCGGCCAGCCCGGCGCGCATCCGCACGGCGGGGGAGATCGAGGACGACCTGTGGGAGTCGATCCGCGGCAGCGGCAGCAAGGCGGCGTTTGACGAATACCTGCGCCAGTACCCCAGGGGCAAGTACGCCGCGCAGGCGGCAAGCCTGGCGAAGGCGCCGGTGGCCGACGACAGCCAGCAGATGGCGGCATGGAGCCGGGCGGACAAGTCGCGCAGCGTGGCGGACTACGAGGCGTACCTGTCGAGCTATCCGTCGGGCCGGTTTGCGGCGCTGGCGGCGAGCCGCATCGCGCTGACGCGCAACGCGGCGGCCGACGACGAGGCCTGGGCCAGGGCGAGCCAGGCCAATTCGAGGCCGGCGCTGATGGCCTACGTGAATGCCTATCCGGGCGGGAGCCACGCCGATGCAGCCCGGCAAAAGCTGCGCGACCTGCCTGCGGCCCAGGCGCGGCCCCATCTGCCCTTCCAACTGAGCGAGGACACCTGGAACAGGCTCGAGGCTTCGGAGGCGTTCCAGAGAACCCCCGAGCCCCGGGCGATGGAAGTGCAGGTGGACTTGCGCACCAACTCGCAGGAAGGCAAGGTCGAGAGCTGGGCCAAGGAAGTGCGGCGCCTGCGCCAGCCGGCGCCAGGCTGGCTGGAGGTGCGCTCCAACACCAGCAGCCAGCAAAAGTTCAATGGCCTCATGGGCTCGACGGGCAGCGTGCAGTCGGTCCAGGAATATGCCTATTGGGCCTTTGGCGGGCTGCTGCAGATCGGCCGCCTGCAGGGCAGCACCGTGGCGAGCTACATCGCGAGCATCGACCGCATCGAGGGCAGCCTGTTCCCGATGAGGGAAGGCGCGCGCATCCGCGTGGAAGGCAAGTACAACAACGGGGCCGTCCTGAAGCTGTCCAAACAGGTCGTGGGCAAGGTGGCGGCGTCCAGCCTGTCGCCGGAACTGACGGGCGACGCCTGGCAGGTGAAGCCGGCCGAGGGCGACGTGCCGCGCAACGAAGGCAAGTACACCGTCACCGAAGACTATTTCCTGGAAGACCTGGGTGTTTTCCTGTCGCAGGTGGCGGTGCGCACCGTGCCCGAGAAGCCGCTGCTCATGTCGCCTCCCGGCGGCCAGTACTTCTGGGACATGCCTTATGGCAAGGAGATCGTGCGAACCAACTACATCATCGACCGGCACGTGCTTGCGGCGTCGAAGTAGACACACCCACCCACCCCACAGAACAGCGCATGCAAACCCAACACCCTTTGATCCGCCGGGCCCTGGCCTTTCTGATGGCCTGCCTGCTCGGCGCAGCCGCCCATGCCGCCGACGCCGAGAAGCGCGTGGCGCTGGTGATCGGCAACAGCACGTACAAGAACTCGCCGCTGAAGAACCCGACGAACGATGCGAAAGACATGGCGGCGAGGCTCAGAGCGCTGGGCTTCGAGGTGATCGAGCGCAGCAACCTGCGCACGCGGCAGATGGGCGCCACGCTGCGCGAGTTCCGCAGCAAACTCACACCGGGCGCGGTGGCGCTGGTGTTCTATGCGGGCCATGGCGTGCAGATTCGAGGCGAGAACTACCTGCCCACGGTGGACGCGGAAATCGACTCCGAAGAAGACGTGCCCAGTCAGAGCCTGTCCATGAAACAGGTGATGGACGTGCTGGAAGACGCCAAGACGAGGCTGAACCTCGTGTTCCTGGACGCCTGCCGCAACAACCCGTATGCGCGGGGCTTCAGATCGACAGGCGAAGGCCTGGCCCGAGTCAGCGCGCCCAGTGGCACCCTGATCTCCTACGCCACGCGGCCCGGCAGCGTGGCGGCCGACGGCAGCGGCAAGAACGGGCTGTACACGGGGCACCTGCTCAAGCAGATGGAACAGTCGAACCAGCCGGTGGAGCAGGTGCTCAAGCGGGTGGTGACCGGGGTGAAGAACGAATCGGCGGGGCGCCAGGAGCCGTGGATGGAAGGCAGCATCGAAGGAGACTTCTGCTTTGGCAACTGCGCGGCCGGCACGCTGATGGCCTTGGCCGCCCCATCGGCCGGCGAGATCGAAGACCAGCTGTGGGACAGCATCAAGGCCAGCCGCAGCCCCGCCGTGTTCGAGGACTACCTCGCCAAGTACCCGCGTGGGCGCTACATGGCGCAAAGCCGTGTGCGCTTGGCGAGCCTGAAGGGCGATTCCTCCAGCGAAGCCGCGGCGCGCGACGCCGAAGCGGCTTTCTGGCGCGCGGCGGAGGCGGGCGGCACTCGCGCCGAACTGCAGGCCTACCTGGCGCAGTACCCGCAAGGCCAGTTCGTGCAGACCGCGCGCACCCGCATCATCGCGATCGAGGAAACCGACGCGCGCAAGAAGAAAGAGCTGGACGAGGCCGACCGCGCCGCACGCGCATCCGCCGCCAAGGTGGCCAGCGTGGACCCCGACATGTTCATTTCGGACAAGGTGCGCGGGGAAATCGCCCGCTCGCGCGCGTTGTTTCCCCAGGCCCATCCCACCCGGACGGCCAAGGTCGTGATGGCGGTCGGCGGCAAGGATCTCAACATGACGGTGCGCCATGAGAACGGCCTCTGCGTCGTCGAGTACGGCAACGGGCTCACGGTGTTCTACCATGCGGCGGGCACGCTCGCGGCAGGGGGCACCAAGGCGCTGCATTTCCTGCATGCGCGGGTCGTGGAAACCGAGCAGGTCTTCAACGGCAGCATCGCCACGCTGTCGCCGGGGCAAAGCATGGTGGCGACGATCCAGAGCCGCGGCCTGCCCGGCGAAACCCGGGTGTCCGTGGGCGAGACGCGGGCGAGCTGGCCTGAATACAACTTTCCCTACCCCGGCACCCAGCTCAGGATCGTGCGCGACTTCGAGACGGCGGGCGGCTACCTGAAGGCCGAGGAAATCAGGCTGTATTCGCCCGAGGTGGGTTGCGCGCTGCCGGTCAGCGAGGACATCACGGAAATCCACGGCAACAAGCTGTTCGGGCAAAAGCTGCAAGGCAAGGCGCAAACCAAGGCCTTCACCCTGGCAGACCTGGCGAGCCCATGAGCGTGGCCCTGGCGCCGCCTCAACCCAGGCTGGAGTGGATGACCTCGCGCACGCGCGGGTAGATCTGCTGGTTCCACTTGCGGCCGCTGAATACGCCGTAGTGGCCCACGCCCACCTGGATGTGGTGGGTCTTCCGGTAGGGGCGGATGCTGCTGCACAGGTCCTGCGCGGCCACGGTCTGGCCGACGGCGCAGATGTCGTCGCGCTCGCCCTCGACGGTGAGCAGGGCGGTGCGGCGGATCGCTGCGGGGTTGACGAGGCGGCCGCGGTAGGTGAGCCTGCCCAGCGGCAGGTCGTAGGTCTGGAACACCTTTGCCACCGTCTCCAGGTAGAACTCGGCCGGCAGGTCGTTGACGGCCAGGTACTCGTCGTAGAACGCGCGGATGACGTCGGCCTTCTCCACCTCGCCTTCAACGAGGAACTGGTACAGGGCTTCGAAGGATTTCTTGTGCCGCTCCAGGTTCATGCTCAGGAAGGCGCCGAGCTGCACGAAGCCCGGGTAGACGCGGCGCATGTGGCCGGCATGCGGCCACGGCACGTGGCTGATCAGGTTCTGCTCGAACCACTCGATCGGCTTGCTGGTGGCCAGCCTGTTGACCTCGGTGGGGTTGACGCGGCAGTCCACCGGGCCGGCCATCAGCGTGAGGCTGCGCGGCTGGGCCGGGTGGTCGTCCTCGGCCATGAGGGCGGTGGCGGCCAGCGCCGCCACGCAGGGCTGGCACACCGCCACCACATGGGCGCCGGGGCCGATGGCCTCGGTGAAGCGCATCAGGTGGTCGATGTAGTCGTCCAGCCCGAAGGCGCCGTGGCGCAGCGACACGTCGCGCGCGTTGTGCCAGTCGGTGATGTAGACGTCGTGGTCCTGCAGCAGGGTGCGCGCGGTCTCGCGCAGCAGGGTGGCGAAATGGCCGGACAGCGGCGCGACCAGCAGCACCGGCGGGTGCTGCGGCCTGTCGCCGTCCAGGGCCTTGTTGAAGTGCAGCAGGGTGCCGAACGGCAGCGTCAGCACCGGCTCCTCGGCCACGGCAACCTCGTGCCCGTTCGCCGTTACGGAGCCGATGCCGTAGGCCGGACGCGAGTGCGTGAGCCGCAGGCGCGAGAACACCTCGAACGCCGCCGACAGCCTGCGCAGCATCGAGCCTTCGGTCTCGCGCAGCCAGAGCGCGGCGCTGCCATGCTGGGCCAGCAGCCGCCATGGCGACATCAGGTCGGACTGGGTTTGATAGGCCTGATACAGCATGGAATTCCTGACGGAGGGTCGTGGCCCCAGGGGTGCAGGCAAGTTGCGGGCCAGCCGGCTCAGGAGGGACGCCGGGCGGCGGTGGCACATCCCTTGCTGAGGCCCTGCACACTTCCAGGAGCAAGCCATGGCCAAGGCCGTTCTCACCATCAGCAGCAAGAACTACGGGGCCTGGGCCTTGCGCGGCTGGCTGATGGCCCGGCTGTCGGGGCTGGATTTCTCCGAGAAGGTCATCCCGCCGGACGACCCGGCGATGAAGGCCGAGATCCTGCTGCTGTCGTCGTCCATGCTGGTGCCCTCGCTGCTGCACAACGGCATCAAGGTCTGGGACACGCTGGCCATCGGCGAGTACCTGCACGAAATCAAACCGCGGGCCGGCCTGCTGCCGGCCGACGCCAAGGCCCGCGCCCATTGCCGCGCGATCTGCGGCGAAATGCATTCGGGCTTCAGCGCGCTGCGCGGCTCGCTGCCGATGAACCTCAAGGCGCGCTTCCCCGGCTTCAAGGTCTGGTCGCGTGCGCAGGGCGACATCGACCGCGTGATCGCGATCTGGAAGGAGTGCCTGGTGGCCTATGGCGGCCCTTACCTGTTCGGCCGGCAGCCGGGCATGGCCGACGCCATGTACGCGCCGGTGGTGACGCGTTTTCTGACCTACGACGTGGCCATCGACAAGGTCTGCGCGGCCTACTGCAAGCGCATCATGGAACTGCCCGCGATGCAGGAGTGGGTGGCCGCCGCCCGCCAGGAGCCCGAGGCCATCGACGAGCTCGAAGCCGAGTTTTGAAGCTCTGCGGTGGTTGCTATTAAAATGAGAGCATGAAATAACCGCCCGACAAGGACATCGGGTCGATTTGCCTTGAAAAATCACTTCCAGGGCGTGGGCGGCGGAATTTCGCAGACCGGATCGACGTCGATGCTCTTGAAATCCGCCGGCGAAACGATTTCCAGGTACTCCATGTCGGGCGAGTAGTCGAACAGGTAGTGGCGGATGCCGGGGCGCTGGTGCACGCAGTCGCCGGCTTCGACCCGGGTTTCCCGGTCTTCGTACATGAAGCGCGCCCAGCCCTTGAGCATGATCACGATCTGGAAATCCGCCTCATGCCGGTGCCATCCCGTGCCCTGTTCCGGTGCCATGTTGGCCTTGACCAGGTGGGCGATCACTTTTCCGTGCGTGGCCTCGGCGACCCCGAGGTCGCGGTAGAGGAAGAAGTCGCGCAGGCCGCCGGCAACGTAGGCGGTGTCGCCGGGCTTGACGTGGGAGAACTGGGTGGTCGTGCGGTCCAGCATGGGGCGCTCCTGGGAAGTGGTCAGAATGCTGCGTTGCAGCATGCATAAAGCGTTCCCGCCGCGGCCCGGCCGGCAGGTGCTCAGCGCAGTCCGGCGCCTTCGTCCTTGTCGAGCCGCACGAAGAAGAACAGCGACAGCAGCGTCATCGCGCCGATCACCGCGAACGCGGGCGAGAAGTCGCGCGCCGTCAGGTGCGCCGCATCGCCGCCATGCCAACAGGCCGCCGCGCTCACCAGCGAGGCGCCCAGCACCACGCCGAAACTCAGGGAGAGCTGCTGCGCCATGCTGGAGAGCGTGGTGGCGTGGCTCATGCGCGGCTTGGGGATATCCGAGAAGCCCAGCGTCTGCAGCGCCACCATGCCCATCGAATTGACCAGGCCGCCCAGCAGCAGCGTGCAGAACATCAGCACATGCGGCGTGTCGGGGCGGAACAGGCTGTAGCTCGCGTAGAACAGGCTGGTCAGCGTGGTGGTGGCCAGCAGCAGCGTGCGAAAGCCGATGCGGCGGATCGCCTGGGTCATCACCGTGCGGGTGGCCAGCGAGCCGAGCGCGGTGGCCACCGTCAGCAGGCCGGAGTCCAGCGGCGACAGGCCGAAGCCCAGCTGCAGCATCAGCGGCAGCAAAAAGGGCGAGGCCCCGATGGCGATGCGCAGCGGCGTGCCGCCGATGATCGAGGCGAAGTAGGTCGGGTGGCGCAGGATGCGCAGGTCGATGATCGGGCTGGCCATGCGCCGGCTGCGCAGCAGGTACAGGCCCATGGCGAGCGCGCCCGCTCCGGCCACCGACCAGCTCACCCAGCCCGGCACCAGGGCCTTGCCAGCGGTTTCCAGCGCGCCGAGCAGGCCGATCAGCCCCAGCGCCAGCAGCACGAAGCCGCCGGTGTCGAAGGGCTCGGGTGCGGTGTCCTCGCGGCGGTCGTCGATGAACCACAGCGCCAGCGCGATGCCCAGCAGGCCGAACGGCACGTTGACCAGGAAGATCCAGCGCCAGGAGGTCCAGGTCACGATGGCGCCGCCGAACAGCGGGCCCACCATGCGCCCGATGGCCGGCGGCACGGTGAACCAGACCATCGCCGCCACCATCTGCGCGGGCGGCACGCTGCGCAGCAGGATCAGGCGCCCCACCGGCACCATCATCGCGCCGCCCAGGCCCTGGAGGATGCGGAACAGCACCAGCGCCGGCAGCGAGGTGGCCGCGCCGCACAGCGCCGAGCCGAGCGAGAAGAAGGCGATGGCGCAGCAGAACACGCGCTTGGGCCCGAAGCGCTCGGCGCACCAGCCGCTGACCGGCAGGAAGATCGCCAGGCTCAGCAGGTAGGAAGTGATGGCGAGGTTCAGGTGCAGGGCCTGCACGTTGAGCGAGCGCGCGATGCTGGGCAGCGCCGTCGCCATGACCGAGGTGTCCAGGTTCTGCAGGAAGAGCGGGCAGGCCACGATGAGGGGAACGAGTCTGCCGCGATGTGCCATGCCGGGATTCTAGGGGCCGCCGCGCCGCCGCGCGGCCCCTCTGGGATAATCGAGGGCATGAGCGGCAACACCCTAGGAACACTTTTCGCGGTCACCAACTTCGGTGAATCGCACGGCCCGGCCATCGGTTGCGTGATCGACGGCTGCCCCCCGGGCATGGAGCTGGCCGAGGCCGATATCCAGGCCGAGCTGGACCGCCGCCGTCCCGGCACCAGCCGCCACGTGACCCAGCGCAACGAGCCCGACGCGGTGGAAATCCTCTCCGGCGTCTACGAGGGCAAGACCACCGGCACGCCGATCTGCCTGCTGATCCGCAACACCGACCAGCGCAGCAAGGACTACAGCGCCATCGCCCAGACCTTCCGGCCCGGCCATGCCGACTACACCTACTTCCACAAATACGGCATCCGCGACCCGCGCGGCGGCGGCCGCTCCTCGGCCCGGCTGACCGCGCCCACGGTGGCCGCGGGCGCGGTCGCCCGGAAATGGCTGGCCCAGCAGTACGGCATGCAGTTTCGCGGCTGCATGGCGCAGATCGGCGAGATCGAGATTCCGTTCGAGTCGTGGGAGCATGTGCCGCACAACCCGTTCTTCGCCCCGGTGGCCGACGTTTCGGCGCTGGAGGACTACATGGACGCGCTGCGCAAGGCCGGCGACTCCTGCGGCGCGAAGATCCGCGTCACCGCCAGCGGCATGCCCGTGGGCCTGGGCGAGCCGCTGTACGACCGGCTCGACGCCGACATCGCCAAGGCCATGATGGGGCTGAACGCCGTCAAGGCGGTGGAGATCGGCGCCGGCTTCGCCAGCGTCACGCAGCGCGGCACCACGCACGGCGACTCGCTCTCGCCCGAGGGCTTTCGCTCCAACAACGCGGGCGGCGTGCTCGGCGGCATCAGCACCGGCCAGGACCTGGAGGTGACGATCGCGATCAAGCCCACCAGCTCCATCATCAGCCCGCGCGAGACCATCGACATCGAAGGCCGCTCCACCGAGGTCATCACCAAGGGCCGGCACGACCCCTGCGTCGGCATCCGCGCCACGCCGATCGCCGAGGCGCTGCTGGCGCTGGTGGTGATGGAGCATGCGCTGCGCCAGCGCGCCCAGTGCGGCGACGTGCGCCTGCCGGTGGCGCCGATCAAAGCCTCGGCCTGAGGCATGGCCCAGGGGGCTGCGGCGGCCAGCGGCCGCCAGATCGTTCCGTTCGCCGCGCTGTCGGCGAGCTATTTCGCGCACATCGGCTTCTTCAATCCCTACCTGCCGCTGTGGCTCAAGGACCTGGGGTTCCCGATCTTCACCATCAGCCTGCTGGCCTCGGTGCAGTCGGTCACGCGCGTGTTCGCGCCCTATGCCTGGGGCGCCTTGAGCGACCACACGGGCGAGCGCGTGAAGCTGCTGCGCATCAGCGCGGCCGTGGCGCTGGCGGCCTCGCTCGGCCTGTGGTGGCATGGCGGCCACTGGTGGGTGGGGCTGGTGCTGCTGGTGATGTTCACCCACACCAGCTCGATGATGTCGCTGACCGAGGCCGCCATGGCCCACGTGGTGGCGGGCGACTGGGGCCGCTACGGCCGCATCCGGCTCTGGGGCTCGACCGGCTTCCTGTTCACGGTGCTGCTGGCCGGCGGCTGGTTCGAGCATTTCGGCATGGGGCATTTCCCGGCCTGGGCCGGCGTGACGCTGGCGCTGGTGCTGTGGTGCACCTGGCGCCTGCCCGATGCGAAAGAGAGCCCGGCCGCTGCGCATGAGCGCGGCGCGCCGATCGGCGCGGTGCTGCGCCAGCCGGTGGTGCGCTGGTTCTTCGTCTCGCTGCTCTTCCACGTGATGGCGCATTTCGCGGTCTACGCCTTCCTGTCGCTCTACCTCGACTCGCTGGGCTACAGCAAGGCCGCGATCGGCGCGCTGTGGGCGGTCTCGGTGGTCATGGAGATCGGCTGGTTCTTCGTGCAGGGCCGCTTCCTGCACCGCCTGCCGCTGACGGGCTGGCTGCTGGCCTGCGGCGCGGCCACCGCGCTGCGCATGGCCGCCACGGGCGGGCTGGGGCAGTGGGCCTGGGCGATCCTCCTGGGCCAGGTGCTGCACGCCATCACCTTCGCGGCGCACCACACGACCTGCATCGCCGTGGTCTCGCACTACTTCCCGGGGCGGTTGCGCGGCCGCGGGCAGGCGCTGTTCACGGTGATCGGCTACGGCTGCGGCGGCGTGCTGGGGGTACTGGCCGGCGGCGCGCTGGCCGCGCGCCATGGCTTCCAGGTGGTGTTCCTGGTGGCGGCGGCACTGGCCCTGCTGGCCACGGCCTGCGCCTGGCGCATGCGCCGGCTCGAGCAACCGGCCGCCGTCTGAGCGGCTGTGAACGGCGCCCGTCAGGGCTCGGGCGGCACGCTGCGGAACGGATTGAAGCCGGTCACCAGCGCGGTGGCCGCCAGCACCAGCACGCAGCCAGGCAGCATGCCCGAGGTGACGGGCTCATCCAAAAACAGGCTGCCCCAGGTGACGCCGAACAGCGGGATCATGAAGGCCGAGGAGGTGGCGGCGCTGGCTGGAATCTCGCGCATCAGCCGCATGCTGATCCAGTACATGAAGCCCGAGGTCACGATGCCCAGCGTCGCCACGGCCAGCAAGGCGCCGGAGGTGGGGCGCATCGCGGGTGCCGACGCCGCGGCTGGCAGCAGCAGCACCAGCGCCGCCGCCACATGCACGGCGGCCGAGGCGGGCAGGGGCTGGTGCGCCATGGTGGCGCGCTTCATCAGGATGGCGCCGCAGCCGTAGCAGGCCGAGGCGGCGATGCAGGCCAGCGCGGCCAGCAGCACTTCGCGGCTCACCGCCACCGGGCCCAGCTGCACCAGCAGCGCCACGCCGGCGAAGCCGACCAGGCAGCCCAGCAGGCGGCGTGCGGTGAGCCGCTCTTCGCCTGCCAGCGCGGCCGCCAGCACGCCGAACAGCGGCACGGTGGCGTTGAGCACGGCCGAGTAGCCGGCCGGCAGGATCAGGCCGGCCCAGCTGAACAGCACGAACGGCGCCACCACGGTGAGCAGGCTCAGCATCAACAGCAGCGGCCAGGCGCCGCGCGCCGGCCAGTGGTTGCGCAGCACGCGCATCAGCACGCTGAGCACCAGGGCCGCCAGCACGCAGCGCAGGCCGGCCACGCCCCAGGGCCCGAGGGCCGGGCTGGCGATGCGGATGAAGGGAAACGACGCGCCCCAGAGGGCGGACAGGGCGATCAGCTGGGCGAAGTGGCGTGTCTGCATGGACGCAGGCGATTGTGAGGCAGCGCGGCGAATCCTGCTGGGCGCCAGCGGCCGGTGCACGGGCAGATTTCAAGGAAAATCGGCCCGAGGTCCAGGTGCTCCGGTCATTCATTGCTATCAAAACAGGAGCGACCGGGTTTCGCTCGGGCTGCGGGGCTGAGAGACCGTGAACAGGCTCCAAGCGGCGCGGCGTGGCCTGAAACCAACGTTGACACGGCGGGGCTCCCGTCCGGCGGCACAATGCAGCAAGCCGATCAACAGCCAGACAGGAGGGGCCATGCCGCAGTTGAACTTCGTCAAGCAGGGAAAAGGCTCGACCGTGGTGCTCAGCCATTCGATGGGCTGCGACCTCGGCATGTGGGACGAAGTGGCCGCGCTGCTGCAGCCGCGCCACACGGTGCTGCGCTACGACCACCGCGGCCACGGCCGCTCGGAGGTGGTGCCCGGGCCCTGCACGATGGAGGCCCTGGCCGACGATGCCGCGGCCCTGATCGAGCAGCACGCGCGCGGACCGGTCACCTTCGTGGGCCTGGGCATGGGGGGCATGGTGGGGCAGCAGATCGCCGTGCGCTACCCGCATCTGATCAAGAGCCTGGTGCTGGCCAATTCCGCCAGCCGCTTTGGCGAGGCCGCGAGCGCGGCCTTGCTGGCGCGCGCGCGTGGCGCGCTGACGCTGGGCATGGCCGCGCTCGCCGACGAGGCGCTGGCGAACTGGTTCACGCCCGGCTTCCTGGCCGAGCCGGGGCCCGCCGCGGCCCGCGTGGCGGCCGCGCGCGCCGCCTTCATCGCCACCGACGCGCAGGCCTATGTGGCGAGCTGCGAGGCCCTCCTGCAGGCCGATTTCCGCCGCAGCAACCCGCTGATCGCCTGTCCGGCCCTGGTGATCGCCGGGGCGCAGGACAGCAATATCTCGATCGAGATGACCGACACGCTGTGCCGCACCATCTCGGGCGCGCAGCTGCGTATCATCGACACGGGCCGCCTCAGCGCCGTGGAGCGGCCCACCGACTTTGCCAACCTCGTGATCGAATTCCTGAACAGCCTATGAAAACCGCCTATGTCCTGAACGGACCCAATCTCAACCTGCTGGGCACGCGCGAGCCGCAGGTCTACGGCTCGCAGACCCTGGCCGACGTGGAGGCGCTCTGCGCCCAGGCCTGTGCCCGGCACGGCTTCGCGCTGGAATTCCGCCAGAGCAACCACGAGGGCGTGCTGGTGGACTGGATCCACGAGGCGGGCCGGGCGCACGCCGCCGGCACGCTGGCCGGCGTGGTGCTCAATGCCGGGGCCTACACCCACACCAGCGTGGCGCTGCACGATGCGATCAAGGGCACGGGCATCACGCTGATCGAGCTGCACATCAGCAACGTGCATGCGCGCGAGGCCTTCCGCCACCACAGCTACATCTCGCCGGCGGCCAAGGCGGTGATGGCGGGCTTCGGCGTGCCGGGCTATGCGCTGGCGATCGCCGGCTTGGCCGAGCTGGCTCCGGCCGCCTGAGGCGGGGCAGGGCCTCCGCCAAGCACAGGTGTCCATGTCCACACCGTCCCTGTTTCCGGTGGATGAGCGCGACGTGGAGATCAGCGCGATCCGCGCCCAGGGGGCGGGCGGTCAGAACGTCAACAAGGTCTCGAGCGCGGTGCATCTGCGTTTCGACATCGCCGCCTCGTCGCTGCCGGACGACGTCAAGGCCCGCCTGCTGGCGCTCAGCGACAGCCGCATCACCCGGGACGGCGTGCTGGTGCTCAAGGCCCAGCAGCACCGCACACAGGAGATGAACCGGGCCGATGCACTGGCGCGGCTGCAGGAGCTGGTGGACAGCGTGTCGCTGCCGCCGCGGCGCCGGCGCGCCACCCGCCCGACCCTGGGCTCGCGCCTGCGCCGCCTGGACGGCAAGAGCCAGCGCTCGGCGCTCAAGGGGCTGCGCGGCCGGGTGCGGGGCGAAGGCCCGGCCTGAACCCGCCGTCCCGGCAGGCCCGGGCGGCCCCCGCCCGGGCAGCAGGGTTTCTTGAAAATCCCTAGCATTCCCTCATCTGCATGAACCATCTCTCTGTCTGAAAGCGGTACCATGACGACACTCCTGAAGATCGATTTCGTCTCCGATGTCTCCTGCCCCTGGTGCGCCATCGGCCTGAACTCGCTTGAACAGGCGCTGCGCCGGCTGACGCCCGACGTGACGGCCGAGCTGCATTTCCAGCCGTTCGAACTCAACCCCCAGATGCCGCCCGGCGGCCAGGACATCACCGAGCACCTCAGTGAAAAATACGGCGCCACGCCCGAGCAGGCCGAGCGCAACCGCGAAGCCATCCGCCTGCGCGGCGAGGCCGTGGGCTTCACCTTCGACATGGCCGCGCGCGGCCGCATCTACAACACCTTCGACGCGCACCGCCTGCTGCACTGGGCCGAGCTCGAAGGCTGGCAGACCGAGCTCAAGAAGCTGCTGTTCAAGGCCTATTTCACCGACGGCGAAAGCCCCGAGTCGCACGAGGTGCTGCTGCGCCTGGCCGGCGAGGCGGGGCTGGACACGGCGCGCGCCCAGGCCATCCTGGCCAGCGACGAATACGCCGAGGCCACGCGCGAGCGCGAGCAGTTCTACCTGAACGCCGGCATCCATTCCGTGCCGGCCGTCATCATCAACCAGCGCCACCTGATCTCGGGCGGCCAGCCGGCCGAGGTGTTCGAGCAGGCCCTGCGCCAGATCGCCGCCGAGGCCGCGCCGGCCTGAGCGCTGCCGATGCGAGCCCTTGAAGAGACGCCGGTGCTGCCGGTGGAGATCCAGCGCCTGGCGCAGTCGGCCGAACGCCTCGAAACCCCTTGCGGCGCCGGCAGCCTGGTCTGGCACGCCTGGGGCGAGGGCGATGGGCGTCACCCGCCCGTGGTGCTGCTGCACGGCGGCAGCGGCAGCTGGACGCACTGGCTGCGCAACATCGAGCCGCTGGCCACCGCCGGGCGGCGCGTGCTGGCGGCCGACCTGCCGGGCTTCGGCGATTCGGCGCCGCCCGCCGCGGGGCGCGACGCCGATGCGCTGGTCGAGCCGCTGCAGGCCGGCCTGCAGCAACTGCTGGGCGACGCGGCCTGCGACCTCGTGGGCTTTTCCTTTGGCGGCATGGTGGCCGGCCTGTGGGCCGAGCGTTTTTCGGCCCGCGCGCGGCGCCTCGTGATCGTGGGCGCGCCGGGCCTGGGCGTGGTGCCGCGCGGCACCGTGCCGCTGTCGGGCTGGCGGCACCTGCAGGACCCTACGGCGCGCGATGCGGTGCACCGCCAGAACCTGGCCGCGCTGATGCTGCATCAGCCCGCGTCGATCACCGAGCTGGCGCTGCGGCTGCATGCGGCCAACGTCGTGCGCGACCGCATGCCGGGCCGGCGGCTGGCCCACACCGACGTGCTGGCCCGTGCCCTGGACCAGGTGGCCTGCCCCGTGCACGCGATCTACGGGCGCGAGGACGCGCTGTACCGCGAGCGTCTGGACGCGCTGGCGCAGGTGCTGCGTTCCAAGCCCTGCGTGCGCGAGCTCACGCTGATCGACGGCGCCGGGCACTGGGTGCAGTTCGAGGCCGCGGCGGCGTTCAATGCGCTGCTGCTGCGCCTGCTGGCGGCGCCGGGCGGCTGAGCCACGGCGCCCCGGCTCAATTCAAGAGGAGACATGCCATGAAGTCCGCATCCAGGCTCGATTTGCCGCTCACATTTCTGGAGCGCCCGGCCGAGGGCGACAGGCCCTGGCTGCTGGTGCTGATGCACGGCGTCGGCAGCAACGAGCAGGACCTGTTCGGCCTCGCTCCCTATGTGCCGCCGCATTTTCACGTGCTGAGCCTGCGCGCGCCGCACACCCTGGGCTATGCGGCCCACGCCTGGTTCGAGTTCGGCCTGCGGCCCAACGGCGAGCGCGTCATCAACGAGGCGCAGGAAGCCGCCAGCCGCCAGCTCGTGGCGCAGACGGTGGAGGCCGCCGCGCAGCAGCTCGGCATCCCGCCGGAGCGGGTGGTGGTGGGCGGCTTCAGCCAGGGCGGCATCATGTCGCTGTCGCTGCTGCTCACGCGGCCCAGGAGCCTGCACGCGGCGATGGTGCTGCACGGGCGCCTGCTGCCCCAGGCGGTGCAGGCCGCGGCGGCGCCCGAGGCGCTGCAGGGCCGGCAGCTGTGGGTCAGCCACGGCCTGCAGGACAACGTGATTCCGCTGGCCAGCGCGCAGGCGATCCGCGACTACGCGCAGCGCCTGCCCATCGCGCTGCACTATGCCGAGTTTCCCGGCGCCCACGAGATCCGCCCCGAGGAGCTGCAGCAGGCCATGGCCTGGCTGGAGCAGCTGCCGGCGGCGGGCTGAAGGTCTGTTGAGGCCGCGGCCGGCGGATTTTGAGGCGAAATCGGCCCGATGTCCGCGTGCAGCGGTCATCGGGTGCTATCAAAAAATGAGCGTCAGGCCCAACGCGCCGCCAGCGCGGGCAGCGCCGAACCCAGCAGCGCGATGCCTGAGGCCGTCAGCAGGCCCAGCACGATCTTGCGGAAGGCTGCCTCGCTGATGCCGATGTACAGCCGCGTGCCCAGCAGCGTGGGCACCAGCATGGCCGGGGCCACGACGGCGAACAGGGGCAGCGTGTCGCGTGTGATCAGGCCGGTGGCCAGGTAGACGCCGAAGGTCACGAGCAGCATCGAGAGGTTGAAGTTCTGGATCACGCTGCGCTGCACGTCCTTGTCGAAGCCGCGCAGCGTGCACCACAGCGTGGGCGCGACGCCGGTGAAGCCGCCGAGCCCGCCCATCACGCCGCCGATCGCGCCGGCCACGCCATCGGCCAGGCGCCCGCCGCGCGTGACGCGCGGCAGTTCGCGCGCCATCAGCATCAGCGGGCACCAGATCACCAGCACCAGGCCGAGGAACAGCTTGAACAGGGTGACATCGAGCCGAGGCAGCAGCAGCACGCCCAGCGGGATGCCCACCAGCCCGCCGGCGACGAAGGGCAGCAGCAGCTTGAGGCTGAAGCCGCGGCGCACCGACAGCACGGCCAGCAGCTGCCCGGTGAGCGAGCCGAAGACCACCAGCGCCGCCGCCAGCCGCGGCTCCAGCACCCAGGCCCAGAACGACATGGCCACCAGGCCGAAGGCAAAACCCGACAGGCCCTGGACGAAGCCGGCCACGGCCGCACCCAGGACGATCATTCCAACGACGAAATCCATGCCGGCGCGACTCCTTGACTCTGGCAGCTCTTTACTGGGGGGCCATTCTCGCATCCGTCACCCGCCGCATCGGCGAGAACAGCAGGGCCAGGGCCGCCAGCGCCACCAGCGTGCCTCCGCTGGCGGCGAACAGCTGGCCCAGCGTGACGGCCTTCATCAGCCAGCCGGTGACCGCGGCCGACAAGGGCGCCAGGCCCATGAAGATGAACATGAACAGGCTCATGGCGCGGCCGATCAGCGCCGGCGGCACGCGCTGCTGGATCCAGGTGAACACCGACACCTGCATGAAGCCGCCCAGCAGGCCGATGGCCAGCATCAGCGCCGCGCCCTGCCACACGGCGGTGATCTGGCCCATGGGGATGAACAGCAGGCCGATGACGGCATCGAAGGCGAGGATGGTCGTGCCCAGGCTGCCCAGGCGCAGCCGGGGCGCGATGCCCGAGACCACCATGCCCGCGAGCGTGCCCGCGCCGTGGGCGCCGAGCATCAGGCCGAAGGCGGCGGCGCCGAGCTGCGGCCGGGCGTTGGCCAGCACGGGAATCGCGATGTGGATCGGCCCCATGATGAACAGCGCGACCGCCGCCCAGTAGACAAAGCAGGTGCGCAGTTCGCGGTCGCGCCAGAAGTGCGCGAGCCCCTGCGCCACGGCCGCCAGCACCGGCTGCGGCGCCCCGGGCGCGGCGCGGGCCGCCGCTGCGTGCGGGCGCACCTGCGCCAGGGTCCAGGCCGACAGCGCGAAGCTGACCGCGTCGAAGGCGAACGCCAGGCCGATGCCGGTGGCATTCGCCGTTGCCGAGGCGCCGTCGCCGAACAGCGCGATCAGGAGGCCTGCCAGCAGGGGGCCGAGGAACATCGAGAGCTGGCGCAGGCCCAGCTGCACGCCGTTGGCCGCCTGCAGCTGCGCGGGGGCCACCACGCTGGGCATCAGCGCCGTGCCCGCAGGAATGCTGAAGGCCGTGGCCAGGCCGATGCCCAGCGCCAGCGCATAGACCATCCACAGCGCGAGGCTGCCGGTGAGCACCAGCGCGGCCAGCACGCCGAGCAGC
Organism: Variovorax terrae; assembly: GCF_022809125.1. NCBI lineage: Bacteria > Pseudomonadati > Pseudomonadota > Betaproteobacteria > Burkholderiales > Comamonadaceae > Variovorax > Variovorax terrae. The sequence continues at coordinate 2,570,040 of NZ_JALGBI010000001.1, read as the reverse complement.
ACGGTGTTGACATGCTTGGTGAGCATCAGCACCTGCTTGGGCGAATGCTGGTCCACCAGGGCGCCGCCGACCAGGATGAACGCGGCGCGCGGCAGGCTGATGAGGGCCAGCACCGTGCCCAGCACCAGCGTGTCGCCGGTCATGCGCAGCACCAGCCAGGGCAGGGCGATCAGCGTGAACTGGTCGCCCAGCATGGACAGCGCGCCGCCGGCGGTCATCCAGCGGAAATTGGTGTCGCGAAACAGCGCGGCGCGCTGGCTGCGCCGTGCGGCGCCGGGGTGGGGTGTGTTCATGCCGTCGATCCTTGGGTTCTGTACCGGGGGCCGACTGTAGGCCCTCACGTTGCGTGAGGGTCAAGCGGATTCTTCAGGAAAACTCAGGCGGCGGGCAAGCCCTGCTGGAGGTAGTCGCGCACGGCGGCGCTCAAGGGCGAGCCGGCCCGCAGCAAAGGCTCGTTGGCGGAGGCCGCCAGCAGCTTGCTGCGCAGAACCGGGTCGTGGCGCGTCAACTGGTCCATCAAGTCGCTCCACTGCTGCACCGCTGCCTGGCCCGGCGGGCTGCCGGGCGGCACGCCGTCGTGCAGCAGACCGGTCACGCGGTTCTCCAGCGCCTCCCACTGCGCGATGGAGACATGGGCCAGGCGGCGCAGCTGCGCCGGTGTCACGTATTTTTCCAGCAGGGCCATGCGCAGCTTGATGGCGGTTTCCACGAACTCGAACATGTCGCCGGGCGGGCCATGGTGGCGGCCATGCGCCGAGGGCTCCTGGCGGTACATGTGGCCCCAGCGGTGGAGCAGCTCGAGATCGCCGTCCATCCAGTGCAGCACCAGCGACATCCAGCGGTAGGCCAGCCGCTGCACCTGCGGCGTTTGCGGTGCCAGGCCCTGGTCCATGGCCTCGCGCACCTGCGCCATCAGCGGCACCCACTCCGCCTCGATGCGTTTCCAGTTCTCGAACACCTGTTTGAGCTCGGCGGCGCTGAAGTACTTCCCGAAGGTGGCCATCAGCCCCAGCGTTTCCAGCCAGTTGCCCATGTCGGGCTCGGCGCCGGCCACCAGGCCATCGCGCATCAGGGCCAGGCGGCCGCGCAGCTCGGTGGCCTGCACGATCTGCTGGTCCAGCGCGTGAATCTGCTGCGCGATGATGCGGTCGGGCTGGGCGCCTTCACCCGCCAGCAGCTGCGCGATGTCATGCAGCGGCAGCCCCAGGTGCCGCAGCGCCTGGATGCCGTGCAGGCGCTGCACATCCTCGCGGCTGTACAGGCGGTAGCCGGCGCCGGAGCGCCCCGAGGGCTTGAGCAGGCCGATCTCGTCGTAGTGGTGCAGGGTGCGCACCGTGAGGCCGGTGCGCCTTGCCAGCTCACCGACCTTGAGCAGCATGGGGTGTGCGGCCTAGCGCTTCACCGAGATCAGCTCGATCTCGAAGTTCAGCGTCGCATTGGGCGGAATCACGCCGCCGGCGCCGCGCTCGCCGTAGGCGATGGCCGGCGGGCAAGTCAGCTTGGCCTTGCCGCCCGGCTTCATCAGTTGCACGCCTTCGGTCCAGCAGGGGATCACGCGGTTGAGCGGGAACTCGGTGGGCTCGCCGCGCTTGTAGGAGCTGTCGAATTCGCGGCCGTCGGGGAAGCTGCCGCGGTAGTGCACCTTGACCGTGTCGGTGGCGGCGGGCGCGGCGCCGCTGCCTTCCTTGAGCGATTGGTAGATCAGGCCGCTCTTGGTGGTGACGGGCGCGTTTTGCGCCAGGACGGCGGGCGCGGCCGCGAGGCCGGCGAGCAAGATGCACAACAGGGTTCGCAAGATCGATCCTTCGGGAAAGAGGGGTGAATGGGAAGCGGCGATGTTACCCGCCGCCGCGCCCCTTTTCCGCTCAGTCGTCGTCGCCGATCGGCACGCAGCTGCAGAACAGGTTGCGGTCGCCGTACACGTTGTCCACGCGGCCCACCGGCGGCCAGTACTTGGCGTGCCGGGTCTGGCTCAGCACGGCGGCGCCGGTGTCGCGGCCATAGGCGTGGGGCCACTCGCCCTTGAGCAGGCTCACGGCGGTGTGCGGCGCGTTCTTCAGCGGGTTGTCGTCCTGCGGCCACTCGCCGCCCTCGATGCGGCGGATTTCCTGGCGGATCGCGATCATGGCGTCGATGAAGCGGTCGAGCTCGTCGAGCGTCTCGCTCTCGGTCGGCTCCACCATCAGCGTGCCGGCCACCGGGAAGCTCAGCGTCGGCGCATGGAAGCCGTAGTCGATCAGGCGCTTGGCCACGTCCTCGGCCGTCACGCCGCTGGTTTCCTTGAGCGGGCGCAGGTCGAGGATGCACTCGTGCGCCACATGGCCGTTGGCGCTGGCGTACAGCGTAGGGTAGTGGTCCTTCAGGCGCGCGCTGACGTAGTTGGCGGAAAGGATCGCCACCTCGGTGGCCTGCTGCAGGCCGGCGGCGCCCATCATGCGGCAGTACATCCAGCTGATCGGCAGCACCGCGGCGTTGCCCAGCGGCGCGGCCGAGACGGCTCCCACCGCCGAATGCAGGCCCGCCGTGGCGTGGCCGGGCAGGTAGGGCACGAGGTCTTCCACCACGCACACCGGGCCGACGCCGGGGCCGCCGCCGCCGTGCGGGATGCAGAAGGTCTTGTGCAGGTTCAGGTGGCTCACGTCGCCGCCGAACTCGCCGGGCGCGGCCACGCCCACCAGCGCGTTCATGTTGGCGCCGTCCACGTAGACGCGTCCGCCATGCTGGTGCACCAGCGCGCAGAGTTCCTTGACCTGGGTTTCGAACACGCCGTGCGTGCTCGGGTAGGTGATCATCACGCAGGCCAATCTGTCGCCGTGCTGCGCGCACTTGGCGGCGAGGTCGCCCAGGTCCACGTTGCCGCTGGCGTCGCAGGCCGTCACCACCACCTGCATGCCCACCATCTGGGCGCTGGCCGGGTTGGTGCCGTGCGCGGAGGAGGGGATCAGGCAGATGTTGCGGTGGCCCTGGCCCTGCGCCTCATGGAAGGCCTTGATCGCGAGCAGGCCCGCGTACTCGCCCTGCGAGCCGGCATTGGGCTGCAGGCTGATGCCGGCGTAGCCGGTGGCCTGGCACAGCCAGTCGCGCAGCTGGGCATCGAGCTGGGCGTAGCCCTGCAACTGCTCGGCGGGCGCGAACGGGTGGATGTTGGCGAACTCCGGCCAGGTGATGGGGATCATCTCGCTGGTGGCGTTGAGCTTCATGGTGCAGCTGCCCAGCGGGATCATGCTGCGGTCCAGCGCGAGATCCTTGTCGGACAGCGCGCGGATGTAGCGCAGCATGCCGGTCTCGCTGTGGTGCGTGTTGAACACCGGGTGCGTGAGGAAGGCGCTGGTGCGGCGCAGCTCGGTGGGAATCAGCGGCTCGATGCCGCGCTCGAAATCGGCCACGCGCGGCAGCGCCTGGCCGGGCCGGGCGAAGAATGACCAGAGCTGCTCGATGTCCTCGCGCGTGCTGGTCTCGTCGAACGACACGCCCAGGTGGTTGTTCAGCCGGTGGCGCAGGTTGACGCCGGCCTGGCGAGCCCGGGCGGCGATGGCGGGGGTGGCGTCGCCGGTGCGGATGGTGGCCGAGTCGAAGGCGCCGCCGTTGGTGATTTCGTAGCCCAGGGCCTGCAGCCCGCGCACGAAGACCGCGGTGTAGCAGGCCACGCGCCGCGCGATGCGCAGCAGGCCCTGCGGGCCGTGGTAGACCGCGTACATGCTGGTCACCACGGCCGGCAGCACCTGCGCCGTGCAGATGTTGGAGGTGGCTTTCTCGCGGCGGATGTGCTGCTCGCGCGTCTGCAGCGCGAGGCGGTAGGCCGGGTTGCCGTGCGCGTCCACGCTCACGCCGACCAGCCGGCCCGGCAGCGAGCGCTTGAACTCGTCGCGGCAGGCCAGGTAGGCTGCGTGCGGGCCGCCGTTGCCCATGGGCATGCCGAAGCGCTGGGTGGTGCCGCAGACGATGTCGGCATCCCACTCGCCGGGCGGCAGCAGCAGGGTCAGCGCCAGCAGGTCGGCCGCCACGCACAGCGCCGCGCCCACCGCGTGGGCCTGGCCCGCCAGCGGGCGCAGGTCATGGATGGCGCCGGTGGTGGCCGGGTACTGCACCAGCACGCCGAAGTAGTCGCCCTCGGCCATCAGCTGCGGCACGGTGGCGGCCGCGGTGCTGACCTTGACCTGCAGCCCGAGCGGCCGGGCCCGGGTCTGGATCACCTCGATGGTCTGCGGATGGCAGTCGCCGGCCACGATGAAGATGTTGCTCTTGCTCTTGACGCTGCGCCTGGCCAGCGTCATGGCCTCGGCGGCGGCCGTGGCCTCGTCGAGCATGGAAGCGTTGGCGACGGCCATGCCGGTCAGGTCGCAGACCATGGTCTGGAAGTTGACCAGCGCCTCCATGCGGCCCTGGCTGATCTCGGCCTGGTAGGGCGTGTAGGCGGTGTACCAGGCCGGGTTCTCCAGCACGTTGCGCAGGATCACGCCCGGCGTGTGGGTGCCGTAGTAGCCCTGGCCGATGAAGCTCTTGAACACCTGGTTCTTCGATGCGATCGCGCGCAGCTCGTCCAGCGCCGCCGCCTCGGTCACGGCCGCGGGCAGCTGCATGGGCTGCGCCCGCCGGATCGACGGCGGCACGATGCCCTCGATCAGTTCGCGGCGCGAGGCCGAGCCGATCACCGGCAGCATGCGGTGTTCGTCGTCGGCGTCGATGCCGATGTGGCGGGCGATGAACTCTTCGGGGTCTTCGAGTTCGCGAAGCGGCGGGGCGGATTGCATCAGCATGGGCGGCTCGGCTGGGTCAGGCTTCTTTGGTGAATTTCTCGTAATCGGGTTCGTCCATCAGCTGGTCGAACTGGGCCATGTCCTTGATCAGGATCTTGAAGAACCAGCCGTTGCCCATCGGGTCGCTGTTGGCCAGCGCCGGGTCGGCGCGCAGGGCCTCGTTGACTTCGGTGACCTCGCCGGCCACGGGCATGAATATGTCGGCCGCGGCCTTGACCGACTCGACCACGCCGGCGACTTCGCCCTGGCTGAAGGTCTTGCCGACTTCGGGCAGGTCGACGAACACCACGTCGCCCAGCGCGTCCTGCGCATGCAGCGTGATGCCGACGACGGCGGCTTCATGGTCTTCGAGCTGGATCCACTCGTGATCCTGGGTGTACTTGACGGTCATGGTCGGTTCTCCGGAAAAAGGTTGAAAAAGGGCTGTGCAATCAGCCCCTGTAGTATCGGTTGGGAACGAAGGGCATGGGGCTGACTTCCATCGGCACCGGCTTGCCGCGCACCAGGGCGTTCAGCCGGGTGCCGGGGGCGGCCTGGGCGGCGTCCACGTAGCCCATGGCCACGGGCCGGTCGATGCTGGGCCCGAGCAGGCCGCTGGTGACTTCACCGACGCGCCGGCCGGCCGCATCCTGCAGCTCGGTGTGCTCGCGCACCGGAATCCGCTCCAGCGCCACGAGTCCGACGCGCTTTCGCGTCAAGGCCCCTGCCGCGTCCTGCAATTGCGCCATCACTTTGGCCGCGCCCGGATAGCCGCCCTCGCGCGCGCCGCCGGCGCGGCGCACTTTCTGCAGGGCCCAGGTCAGGCCGGCCTCGACCGGCGTGGTGCCCGTGTCGATGTCGTTGCCGTACAGGCACAGCCCGGCCTCCAGGCGCAGCGAATTGCGCGCGCCCAGGCCGACGGGCTGGACCTCGGGCTGGGCCAGCAGCGTGCGGGCCAGGCCCTCGGCGTGGGAGTCGGGCACCGAGATCTCGAAGCCGTCCTCGCCGGTGTAGCCGCTGCGGGTGATGAACAGGTCGGCGCCTTCCCAGGTGAAGTGGCCGCCGGTCATGAACACGAGTTTCTCGATGTGGGTGAGCAGCCGCGACAGCGCCTGCGCGGCCTGCGGCCCCTGCAGCGCGAGCAGGGCGCGCTCGGGCATGGGAATGACCTCGCAGCGCGCGCCGATGCGCGCCTGGATGTGCGCGATGTCGCCTGCTTTGCAGGCGCCGTTGACGATCACGAACAGGTCGCTGCCCCGGTTCACGAACATCAGGTCGTCGATGATGCCGCCTTCGCCGTTGAGCAGCAGGCCGTAGCGCTGCTTGCCCACGGGCAGGTCGATCACGTCCACTGGCATCAGGGTTTCAAAGGCGGCGGCGGCGTCCGGCCCCACGAGGCGCAGCTGGCCCATGTGCGAGACGTCGAACAGGCCGGCGGCGCTGCGCGTGTGGTGGTGCTCGGCCATCAGGCCGGCCGGGTACTGCACCGGCATGCTGTAGCCGGCGAACGGCACCATGCGGGCGCCCAGTTCGAGGTGCAGGCCGTGCAGCGGGGTCTTGAGCAGGGGGGCGGTGGCGGCGGACAAGGTGTTCTCCAGGGCAAACAGGTTCCATGGCCCCAGGGCCATGGGCTTGCCCCGCTGTCCGCTTTACCTGAGAGATTCACCGGGCCCGCCATGGACGACATGGGCAGACTGCGGCTTGCTCCTTCGGTGGGCCGCTGCGCGCAGCGGCCTCTCTCCAGGGGGGGACGTCCTTGCGGACGTTTGCCAGTCCTTTTGCCTGAGCGTTCGGATGGATCCTGCGCCTTCGGCGGCCCTTGGAAAAGGGCTCTCTCCTGACCCCGCCAGTGTAACGGATGGGCGCGGCCTCAGCTCGCGTATTCGGGCGGCAGCAGCATGGCGATGCGCTCGCTGATCGAGTCGGCGCGCTCGTGGCCCGCGGCCTTCTCGATCTCCACCAGCATGCTGCGGCCGGCCGCGAGCATGCTGTCGCGGTCCTTGGCGGCGCGCAGCGCCTCGCGGAACTGCTCGGCCAGCGCCGGGTCGCGCCGGGCGAACATGCGCTCGCAGATGTCGAACAGGAACATGCGCGTGGTCGCCAGCGAGCGCTTGCCCTCGAATGAATCGGCCGCCACCCGGATGGCCTGCGTGGTCTCGGGGCTCGGGAAAGCCTCGCGCTGCGCCGCGGTCGGGGGCGCCACGGGCGCCGGTGCCGGCGCCCGCGCGGCAGCGGCACCGCCTTGCAGGTAGCCCTCGCGCAGCAGGCGCAGCGCGATCTCCTCGCCTTCGCCGTCGAACAGCCCGCGGAAGTCCTGCGCCGACTTCTGGCCGTCGGCCAGCAGCAGGAGCGTGCGCTCGCGCTGGCCCAGCGTCCGGTTGCCCGGGCGAAGCTCAGCGCGCGCCTTGTCGGTCTTCAGCAGGAACATGCGATGCCGTGGAGGTCAAAGCCACAGCATCGATGGAAAAGGTGACAGCTTGATGAAGCCGGCAGGGCGTGGACAGGTTCTAGCGCGAGTACACCAGGTCGCGCAGGCCCAGCGACAGCCCGGGCACGTAGGTGATCACCATCAGGCAGGCCAGCACCACCAGCACGAAGGGCAGCAGCTGCGTCACGATGCGGTCCAGCGAGATGCGCGCCACGGTGCAGGCGGCGAACAGGTTCACGCCGAACGGCGGCGTGATCATGCCCAGGGCGAGGTTGACCACCATGATCAGCCCGAAATGCACCGGGTCCACCCCGAAGTGCAGCGCCACCGGGGCAAGGATGGGCGCCAGCACGATGATGGCGGCGCTGGTCTCGATGAACATGCCGATCACGAACAGCGCCGCGTTCACGCCCAGCAGGAACATGGCGGGCGACTGCAGCACCTGCTCGAGCCAGTGGCCGATGGCCTCGGGCACGCCGGCGCGCGTGAGCAGGAAGGCGAACAGCCCGGCGTTGGCGATGATGAACATGATGACCGCCGACGACATCACCGACTTGCGCAGGATGGCGTAGAGGTCCTTCACGCTGATTTCGCGGTAGATCACCATGCCCACGATCAGGGCGTAGAACACGGCCACGGCGGAGGCCTCGGTCGGCGTGAACACGCCGCCGTAGATGCCGCCGAGGATGATGACCGGCATCATCAGCGCCCAGCCGGCCTGCCAGGTGGCGCGGCCCAGGGACATGCGGCCGACGCCGTCGTTCTTGCCCCAGCCCTTGTACTTGCAGTAGAGCCAGACGAACAGCATCAGCGCGCCGCCGATCAGCAGGCCCGGGCCGAAGCCGGCGATGAACAGCTCGCCGATCGAGACCTCGGCCGAGACGCCGTACAGGATCATCGGGATCGAGGGCGGGATGATCACGCCCAGCTCGGCGCTGGTGGCCTGCAGCGCCGCCGCGTAGGTGGTGGGGTAGCCGTGCTTGATCAGGGCCGGGATCAGGATCGCGCCGATGGCGAAGGTGGTGGCTACCGAGGAGCCCGAGACGGCGGCGAAGATCATGCAGGTGAGCACGCAGGTCATCGGCAGGCCGCCCTGCACGCCGCCCACGATGCTCTTGGCGAACTCGACCAGGCGGCGCGAGATGCCGCCGGTCTCCATGAGGTTGCCGGCCAGGATGAAGAACGGGATGGCCGCGAGCGGAAACTTGTTGATCGAGCCGAACATCTCCTTGACGGAGATGAGCATGTTGGCGTTGGCGACCTGGATGCCGAGCACCGAGGCCAGGCCGATCGAGACGGCAACGGAGATGGTGAGTGCAAAGCACAGCACCATGGTGGAAATCATCACGGTGGACATGGCGATTCTTGTCTTTCTTTTATTGCGCGGTTTCGAGTTCGAGCCGCTGCGGGTCGAGCAGGTTGCCGACGATGCCGAACACCGAGAACAGGGCGCCGACCGGCATCGCCAGGTAGGCCCAGAACATCGACAGCGACTCCAGGCCGCTCATGGTCTGGACCTTGCCGCGCTGCGCGTAGTCCCAGCCCCACCAGAGGATCACGGCCACCAGCAGCAGCGCGGCCAGGCACACCACCCAGTCGAGCACGCGCTTGAAGGCCGGCGGGCTCCAGCGGTACAGCACGTCCACGCTGACCATGGCGCCGGCGCGGAACGCCGCGGGAATGCCCAGGAACACCATCCAGATCAGGCTGAAGCGGATCAGCACCTCGGTCCACTCGGCCGGTTTCTCGATCACGAAGCGCGTGATGATCTGGTACAGGCCCAGCGTCGAGGCCACGGCCAGCATCAGGCAGGCGCCGGCCATGGCGAGTTCGGAGGCGAAGCGCTCGAACCGGAGAAAAGCTGCTTTCATGGGGCTTTTTCTGATGAAAATGCCCGAAGGTCCTGGACCTCCGGGCATTGTTTGCTATGAAAAAAGGAGCGTTCTACTTGTAGTTGCGGATGGTGTCGAGGTTGGCCTTGCCGAACTGCTTCTCGAAATCGGCGTAGACCGGCGTGAGCGTGCTCACGAATTTGGCCTTGTCCACGGTCTCCACCACCTGCATGCCCTTGGCGCGCAGCTCGGCCACGCCCTTGGCGTCGTCCTCGTCCACGCGCGCGCGGTTGGCGGCGGCGGCGACCTTGGCCGACTCGAGGAAGGCCTTCTTGTCGGCGTCGGACAGCTTGTCGTACATGCCCTTGTTCATCAGGAAGATGCAGGGCGAGTAGACATGGCCGGTGAGGGTGAGGTACTTCTGCACCTGGTCGAACTTGGCCGACATGATGACCGGCAGCGGGTTCTCCTGGCCGTCCACCGTGCCCTGCTGCAGCGCGGTGAACACCTCGGGGAAGGCCATAGGCGTGGTGATGATGCCGAAGCCCTTGTAGGCGGCCACGTGCACCGGGTTCTCCATGGTGCGCATCTTCAGGCCCTTGAGGTCGTCGGGGCTGTTGACGGCGCGCTTGCTGTTGGTCATGTGGCGAAAGCCGTTCTCGGCCCAGGCCAGCGCCTTCATGCCCTTGCTGTCGAACTTGGTCAGCAGGTCCTGGCCGATCGGGCCATCGAGCACGGCGCGCGCATGGGCCTTGTCGCGGAACAGGAAGGGCACGTCGAGGATGCGGGTCTCGGGCACGAAGTTCGGGATCGGGCCGCTGGAGGTGAAGGTGAGCTCCTGCGTGCCGAGCTGCACCGCCTCGATCGATTCGCGCTCGCCGCCGATGGAACCGTTGTAGAAGGTCTGGATCTTGTAGCGGCCGTTGGTGCGCTTCTCGACCTCCTTGGCGAAGGTGTCGATGGCCACGCCCTGGTGCGAGTTCTGCGCCACCGAGATGTTGATCTTCATGGTGGTCTGCGCCATCGCGGCGGCCGTCAGGCCGAAGCCCAGCACCAGACCTGCAAACAATCGGCTTACTTTCATGGTATCTCCTGCTCCTGTGGTGGATCTGTCAATGTGTATGCATAGCAACTATGCCCGAACCGGCGGCCTGCCGGTGTCGGGATTTCCACCGACGCGCGGTCGCCGTGGCGACGCTCAGGCCGCGGGCGGGGGCGTCTGCTGGTCGAGCTGGGCGCGCACGTAGTCCACGTGCTGGCGCAGGGTGTAGACCCGGTCGGAGAAATCGAGCGGGAACTTGGCGATGCTGACCTCGTGCTCGATGTGGTTGAGCTGCTCCCGCGCGGCCTGCCGCTCCGCATCGCTCAGGGTGCGCGAGGCCAGGTCCTTCTCCAGGAACTTGAGTTCGCCGTAGCGGCGGAACAGCTTGTTCTTTTCCTTCCAGGTCAGGAGCGGCGGCAGGATCCTGAACAGCGGCACCAGCACGGCCACCAGCGGCACCAGCAGCAGCACCAGGCGCTGCACCAGGTTGGCGGCCCAGAACGGCAGGTAGCGCTGCAGGAAGGGCCGGCCGTTCTTGAAATACGGCTCGGCCTCCGCGGCCAGCGGGAAGTCGGTAGCCTGCGGGCTCGGGAAGTCGCCCGGGCGGCTCAGCAGGCTGGGCTGGTGGTGCGTCTGGTTGGCCGCGTCGAGCAGCAGGTAGGCCAGGGCCGGATGCAGGTCCTGGCTGATCACGAGGTTGGCCGTGGTGGCCAGCAGCGCGATGTCGTGCGGGGGCAGGTCGCGCCGCGGATCGACCGAGCCGCGCTTGAGGCTGACCGGCTGGAAGTACGGGAAGCGCCGCGCCAGGCCCTGGGTGTGCCGCAGCGAGGCGAGCTGGATGGCGCTGTCGTTGAGCAGCAGCTGCACCGCGGCGGCCTGCGGCGCCGACACCAGGATCAGCGCGTCGACCGCATGGGCTTGCAGCAGGCGCGCGGCCGCCACGCCGCCTTCGCCCACCAGCGTGGTGCCGGGCGTGGGCCGGTCCTGCGCATCGACGACACCGTAGACCTTGAGCAGATCCAGCGCCAGCCGGTGGTTACCGCTGCCGGACACGCCGGTGGCGATCTTCTTGCCTTCCAGCGCGCCCAGTCCGCGCGACAGGTCCAGGGTGTGCGAGAAGATCCAGACCGGCTCGTAGAACACCGTGGCGAGCGAGCGCAGCGGTGTGTCGACGGCGTCGTCGGACTGCGGCTCCAGCGTCAGGAAGCCGAGGCCGCCCTGCACCAGGCCGACCGAGGCCGTGCCGGCGTTCAGCCGCTGCAGGTTCTCGACCGCGCCGCTGGACGGGTGCAGCTCCAGCGTGACGCCGTTGGCCTTGAGCAGTTGCTGGTAGCGGAGCGCGAACGCGTGGTAGGCGCCGTCGGGCGCGCCCGTGGTCATGACCAGGGTGCGCGGCGGCAGCGGGCTGACGAAGCGGAACACGGCCCAGGTCGACACGGCGATGAACGCCGCCACCGCGACCCAGAAGACCGCCTGCTGCCTGGACGTGAGCGCCGGGATGATCATGCGCCGAGTTTAGGGCCTGTTCAGCGCGTGCGCACGGGCACAACGCGAGGCGCGGCGCGTCAGCGCGCGCGCAGCGTGAGCAGCCGCTCGCGCGCCGCCGCGAGATGCTCGCGCAGGGTGTACCAGCGGTCGGCGTAACGGTCGGGCAGGTCCAGCGCGGCCACCTGCTGCTCGATCGCGTCGAGCTTGGCCAGCAGGTTCTTCAGCGCCAGCGGGGTCTCGGTGACCACATGCTCGATGTCGTTCTCCAGGAACTTGAGCTCGCCGTAGTAGTGCGACAGCACGGCGTTGACGTGCAGGCTGAACAGCTGCGGGATCCAGACCAGCGCCACCATCGCCAGCAGCAGGATCGGCAGCAGCGCGTACAGCACCAGCGCGGCCAGCTGTGCCCACCAGTAGGGCAGGGCCGATTCGAGCCAGGGGCGGTCGCCCAGCGCGTAGTGCTGGGCCTCGGGCGAGAGCGGGAAATCGGTGCCGCGCATGTCGGGGAATTCGGACTGGCGCTGCAGGAACGAGGCCGGCGAGTGGATGTCGGTGGCGGCGTCGAGCAGGGCGCGCTGCAGGGCCGGATGCATGCCGGTGCGTACCAGCAGGTGGGTGCCGGTGTAGAGCATCGTGAGGTCGCGCGACGGCACGTCGCCGCGCAGCTCGATCGTGCCCTGCGGCAGCACGAACGGGCGCAGGCGCGGCTCGCGCGCGGCCACGGTGGTGGCGCGCTCCACGCCGAGCATCTGGATGCCGGGGGAGTGCGTGAGCAGGCGCGCGGTGGGCGAGTCGCCGCTGCCGATCGCCACCAGCGCATCGATCTTGCCGTCCAGCAGGTCGTTGGCTGCGTCCAGGCCCTGGCGCGCCACCCATTGCACCTCGTCCACGTCGAGCTGGGCCTGCGCGAGCAGTAGTTGCGCCACATGGCGCGCCGGGCCGTTCTCGGCCCCGGCGGCGATGCGCAGGCCGCGCAGCTGGGTGAGGGAGGTGAGCGCTGGGTGCCGCGTGAAGATCCAGACGGGCTGGCGCCCGATGATGGCCAGCGCCTGGAGCTGCGGGTTCCCCTGCTGCGACAGCAGGCCGTAGGCGAAGCCGGCCTGGGATGGATCGGCCGGATCGGCCAGGCGCTGCATCGGCCCGAGCGCGCCCGCGGCGCTGCCCAGGATGTCGACCGCGATGCCGCGCCGGCGCAGCTCCTCGCGGTAGCGTTCGGCCAGCTGCATGTAGCCGCCCTGCGGCACGCCGGCGGCAAAGGCCAGGCTGCGCGGCGGCAGCGGCATCCAGTAGGTGGCGGCCCAGGCCATGGCGGCCACGGCCAGCGCCACCACGGGCAGGTAGAACAGGCCCCAGCGGCGGCGATACAGCAATACCACTTTCGTCATTTAGCGCCCTCGCCGGCGGTACAGCCGCAGCCGCACGAAGTCGATGTGCTGGCGCAGCATGAACCAGCGCGGCATCAGGTAGGCCGGCGTCACGAAGGCCGCCATGCGCCGCTCGATGCTGTTGAGCCGGCCGAGGTACTTGGTCAGGTCCAGGCCCGACAAGCTGTCGCGCGAGAGGTCCAGCTCGATGTACTTGAGCTCGCCGTACCAGCGGGTCACGCGGCTTTCCACCAGCCAGCGCAGGTAGGCCGGGATCAGGTGCGCCAGCCACAGGGCCAGCAGCAGCACCGGCAGGCAGATGACCAGCAGCCGCGTGGTGACCTGGGCCCACCAGAACGGCAGGTGCGCCTCCAGCCACGGCAGGCCGTGGACCAGCGTGTGGCGCGCCTCGGCCGAAGCGGGGAAATCGAGCCGCTTGAGCGAGGGGAACTCGCCGGGGCGGTAGAACAGCCCGCTGCGCGCATGGATTTCGCTGGCGATCTGGGTGGCCAGCCGCTTGAGCGCGGGGTGCAGGTCGTCGCGCGCGACGAGGCTGGCCACCACGGTCAGCAGCGTGGCGTCCTGCGGCGGGTGCCGGCCGGTCGGGTCCAGCGTGCCCTGCGCCAGCAGGTGGGGCTCGAGGTAGGGCAGGCGCTCGGTGAGGGCGGCCGTGCGCCGCAGCTGGACCAACTGGAGGCCGGGCGCGATCAGCAGGGCGTTGATGACGGCGGATTCAGGCGCCAGCACCATCACGGCCGCGTCCAGCGTGCCCTGCTGCAGGGCCTGCACCGCGGCCATGCCGGCGGTGTCGGTCACCGTCAGGTCTTTGGGGCCGAGCCGGACCTGCTCGAGCAGCTTCAGCGCCAGCAGCCGGGTGCCGCTGCCGGCCGGGCCCAGCGACACCTTCAGGCCCTGCAGCTGCTGCAGGGATTCGATGTCGCGCAGGCGCGAGAAGATCCACAGCGGCTCGATGTCGATGTTGGCCAGCGTCTGCACGCGCCCGCTGCCCCGGATGTTGCCGGCACTGCCGAGATAGCCGACGCCGCCCTGCATGAAGGCCAGCTCGGCCTGCTCGCCGTGCAGGCGCTGCAGGTTCTGCAGCGCGCCGTCCGATTCGAGCACCTCCAGCGTGACGCCGTGCTCGGCGAACTTCTGCGCGTACTGCTGGGCATAGGCGTAGTAGACGCCGTCGGCGCGGCCGGCCGACACGCGCAGCTGGCTGGGCGGCATCGGCAGCCATTCCAGCCAGAGCCACGCCATCGTTGCCAGCGCCAGCAGGGCAATCGGCAGCTTGATGAGAACCCACTTGCGCTGATAGAGCCGGGCGGCTGCCATGACGACACTCCCTGACGTCGGGTTGAGTGCGCCGTTTATAGCGCAAGCGCGTGATTGTTACAAGATGTGACGAAACGCGGCGGACCCCCCGCCGCGCAGGCCTACATGCCCGAGTAGTTGGGCCCGCCGCCGCCTTCGGGCGTGACCCAGACGATGTTCTGCGTCGGGTCCTTGATGTCGCAGGTCTTGCAGTGCACGCAGTTCTGCGCGTTGATCTGCAGGCGGTCGCTGTTGTCGGCGTTCTTGACGAATTCGTAGACGCCGGCCGGGCAGTAGCGCGACTCGGGGCCCGCGTACTTCGCCAGGTTGATGCCCACCGGCACGCTCGCGTCCTTCAGCGTCAGGTGCGCCGGCTGGTTCTCTGCGTGGTTGGTGTTGCTGATGAACACGCTGGAGAGGCGGTCGAAGGTGAGCTTGCCGTCGGGCTTGGGGTAGGCGATGGGCTTGCACTCGGCCGCGGGCTTGAGGCTCAGGTGGTCGGGCTTGTCGCGGCGCAGCGTCCAGGGCACATGGCCGCGCAGCGCGAACTGCTCGACGCCGTTCATCAGCGTGGCCACCACCAGGCCCTTCTTGAACCAGGTCTTGAAGTTGCGCGACTTGTGCAGCTCGGTGTGCAGCCAGCTGTTCTCGAAGGCCTCGGGGTAGGCCGTCAGCTCGTCGTGCTGGCGGCCGGCGGTGACGGCGGCATACGCGGCCTCGGCGGCCAGCATGCCGGTCTTGATGGCGGCGTGGCTGCCCTTGATGCGGCTCACGTTGAGGTAGCCGGCATCGCAGCCCACCAGCGCGCCGCCGGGGAACACGGTCTTGGGCAGCGACAGCAGGCCGCCGGCCGTGATGGCGCGCGCGCCGTAGCCCAGGCGCTTGCCCGGCTTGATGCCCTGGGCTTCATCGCCCTCGAGGTACCAGCGGATGTTGGGGTGCGTCTTCCAGCGCTGGAATTCCTCGAACGGGCTCAGGTAGGGGTTGGCGTAGTCCAGGCCGGTGATGAAGCCCAGCGTCACCTTGTTGTCTTCCATGTGGTACAGGAAGGCGCCGCCGTAGGTGCTGTTGTCCATCGGCCAGCCGGCGGTGTGCATGACGAAGCCGGGTTGGTGGCGCTTCGGGTCGATCTCCCACACTTCCTTCACGCCCAGGCCGTAGGCCTGCGGGTCGCGGCCGGCGTCGAGCTTGAAGCGGGCGATCAACTGCTTGCCCAGGTTGCCGCGCGCGCCCTCGGCGAAGATGGTGTACTTGGCATGCAGCTCCATGCCGAGCTGGAAGTCGGCCGTGGGCTCGCCGTCCTTGCCCACGCCCATGTTGCCGGTGGCCACGCCCTTGATCGAGCCGTCGTCCTTGTACAGCACTTCGGCCGCGGCGAAGCCCGGGAAGATCTCGACGCCCAGAGCCTCGGCCTGCTGGGCCAGCCAGCGCGTCACGTTGCCCAGGCTGACGATGTAGTTGCCGTGGTTCTGGAAGCACTCGGGCAGCAGGAAGTTGGGGGTGCGCAGGCTGGCCGACTCGCCCAGGAAAATCATGGCGTCGTCGGTGACCGGCTGGTTCAGCGGCGCGCCGCGCGCCTTCCAGTCGGGGAACAGCTCGGTCAGCGCGCGCGGGTCCATGATGGCGCCCGAGAGGATGTGGGCGCCGGGCTCGGAGCCTTTTTCGAGCACCACCACCGACAGGTCCGTGCCCTTGTCGGCCGCCAGTTGCTTGAGCCGGATCGCCGTGGCCAGCCCGCCGGGGCCGCCCCCGACCACCACCACGTCGTATTCCATGGCTTCGCGGGGGCCGAACTGGGCCAGGATTTCATCGTTGGTCATTGGGGTGTCTCGCTGATAATGGATTGGAAACCGGAAGGCGCGTGGCGCGCCGCTGAACTGACAGCATTTTATGCGGCGGCCACCGGCCGGCGGATGGTCATTTCATTCATCTGAAGAGGACTCCCTAAATGGCTTACAGCATCGATCTCTCGGGCCGTGTGGCCTTCATCACCGGCGCATCGAGCGGGCTCGGGGCGCAGTTCGCCAGGACCCTGTCGCGCGCCGGTGCCGCCGTGGTGCTGGCCAGCCGCCGCACCGACAAGCTCAAGGAGCTGCGCGCGCAGATCGAGGCCGAGGGCGGCGATGCGCATGTGGTGCAGCTCGACGTGACCGACATCGCCAGCATCCGCGCGGCCGTGGCGCGTGCCGAGACCGAGGTCGGCTCGATCGACATCCTGGTCAACAACTCGGGCGTGAGCACCACCCAGCGCCTGCAGGACGTGGGCGAGGAAGACTACGACTTCATCTTCGGTACCAACGTGCGGGGCGCCTTCTTCGTGGCGCAGGAAGTGGGCAAGCGCATGCTGGCGCGCGCCCGCGGCGCGGCGCCGGGCACCTACACCGGCGGGCGCATCATCAACATCGCCTCGATGGCGGGCCTGAAGGTGCTGCCGCAGATCGGCGTGTACTGCATGAGCAAGGCCGCCGTGGTGCAGATGACCCGGGCCATGGCGCTCGAGTGGGGCCGCTTCGGCATCAACGTCAACGCGATCTGCCCGGGCTACATCGACACCGAGATCAACCACCACCACTGGCAGACCGAGCAGGGCCAGAAGCTGGTCAACATGCTGCCGCGCAAGCGCGTCGGCCAGCCGCAGGACCTGGACGCGATCCTGGTGATGCTGGCCAGCAGCCAGAGCCACTTCGTGAACGGCGCGGTGATCGCCGCCGACGACGGATTCGCGGTCTGAACGCCATTCGCAAGGACCTGAGCATGGACTTCCATTTCCCTCCCTACCTCGCCTCCGTCGGCATGATCCTGCTGGCCCTGTTGGCCGGCGTGCTGAGCCCGGGGCCGAGCTTCGTGCAGGTGGCGCGCATCGCCGTGGCGCGCTCGCGCGCCGACGGCCTCGCGGTGGCCGTCGGCCTCGGCCTTGGCGCGGTGGTGTTCGCCGTGCTGGCGCTGGCGGGCCTGCACGCGGTGCTGGCGGCGGTGCCGCCGCTGTACACCGCGCTCAAGCTGCTCGGCGGGCTGTACCTGCTGTGGATGGCCTGGTCGATCTGGCGCGGCGCGAAGCAGCCGCTGGCGCTGGCCGGCGAGGCCGCTGCTGTGCCGGCCCGGCGTTCGCTGTGGCAGTCGTTCCGGCTCGGGCTGGTCACGCAGCTCAGCAACCCCAAGTGCGCCGTGGTGTACGGCAGCGTGTTCGCCGCGCTGCTGCCCGCGCATTTCCCGCTGGCAGCCAGCCTGCTGGTGGCGCTGGGCGTGCTGCTGATGGAGACGGGCTGGTACGTCGTGGTGGCGCTGGTGCTGTCGTCGGCCGCGCCGCGCGCGGCCTACCTGCGCAGCAAGATGGCGGTGGACCGCACCGCGGCCGGCGTGATGGGGCTGCTGGGCGGGCGCCTGGTGCTGACGGCCTCGCAGGTCTGAGCCGCGGATGACGGCCGGCATTCTCGCGGGCCTCGCGGCGGGCGCGCTCTGGGGCCTCGTGTTCGTGGCGCCGCGCATGGTGCCGGGCTATGCGCCGGTGGATTTCGCGGCGGGCCGCTTCGTGGCCTACGGCGCGATCGCGGCGGCGATGATGCTGCTGGGCCTGCGCACGCGGCGCCGGCCCACCCTGCGCCAGGCCGGGGCGGCGCTCGGCTTCAGCGTGCTGGGCTTCACGGGCTACTACCTGCTGCTGGTGCTGGCGATCCGCGATGCCGGCACCGAGGTGCCGACGCTGATCATCGGCACCATCCCGATCTGGGTCATGCTGCTGGGCAAGCCCGGGCACCTGCGCTGGGGCGCGCTGGCGCCCGGCCTGCTGCTCACGCTGGCCGGCCTGGGCCTGATGATGAGCGCGCCGCACGGCGTGGCGGGCGAGGGCCTGCCCCCGCACTACGCGCGCGGCCTGCTGCTGGCCGCGGCCTCGCTGGTGTGCTGGACGGTTTTTGCGATCGGCAACGCGGCCTGGCTCAAGCGCCATCCGGAGGTCAACGCCACCGACTGGGCCAACTGGCTGGGCGTGGCCACGGGACTGGGCGCCGTGGTGCTCTGGCTGGCCGCGGGTTCCGGCCTGAAAACGCTGGAGGTCCAGGCGGACGGGTCGTTGTTTGCTATTCTTTCGATAGCAACCGGATTCGGTTCGAGCTGGCTGGCCACGATCCTCTGGAACCTGGCCAGCCAGCGGCTGTCGGCCAGCCTGTGCGGCCAGCTGATCGTGAGCGAGACGCTGTTCGCGCTGCTCTACTCGTTTGCCTGGGACGGGCGCTGGCCGACCTGGGCGCAATGGCTGGCCTGCGGGCTGTTCACGCTGGGCATCCTGGCATCCATCAAGGCACACCGATGAAGATCGAACTCCCCGAGAAGAAGAAGCTGGTCCACACCATGAGCATTCCCATCCGCTGGGGCGACATGGACGCGATGGGCCACGTCAACAACACCACCTATTTCCGCTACCTCGAGACCATCCGCATCGAATGGATGCGCAGCATCGGCTGCCAGCCCGATCCGAAAGGCGAGGGGCCGGTGATCGTCAACGCCTTCTGCAACTTCTACAAGCAGCTCGAATACCCGGGCGATGTGCTGATGAAGATGTACGTGAGCGACCCGGCGCGCAGCACCTTCGAGAGCTGGGGCACCATGGAGCGCGCGGACGCCCCCGGCGTGATCTGCGCGGCGGGCGGCGCCACCACCATCTGGGTGAATTTTCCGGCGCAGAAATCGGCGCCGCTGCCCGACTGGGTGCGCGCGCAGCTGCTGTAGCGGCGGCCCAGAGACTGTGGCGCTCAGGCGCCGGGGCGCACCACGCGGAAGCTGTCGGCGTTGGCGGCCAGCCAGCGCTCGGCCAGCGCGCGGTCGCCGTCCTGGTCGGGGTGGAAGCCGCGGCGGTAGTAGGCCAGCAGCGGCCCGGTGCAGCGCCAGAGCTGGCCGTCGCGGCCAAAGAAGAAGGTGGCCGCGCCCCACCAGGTGCGGGGCTTGAACAGCGAGCCGTCGCGCCAGAGGTTGAGCACGGTCTGGCGCATCGCATCGAACGCGAACACCGCGAGCACGTAGCTGTACCACCACACGCGCCACCTGTGGTTGCCGCCCAGGGCCAGGTAGAGGTCGTAGGCCACGGCCTTGTGCTCGGTTTCCTCGGCCGCGTGCCAGCGCCACAGCGTGCGCATGCGCGGCTCGGCCGCCTCGAACCAGCTCGCGTGGCGCAGCGTGCCGTCGGCGAACACCGCGGTGCAGTGCTCGTAGGCGCAGGTCACGGCCAGGTCGTGCAGCGGGTGGAAGCCGCGCGTCTTGGCGATGCGCCAGCTGGCCCAGTGCTGCCAGCGGTTGACCAGGCCCTGTTTTTCCAACTGCGCGTTGTACAGGCCGTGGATGTGGCGGTGCGTGGCCTCCTGGCCGATGAAGCCCTGGATCGTGGCGCGCAGCGGCGCGTGGGCCTCGGTCTCGGGCAGCAGCTTGAGGGCCGCGCGCACCGAGTCGATGAAGAACTGCTCGCCCACCGGAAAGCTCATCGATAGCGCGTTGTAGTACTGGCTGCGGAACGGGTCGCCGCCATGCCAGTGGCGTGCAAAGCCGCCGGACAGGTCGACCTCGAGTTTGCGGATGGGGAGCTGGGTCATGGAAAAGCCTTGATGCGAAGCCGTTTTATGAGCATTATTCAGTTCTGCGGCCTGGCCCGCAACTCGCTTATCGCTCAGTTTTCACTCCTCGTCCGCCATGAAGAACGCCGCCCCGAGCCCGCCCTCTGACAGCATGCGCAAACTGCCCACGCAGGAGCGCGCGCAGCGCACCATCGAGGCCCTGTTCCAGGCCACGGCTCAGATTGTGGAAGACGAGGGCGAGGCGGCGCTGACCACCAACAAGGTGGCGCGCAAGGCCGGGTTCTCGATCGGCACGCTGTACCAGTACTTTCCGAGCAAGGAAGCCATCCTGCTGGCCATGATCGGGCGCGAGCGCCGCCGCGTGATGGAGCGGCTGCAGGCCCTGCTGAGCCAGGCGGTGCAACAGCGGCGCGACCCGCAGGCCGTGGTGCGCGAGCTGGTGCACCAACTGGTGGAATCGTTCGGCAGCGGGCCGAAGCACCGGCGCGCCATGATCCGGCTGGCCTGGCGCATGGACCATCACGACAACGTGACGCAGGCGCTGCGCGAGGCGGGCGAGCGCAATGCGTTCGCGCTCGGCCAGCTCAACGACCCGGGCGTGCGCGCGCCCACGCCGGCCATGATGTTCGTGGCCACGCGCGCCGTCATGGGCACGATCCGCAGCGCCTCGCTGGAGGATTCGCCGCTGCTGGGCACGCCCGAGTTCGAGGACGAGCTGGTGCGCATGGTCTGGGGCGTGCTGCGGGCCTGATTTTTGAATGAAAACCGGCCAAGGTCCTCGTCCCGTGGTTGTTTCATGCTATTGAAACAGGAGCGGCCGGGCGCTGCTCAGGCCGCCGGCTTGGCCCTGGGCACGCGGCCCATCAGGTAGAACTCGGGGTTGGGCAGCATGCTGCTGAACGAGGCGATGCGGTTGGACAGGCCGAAGAACGCGGTGATGGCGGCGATGTCCCAGATGTCCTCGTCGGAGAAGCCGTGCGCGTGCAGCGGCGCGAAGTCGTCCTCGCCGATCTCGTGCGAGCGCAGGCAGACCTTCATCGCGAAGTCGAGCATGGCGCGCTGGCGCGGCGTGATGTCGGCCTTGCGGTAGTTGACGGCCACCTGGTCGGCCACCAGCGGCTTCTTCTCGTGGATGCGCAGGATGGCGCCGTGCGCCACCACGCAGTACAGGCACTGGTTGGCTGCGCTGGTGGTGGTGACGATCATCTCGCGGTCGCCCTTGCTGAGGCCGCTGTCGCGGCCCGCGGTCTCGGGCGCCATCAGCGCGTCGTGGTAGGCGAAGAAGGCGCGCCACTCGGCCGGCCGGCGCGCCAGCGCGATGAACACGTTGGGGATGAAGCCGGACTTCTCCTGCACCTCGAGGATCTTGGCGCGGATGTCGTCGGGCAGGTCGTTCAGTTCGGGGGCGGGGTAGCGCTGGGACACGGGCAGATCTCCTGGATGGGATGAAGCGGGCGGGCATGCGCAGGCGGCGCACGGCCGGTGTCTCCATCATAGGCGCGGCGGCCGGGCCCTCGGGGGTGTGGAATATAAAAACTATCGGAGGGATATATCTGATTGTCTTTACCGATTTGCCCGCAGTGCCTAGCATGGGGCCTCTGTCCTTCCTTTCTGTCACCAGGAGACTCCCATGACCAGCGAAGCCAAGTGCCCCTTCCATCCCACGGCCGGCGGCGGCACCTCGAACCAGGACTGGTGGCCCCAGCAGCTCAAGCTCGGCCTGCTGCACCAGCATTCTTCCCTGTCCGACCCGATGGGCCAGGGCTTCAACTATGCGCAGGCGTTCAAGAGCCTCGATTTCGCCGCGCTCAAGCAGGACCTGCGGGCGCTGATGACCGATTCGCAGGACTGGTGGCTGGCCGACTTCGGCCACTACGGCCCCTTCTTCATCCGCATGGCCTGGCACAGTGCGGGCACCTACCGCACTGGCGACGGCCGCGGCGGCGCCGGCCGCGGCCAGCAGCGCTTCGCGCCGCTCAATAGCTGGCCCGACAACGTGAGCCTGGACAAGGCGCGCCGGCTGCTCTGGCCGATCAAGCAGAAATACGGCAAGAAGATTTCCTGGGCGGACCTGATCATCCTCACCGGCAACGTCGCGCTGGAGTCGATGGGCTTCCAGACCTTCGGTTTCGGCGGCGGCCGCGCAGACGTCTGGGAGCCGGACGAAGACGTCTACTGGGGCAACGAGAAGAAGTGGCTCGACGACCAGCGCTACGCCGGCGACCGCGACCTGCAGAACCCGCTGGCCGCCGTGCAAATGGGCCTGATCTACGTCAACCCGGAAGGCCCGAACGGCCAGCCGGACCCGCTGGCGGCGGCCCGCGACATCCGCGAGACCTTCGCGCGCATGGCGATGGACGACGAGGAGACCGTCGCGCTGATCGCCGGCGGCCACACCTTCGGCAAGACCCATGGCGCCGGCCCCGTGTCGCACGTGGGCCCCGAGCCGGAGGCCGCGCCGATCGAGCAGCAGGGCCTGGGCTGGAAGAACAGCTTCGGCACCGGCCGGGGCGGGGACACCATCTCCAGCGGCCTGGAGGTCACCTGGACCACCACGCCGACCCGCTGGAGCACCAACTTCTTCTGGAACCTGTTCGGCTACGAATGGGAACTGAGCAAGAGCCCGGCCGGCGCGCACCAGTGGGTGGCCAAGGGCGCCGGCGCCACGATTCCGGACGCCCACGACCCCGCGAAAAAGCATGTGCCGACCATGCTGACCACCGACCTGTCGCTGCGCTTCGACCCGGCCTACGAGAAGATCTCGCGCCGCTTCATGGAGCACCCCGACCAGTTTGCCGACGCCTTCGCGCGCGCCTGGTTCAAGCTCACGCACCGCGACATGGGCCCGCGCGCGCGCTACCTCGGCCCCGAGGTGCCGGCCGAAGAGCTGCTGTGGCAGGACCCCGTTCCCGCGGCCGGCCACCCGCTGGTCGATGCGAAGGACGTGGCCGCGCTCAAGGCCAGGGTGCTGGCCTCGGGCCTGTCGGTGGCCGAGCTGGTCTCGACCGCCTGGGCCTCGGCCTCCACCTTCCGCGGCTCCGACAAGCGCGGCGGCGCCAACGGTGCCCGCATCCGCCTGGCACCGCAGAAGGACTGGGCGGCCAACCAGCCGGCCCGGCTGGCCACCGTGCTCAAGGCGCTCGAAGGCATCCAGGCCGAGTTCAACGGCGCGGCCGGCGGCGGCCGGAAGATCTCGCTGGCCGACCTGATCGTGCTGGCCGGCGGCGCCGCGGTCGAGCAGGCGGCGAAGCAGGCCGGCGTCGAAGCCAGCGTGCCGTTCGCACCGGGCCGCACCGATGCCTCGCAGGCGCAGACCGACGTGGCGTCTTTCGCGGTGCTCGAACCGGCCGCCGATGGCTTTCGCAACTACCTGCCGCGCCGCTACACCGTGCCCGCCGAGGCGCTGCTGGTGGACAAGGCGCAGCTGCTGACCCTGAGCGCGCCCGAGATGACGGTGCTGGTGGGCGGCCTGCGCGTGCTCGGCGCCAACGTGGACGGCTCACCGCACGGCGTGTTCACGCGCACGCCCGGCGCGCTGACCAACGACTTCTTCCTGCACCTGCTCGACATGGGCACGGTGTGGCAGCCGCTCCCGGCAACCGGCGATGCGCCGGAGGTGTTCGAAGGGCGCGACCGCAAGACCGGCAAGGTGCAATGGACCGGCACCCGCGTGGACCTGATCTTCGGCTCCCACTCGCAATTGCGGGCGCTGGCCGAGGTCTATGGCAGCGCCGACGCGAAGCAGAAGTTCGCCGACGACTTCGTGGCGGCCTGGACCAAGGTCATGAACCTGGATCGCTTCGATCTGGCCTGAGAGAGGAGGGACCTCATGAAGCGCATCAGGACCGCCGTGGGCCTGGCTATCTCCGGCACCGGCCTGGTGGTGGTGCTGGCGAACCTGGCGCACGGCTACGTGGGCTGAGCACGCGGGCGATGCCTGCGGCGGGAGGCGTGCGGCTACCATGCGGTGGTTTTTTCATGGAGAACCGCATGACCCCGCCTCCCGACAAGGACTTCGACCAGGGCCTGGCCACCCGCAAGCAGGTGATGGGCGAGGACTTCGTGGCCAAGGCATTCGCCGGCGCCACCGAGTTCACGCTGCCGATCCAGCACTACATCACGCGCAACGCCTGGGGCGACGTCTGGCAGCGCCCGGGGCTGGACCTCAAGACCCGCAGCCTCGTCACGGTGGCCTTCCTCGCCGCCCTGGGCAAGCAGCACGAGCTCAAGGGCCATGTGCGCGGCGCACTCAACAACGGCGCCACGCCGCAGGAAATCCAGGAAGTGCTGCTGCACGCGAGCATCTACTGCGGCCTGCCGGCGGCCGTCGATGCCTTTCGCACCGCGGCCGAGGTGGTGGATGCCGGCAAACCGGCCTGAATCCAAAAATTTTCAGTGAAAATGGCCCGATGTCCGCGTCGGGCGGTCATTGGCTGCTATGGAAAACGTAGCATCCGAAATGTGACGCCACGCCCGCTCAGCCCGCCATCAGCTTGTGCACGAGGTCGGCCGTGGTGCTGGCCTTGTACTTGCGCATCAGCCGCGCGCGGTAGATCTCCACCGTGCGGTGGCTGATGGCCAGCACCTTGCCGATCTCCTTGGAGGTCAGGCCGTCCATCAGGTGGGCCGCCACCTCGCGCTCGCGCGCGGTGAGCTCGGCCTTCACCGGGCGGCGCGAGCTCAGGTCCTCGAAGCTCCAGATGCCGGCCTCGTGCGGCGCGGCGCGGTTGAGCGCGCGGCCGGTCACGTGGCACCAGAAGGTTTCGCCCTTGAAGCGGCCGTCCACGCGCTTCATGATGCGGTCGTCGGCGTAGTGGCCCTTGGCGTTCATGATGGGCGCGATGCGCGCGCCGGTGCGCTCGTACTCGTCCACGCTCGGGTACAGCACCTGGAACGACTGGCCCACCAGTGCCTCGCGCGAGGCGCCGAACATCTCGCACAAACGCTGATTGCAGTCCACAATGGCGCGGTTGCGCGACAGCACCAGCCCCACCGGGGCGAGGTCGAACGCGAGACGGTAATCCACTTCCATGGGGCTAACCTTTACGAAAAACTACGTATGCTCCTAGGTAGTATCGTAACGTTCTGAATTTCCAGAGGAGACCTTTGTGAACAAACTTTCCCCCTCCGCCGCCGAGGCCCTCAAGGGCGTCGTCCAGGATGGCCAGTTGCTGGCGGTCGGCGGCTTCGGCCTGTGCGGCATCCCCGAGGCCCTGATCGACGCGCTGCGCGACAGCGGCGCGAAGAACCTGACCGTGATTTCCAACAACGCGGGCGTCGACGGCTTCGGCCTCGGCAAGCTGCTGGAGACGCGCCAGATCAAGAAGATGATTTCGAGCTACGTGGGCGAGAACAAGGAGTTCGAGCGCCAGTACCTCGCGGGCGAACTCGAGCTGGAGTTCACGCCGCAGGGCACGCTGGCCGAGAAGCTGCGCGCCGGCGGCGCGGGCATCCCGGCGTTCTTCACCAAGACCGGCGTCGGCACCCAGGTGGCCGAAGGCAAGGAGCTGCGTGACTTCGACGGCGAGACCTATGTGATGGAACGTTCGCTGGTGCCCGACGTGGCGCTGGTCAAGGCGGCCGTGGCCGATACATCCGGCAACCTGCGCTTCAACCTCACCGCGCGCAACTTCAACCCCGCCGTGGCCATGGCCGGGAAGGTCTGCGTGGTCGAGGTGGAGAAGATCGTCGAAGTCGGCGAACTCGCGCCCGACGACATCCATCTGCCGGGCATCTACGTGCACCGCCTGGTGCTCAACGCCACGCCCGAGAAGCGCATCGAGAAGCGCACGATC
Organism: Variovorax terrae; assembly: GCF_022809125.1. Taxonomy (NCBI): domain Bacteria; kingdom Pseudomonadati; phylum Pseudomonadota; class Betaproteobacteria; order Burkholderiales; family Comamonadaceae; genus Variovorax; species Variovorax terrae. Next base: position 2,544,480 of record NZ_JALGBI010000001.1, on the reverse strand, counting down.
ACTGAAAAACAAGGAGCCTGACATCATGCCCTGGACGCAAGACCAAATGGCGGCGCGCGCCGCGCAGGAACTCGAAGACGGCTTCTACGTCAACCTCGGCATCGGCATTCCCACGCTGGTGGCCAATTTCACCGGCGACAAGGAGGTCTGGCTGCAAAGCGAGAACGGCATGCTGGGCATCGGCCCGTTCCCGACGGAAGACCAGGTCGACGCCGACCTCATCAACGCCGGCAAGCAGACCGTCACCACCATCAAGGGCTCGTCGATCTTCGGCAGCCATGACAGCTTCGCGATGATCCGCGGCGGCAAGATCAACCTGTCCATCCTCGGCGCCATGCAGGTCAGCGAGCACGGCGACCTGGCCAACTGGATGATCCCGGGCAAGATGGTCAAGGGCATGGGCGGCGCCATGGACCTGGTGGCCGGCGTCAAGCGCGTGATCGTGCTGATGGAGCATGTCGCGAAGAAAAAGGACGGCACCGAGGACTTGAAGATCCTGCCCAAGTGCACGCTGCCGCTGACCGGCGTGGGCGTGGTCGACCGCATCATCACCGACTTGGCCGTGCTCGACGTCACGCCGCAGGGCCTGAAGCTGGTCGAGTTGGCACCCGGGGTGACGCAGGAGTTCCTGCAGTCCAAGACCGGCGTCAAGCTGCTCTGACGAAGGCCGGCGAGAACGCCGGCCAATGCCTGGACAGGGCGCTGCGCGGCCCCGGCCCGTAGCGCCGGCCCATATCCCTGCGGGCAAAACGGGGAATGCCGGCCGCTGCACATCGCCGGCCCGAGGCGTATAGTTTTCTGCATCCCCCTATGAAGAAAGACAACATATGTGGGTGCTTCTTCTGCTGCCGTTTGCCGGCCTGCTGTACGTGCCGTTCTACAACCACGCGCAGCCCGCCTTGTTCGGCTTCCCCTTCTTCTACTGGTACCAGCTGGCCTGGGTGTTCGTGACGGCGCTGCTGACCTGGGTGGTGTACCGCCACTACCGGGCGCCTGACGACGAGGAGGAGGAATGATGGCCGACTCCCGCATCCACTGGACCGCGCTGGCGGTGTTCGTGTTCTTCTTTGCGCTGGTGACGGTAATGGGCTTCGTGGCGTCGCGCTGGCAGCGCGGCCCCGCGTCGCCCGGGCCCGGCCAGCACCTGGACGAGTGGGGCCTGGGAGGCCGCCGCTTCGGCGCCTGGATCACCTGGTTCCTGGTGGGCGGCGATTTCTACACGGCCTACACGGTGATCGCGGTGCCGGCGCTGGTGTACGCCGTGGGCGCCTATGGCTTCTTTGCATTGCCCTACACCATCGTGGTGTACCCCATCGTCTTCGCCATCATGCCGCGGCTGTGGACCCGGGCGCGCGAGGCCGGGCACGTGACGGCCGCCGATGTGGTCTATGGCCACTACGGCTCGCGCACACTGGAGCTGGCCGTGGCGCTGACGGGCGTGGTGGCCACCATGCCCTACATCGCGCTGCAGCTCGTTGGGATGGAGGTGGTGATCAAGGCGCTGGGCCTGTCGGGCGAACTGCCGCTGGCGGCGGCCTTCGTCATCCTGGCGCTCTACACCTACTCGGCCGGCCTGCGCGCGCCGGCGCTGATTGCCTTTGTGAAGGACCTGATGATCTACATCGTGGTGCTGGTCGCGGTGGTGCTGGTGCCGGCCCGGCTGGGCGGCTACGGCGCCGTGTTCCAGGCGGCCGGCGATGCCTTCGCGGCCAAGGGCGGCGCCACGGGCCTGATCCTGCAGCCGCAGCAGATGCTGCCCTATGCCAGCCTGGCGCTGGGCTCGGCCCTGGCGGCCTTCATGTACCCGCACACGCTGACCGGCATCTTTGCCGCCAGAAGCGCCGACACCATCCGCAGGAACGCCGTGTTCCTGCCGGCCTATACGCTGCTGCTGGGGCTGATCGCCCTGCTGGGCTACATGGCCCACGCCGCGCATCTGGTGGTCAAAACCCCCAACGATGTCGTGCCGGGCCTGTTCGCCGCGCTGTTTCCGGACTGGTTCAGCGGCTTCGCGTTCGCGGCCATCGCCATCGGCGCCCTGGTGCCGGCGGCGGTGATGTCGATCGGCGCGGCCAACCTGTTCACGCGCAACTTCTGGAAGGCTTACGTGAACCCCGAGCTGTCGCCTGAAGGCCAGGCCAGGGTGGCCAAGATCGCCTCGCTGGTGGTGAAGTTCGGCGCGCTGGTATTCATCCTGTTCATTCCCACGCAGTACGCGCTGGATTTGCAACTGCTGGGCGGCGTCTGGATCCTGCAGACGTTCCCGTCGGTGGTGCTGGGCCTGTTCTTCCGCCTCTTCCGCGCGCCGGCCCTGCTGCTGGGCTGGGCCATGGGCATGCTGGCCGGCACGCTGCTGGCCTATGCCGACGGCATCAAGCCGGTGCACACCTTTGTTCTCGGCGGCCACTCCTATGCCTTGTACACCGGCCTGGTCGCCTTGCTGCTGAACGTGGTTGTCGCGCTGGTGGCGCAGGCCGTGTTGTCGGCCGGACGGGGTGCCGCCCCGCGGGTGCATGCCTGAGGGGCGGGTGGCCGCACCGGACCGGCATGCCGCGGGTGCGCTGGAGGCCCGCGCGGTCCTGCAGGGCCTGTGGCAGGCCGCGCAGTTGCCGCCGGACGCGCTGGGCCAGGTGCAGTTGAGCGGGGCCGATCCGGTCCTGCCGTCTTCCTTTGCCGTGGGCGCGGCCGCGCAGGCCACGATGGCGGCTGCGGCGCTGGCCGCCTGCGAGCTGGGCCACGCGCGCGGCGTGGCGCGTCAGCAAGTCAGCGTGGACATGCGGCAGGCCGCGCTCGAGTGCGTCGGCTGGTTCAGCCTCGATGGGCGCGTGCCCGCCAAGTGGGATCCCTTCTCGGGCCTGTACCGCAGCCGGGACGGCTGGGTCCGCATCCATGCCAATTTCGCGCACCACCGTGACGGCGCCTTGCGCCTGCTGGGCCTGAACCCCTCCACCGCGCAGCGCGGCGATGCCGAGCACGCGATGCTCGGATGGCGCGCCGAAGATTTTGAAGATGCCGCGGCCCAGGCCGGCCTGGTGGCGACGGCCCTGCGCAGCTTCGAGCAATGGGATGCCCATCCCCAGGGGCAGGCCGTGGCCGCGCAGCCGCTGTTCACGCTGGAGCGCATCGGCGAAGCCGCGCCGCGGGCACTGCCGGCACTGGGCGCGGACTCGCTCCCGCTGTCGGGCCTGCGCGTGCTGGACCTCACGCGCATTCTGGCCGGGCCGGTGTGCGGCCGGACCCTGGCGGGCTATGGCGCTGACGTGATGCTGGTCAATGCGCCGCAGCTGCCCAATATCGAATCGATCGCCGACACCAGCCGCGGCAAGCTGTCCACCCACATCGACCTGCGCACGCCGCAGGGCTGTGCCGACCTGGCGCGCCTGCTGGAGGAGGCCCATGTCTTCGTCCAGGGCTATCGGCCCGGCGGCCTCGATGCGCTGGGCTTCGGCCCGCAGGCTGTGGCGGCGCTGCGGCCGGGCATCGTCTATGTCTCCCTCTCGGCCTATGGCGAGCAGGGGCCCTGGCGGGCCCGGCGCGGCTTCGACTCGCTGGTGCAGACCGCCACGGGATTCAACCTGGCCGAAGCGCAGGCTGCCGGCATGGCAGAGCCCAGGGCGCTGCCCATTCAGATCCTCGATTACGCGACCGGCTACCTGATGGCCTTCGCGGTCGCGGCCGCCCTGCGCCGCCAGCGGCTGGAAGGCGGGAGCTGGCACGCGCGGCTGTCGCTGGCACAGACGGGGCGCTGGATCCGGGAACTGGGCCGCGTCGAACATGGCTTCGCCGTGGCCTGGCCTGAGGCGGCTCCCTATCTCGAAACCTCGGCTTCCGGGTTTGGCGAACTGGTGGCCACGCGGCACAGCGTGGTGCTGTCGAGGTCGCCCGCGCGATGGCTGCGGCCGTCGATGCCGCCGGGCACCCACGCGCCCGCCTGGCCCTGACCGGCAGGCCCGGCGCGTGTTGCGGTGTTACGGCTGCTCGTTCGCGGCGTTACGTAACGCCCCGTAGCAAATGACGCTGCGGCCCGGCGTCGAGGGTACGCCAGTTTTCTGAATTTCCATTTCAAATCAACAGCTTGCAGCCGACGGGGAGGTTGGCTGGCAGGGCGCGCCGGCATCGGCACGCATGTTGCTCATTTCATGTTTTCTGTGTCAATTCAATGGAGGTCATGATGAGCAAAGCTAACTGGAAACAATCGGTTCTGACTCGCGCCCTGCTGGCAGGCAGCGTTGCGGCCTTGTGCGTGCTGGGGGGCTGTGCCAGCGATGGATCGCTCAACCTGGGCGGAGGCGACGCCGGTGGCAGCGGCGGTGGCACGGGCGGTGGAGGTGGCAGCAATGGCGGAGGCAATGGGGGTGGCGGGACCATCGCAACGACGCCGATCGCAGACATCATTCAGAAAACGGGCGATTCGACCAGCACGCTGGGTTCGGCGGTCGGCAGCCTCGGCACGGAAATTTCGCGCGCGCTGCCCAGCGCCCTGGGAACGCAAACCAGCGACGGTCTCAAGGGCGTCTTCGTGAACACGGGCAAGGCCGTCGACGCGCTCGGCGGCGGCCTGACCCAGGGGCTGGGGCAACTGGGCAAGACCGACGATCCCGTCGGGACGACGGCGGGCAGTCTGGGGGGCGTGGTGGTGCACGCCGGCAAGGCGGTGTCCAGCCTGGGCGAAACCGTGAGCGGGCTCGGTGGCGCATCGGCCCTCCAGCCGCTGGCCCCCGTGACGGGGCCGGTCGGCGGGCTGGTGGATCAGGTGGGTGCGGCCGTCAGCCAGGTGGGCACCCAACTGGGCACGCAACTGACGACGGGGCCGGTGAAGCAGGTCACGCGCTCGGCCAGTTCGCTGATCACGCCGCTGGCCACCTACACGCTGCGGACGACGCAGGATGTGGGCCATGCCACGGGCCTGGGCCAACCCGTCAGCAACCTGCTGGGCATCGTGGGCGGTACCGTGCAGCAGATTGGCGTTCAGGTCGCGGGCAATGGCAAGACGCCCGTGATCTCCGAGGTCGGGCACGTCGTCGACAACACCGGCGCCAGCGTGGCCTTGCTGGGGGGCGTGGTGTACCTGCCTGACCGCGTTGCCTCTCCCGGTGGCGGCCTGCTGGTGCCCGTGACCGGGTTGCTGGGCGGCCAGGCGAGCGGCGGCGTGCTGGCGCCGGTGACGGGCCTGGTGGGCGGTCTGACCGGTGGCAATGCAGGCGGCAATCTGCTCGCCCCGGTGACCGGGCTGATCGGTGGCCTCACCGGTGGCACGGGCGGTGGCGTGCTGTCGCCGGTGACGGGCCTGGTGGGCGGTCTGACCGGCGGTAACACGGGCGGCAATGTGCTCGCTCCCGTGACCGGGCTGATCGGCGGCCTCACCGGTGGCACGGGCGGCGGCGTACTATCGCCGGTGACGGGTCTGGTGGGTGGCCTGACCGGCGGCAACACGGGCGGCAACGTGCTGGCTCCTGTGACTGGGCTGGTCGGAGGCCTGACCGGTGGTACGGGTGGCGGTGCACTGTCGCCGGTGACGGGCCTGGTGGGCGGGCTGACCGGCGGCAGCGCAGGTGGCAATGTGCTGGCCCCCGTGACCGGGCTGGTGGGTGGGGTCACCGGCGGCTTGACGGGTGGCACGGGCGGCACTAACAATGTGCTGGCACCTGTCACCCAATTGGTCGGCGGCCTTCTGGGAGGGGTGAAACCTTGAGGGAGGAATGAGCCGATGCTGCGTGCCCTGACGTTGCTGTTTTTCTTCGCGGTCATGGGCACGGCGGTCACGCCGCCCGCACGGGCTCAGGCCGGTTCGGGCAACCCGCTGGACACGCTGCCCAGAGCACAGGAGCCTCGACAAGGCGGTGTCGCAACGGAAGTTGTGCCACCGCCTTCGCCTTTTCAGGCCTTGCGCAACGGGGTCATCACCCCCAGCCGCTTTGACGTCGAGGGGGTGCAGTCGATTCCGTTCGACGATGTCGCGGGACGCTTTGCCCCGCTGGCTGGGCAAAGCATCACCATCGGACGCCTGCTGGACGTGGCCCAGGAGGTGACCCAGCTCTATCAGCAGCGTGGCTACGCCCTGTCGTTCTGCTTTATCCCCCAGCAGGATTTCAAGGATGGGGTGGTGCGCATCATCGCCGTGGAAGGGCATGTGTCCGAGGTGCGCATCGAGGGAGAGGCGGGCCGGGCCAGGCCGAAGATCCGCGACATGGCCGAGCACATCCGCCAGGACAAGCCGCTCAGGCAGCAGACCTTCGATCGGTATATCCAGTTGCTGGGCCAGTTGCCTGGCCTGTCGATCCAGGCCAGCGCGCCACTGCCGGTGAACACCGACGGCGCCACGGTGCTGACGCTCAAGGTGAGCAGCAAGCCGTATTCGGTGTCGGTCGGGCTCGATTCGTACCAGTCGAAGCCGCGCGCCCTGGTCACGGGGATTCTGAACAACCCGCTGGCGGCGGGCAGCCAGTTGCGGGCGTCTGCCATGGCCTCCACGCTCAGCGAAGAAGAGTACTACGCGTTCCAGTATTCGCAATGGGTGGGCAGCGAGGGGCTGAGTTTCAAGATCGATGCCTCGCACTACCAGGGCAATCCCGACGCGCAGTTCAACCTCGACACAGGAACCCGCCGCAAGGTGACGAACGACCGGCTCGAATGGTCTGCCAGCTACCCGCTGGCCTTGTCCAAAACCATGAGCATGGTGGCCAGTGCCGGCGCGTACGGCGTCAACTACACCGACGACTACGCCAACCCTGTCACGGCGGCTGCGGTGGCGTACGACACCCGCGTGCGCGCCGTGTTCGGCCAGCTCAGCTACACGCTGTCGCAGCCCGACCGCGCGCGTCGCCTGAGCGTGATGCTGGTCCGGGGCCTGGATGCCGCGGGAGCGCTGGCACGCGCGAGCACCAATGTGCCGGGGTTGATGGTGACGAACCCCGTGGACCTGGACTTCACACGCGTGCTGTTCCAGGGCAGCCAGAGCGACAGTTGGCCGGCGCGCATCGGAACGGTGCTGTCGATGGCATTGCAGTACAGCCCGAATGCACTGCCCACCACCGAGCGGGTTTCGTTCGGGGGCCTGAGATGGGCACGCGGCTATGCGCCTGGCGAAACCTCAGGGGACTCCGGATGGGGCGTGGGGTTCGAGCTGAATCGCCGCTATGCCTGGGAGATCGGCCCTCTCAAGCAGATCCAGCCCTACGTCCTGCTGGAATCCGCTCGCGTCTACAACAAGCAGGGCACGCCGGTGCCGGCGCGGCTCAATTCCGTGGCCTTCGGTGCGCGGCTTTCAGATCAGCGCTACTACAGCCTCGATCTGTCGCTGGCCAAGCCCACGGGTGAACTGCCCATCGAGAATCCGGCACGCCATCTCCGCTGGAATGCGAGCCTGAATTACCAGCTGAATCCGCCTTGAATTCGGACCGTTTGTTAAGGCTGTGTAAAAGTGTTTCAAAATGAGAAATTGTTGAGTATGTTTGGCGTGTTTACAACGAATTTCAGGTGTTTCAGACCTTTTCTGTGCGTATCTATGCTGCTAGGATGAATTCGTCGGTGATACATAAAGATAAAAATTGACAGAAATGAATCTCTCTGTCTGACAAAGAGAGTGCAAGCAAAGTCTCTGTATTTTTGTGATTAAGGTTTTTCCTGGAGGTAATCATGAAAGAGTCTGTTGTTCGTTTCCTGCGCGATGAAGAAGGCGCCACCGCCATCGAATACGGCTTGATTGCCGGTTTGATTGCAGTCGGATTGCTCACCTCGCTCACCAATATCGGGACCTATCTGGCGGTCATCTTTACCAAGATCGCGACAGCCATTACGGCCGCAGGCACACCCTGAAGCGGCCAGAGCCCTGCCAGTCCAGCACTGAAGCGCAAACTTGAATCCCATGGGGTTCGGGTCGAGCCACCTATTGCTCGCGTGGCTCCTGATGGCGATTGTTTGGGATTGCCGTATGCGGCGCGTTCCCAATGGGTTGGTGCTGTCAGGTGCCGCTTGCGCAATGCTCGCGCTGGCTGTCGGGGGTTCGCCCTTCCACATCACTTTTCTGCAGGCCCTGCTCGGCGGGGCCGTGGGCTTCGCCGTGCTGCTGCCGTTTTACGCAACCGGTGTGATGGGGGCGGGCGACGTGAAGTTTGCTTGTGTTGCAGGCCTGTGGTTCGGGTGGCAGCCTCTGCTGCCCATCTGGGTGCTGGGAAGCCTGCTGGCCGGGATGCATGCGTTGGTCTGGCTTGCGGTCCATCGATGGAAATGGGGCGGGGCCATGAGCATTGCGTTTCCGGGTGCGCGGTCAAGGGCGGATGCTGCAGATGAGCCGCACGCCGAGGGGCACCCGCCCGGTGGATTCTTGACGAGATCTCGTCAGCGTCAGATCCCGTATGCAGCGTATCTGGCGATCGCCGCCCTGGCGATCATGGCGGTAGGGCCGTAGGTTGAGGCCAGGGCTAGGAGTTGGTGGAAGGTGTGGGCCCGGGTTCGGGGCCCAGGAACGAGATTAGGCAATTCAGGGCCGACATCACCCAGGTTGAAGATCTGCAAGGGCAGACAGGGTGATCGTTCCGGGCGCGGGCAGTTTTTGCGTGAAGTGGTTGCTGGTGACAAGCGGAGGTGGGCATGAGGCAAAAGTACAAAAGGCCCTCGGAGACTGCGCGCAGGCTCTTGGGGGTGAACTCGTGTATACGGCGCCGGCAGCGGGGCGCGACTGCGATTGAGTTCGCGCTGATCTTCCCGGCTTTCTTCATCATTTTTTACGCCATAGTGACCTATGGGCTGATCTTTGCCGCGCAGCAGACGTTGACGCTGGCGGCGGCAGAGGGCGGCCGCGCGGCGGTTCGCTGGTAAAACACGCTGCCCCAGCGCGTTGCAACCGCCTGCGATGTGGCGAGTGCTCCGCTGGCATGGCTGCGGGGCATGAAGGGGCTGGGCACGAGTGCCGCCTGCAACTCCGATGCCAGCAGCCCCGGCGTCTATGCGTCCAGTGGAAACTGCACCTACACCAGCGGTGGCGTCGTTTTGACGTGCGTCACCGTGACGGTGAACTACGACTATGACGGCCACCCGCTGGTGCCGCATCTGTTCGGCAACTTCCTGAAGCTTCCCACGCCGGGGCGTCTGGTGGGGCGAGCGGTGGTGCAGGTCAGCCCGACCTGAGGCTGTATGAAAAAAATCGCATGCGTTGATGCTGCAGGGGAGTGAGTGCCATGCTGAATTTCACGAAGATCATTGCGGTCTTGCTGGTGGTGATTGGCGTCTTGCTGGGCGCGTATGCCTGGGTCCTGAGTCGTGCCCCCGCTGCGCCGCCACCGGCTGTCGTGTCCGGGAGCTCGGCATCCGTGCATGCAGTGGTGATCGCTGTCAAATCGCTGCCCGCAGGACAACCCATCCGGGTGGAGGACGTGCGGGTGGAGCAGTTGCCCATTCAGTCTTCGGATACGTTTCGGGACGCGGGGGCGGTGGTCGGCAAGGTTCCAGTAATTGATGTGGGTGCAGGCACTCCGATTTCAGCGCAGCAACTGGCCACGGGGCTGGCGGAGAAAGTTGACGAAGGCGAGCGCGCCGTTGCCATCAAGGTGGATGAAGTGGTCGGTGTGGGCAACAAGATCCGACCGGGCGACTACGTGGATGTCTTTTTTCTGCTCAAGCGTGACAACGGCGAGATCGATCGCAGCCAGTCGCGTCTGCTTCTTGCCCGAAAGCGGGTGCTTGCCTATGGGGTTGCCTCGGTGGACAGCATGTCGGCGGCGTCCTCGCAAGGCGGCAATGCCACGGCCGTGCCCCGCACCGCCGTGCTGGCGGTGCCCGTCGACGAAATCAACCAGCTCGCATTGGGCGATGCCAATGGTCGCCTGCTGCTGGCTTTGCGCAACCCCAAGGATGCGGCCGTGCCCGACCCCAGCCTGTTCACACCCTTGCCCGTTGCGATGGTGCAGGCCTCCAGGCTCGGCAAGTCGGACCTCTCCAAAGAAGATCGCGCGCTGGCCGGCACGGCGCTGGCCGATCTGGTGACGCGTGGAGGCCGGCCCGCGGCGGTGCCGCCAAAGGGCAGCGCGCCGCAGCGTGTCGCCAAGGCCGCCGGGCAGGGCGCCGTCGCCACGACCGTCGAGGTGATCCGCGGCAGCAAGCAGGAAGTCTTGACGTACTGAGATTGACGAACAACAGGCAACAGGGATTTCAAATGAATTCAAAGCTCCTTCATGTGTGGCCCTTCTTGGTGTTGCTGGGGACTGCGGTGCCGCCGGCCGCGGCGGCCGAGGCGCATCAGCTTGCGCTGACCGTGGGGGCGCAGCAGGAGCTGGTCTGGGAGAAAGGGCTGGATCGCCTGGCCATTGGAGACCCTGCCGTGGCCGATACGGTGATCATGAAGGCCGGCAAGAGCGCAGGCGATGCCCGTGTACTGGTGGTCGGAAAAGCGCCTGGCCGCACCACGCTGATGATCTGGCCCAAAGGCCAGAAAACAGCCATCAGCTACGACGTCCAGGTGTCCGGTGCCGCCAGCGCTTCGCTGCTGGGCGCCGATGCCAAGTCGCGCGTCGATGCGTATGGCAAGACGGTGGTGATCGATGGCGTGCTGCCCGATATGGCCAGCCACAACCGGATTGCCGGCGTGGCCAACGAAGCAGCGGGCAAGCCGGTGCTGGTGGACCGATCGACGGTCGCCGTGAAAAGCAACACGGTGCAGGTCGATGTGAAAGTGGTCGAGTTCAGCAAGAGCGTGCTCAAGGAGGCCGGTTTCAACATCTTCACCAATCGCAATGGCTTTGGCTTTGGAGCATTTGCCCCCGGCGGGCTCAAGAGCATGACAGGCGGAGGGTCGCTCGACCCGATCGCCTTCACGGGCGCGAGCCCGTTGACACAGGCCTTCAACCTCGTGCTCAGTTCCAGCCGCAGCGGCATCGTGACCAATCTGGGCATTCTGGAAGGCAACGGCCTGGCGCGCGTTCTGGCGGAGCCGACACTGGTCGCGCTGTCGGGCCAGAGTGCCAGTTTCCTGGCAGGAGGCGAAATCCCGGTGCCTGTGCCCCAGGCCTTTGGGACGGTGAGCATCCAGTACAAGCCCTTTGGCATCGGGCTCATGCTGACACCCACGGTGCTGTCCAACGACCGTATCGCGCTCAAGGTGGCGCCGGAAGCCAGTGACCTGGATTTCAGCAACGCGGTGACCCTGAACGGTGTGTCGGTGCCCGCCATCACCACGCGCCGTGCCGACACGATGGTGGAGCTCGGCGATGGCGAGAGCTTCGTGATCGGGGGCCTGGTGAGCCGGACCACAGTGTCGGACCTCGACAAAATTCCCATGCTGGGCGACATCCCGGTCCTGGGCGCGTTTTTCAAGCGGCAGCACTACCAGCAGAACGAGCGGGAACTGGTGATCGTGGTCACACCGCATCTTGTGAAGCCGATCGCCAAGGCGACCGACCTCCAGCCGCTGCTGCCCGGCCGTTCGGAGCAGAGGGAAGGCGCCGTCTGGCAATCCTATCTTGCCGGTGCGGCGTCCAGAGATGCCTTGCCCGGGTTTTCGGACTGACAAGGGATGGACCCGACCATGAACGCCCGGCATGACCCCGCCATCGAGAAGAGCGTGCCCGCCTACCTCTTTGCGTCCGACGCGATAGGGCACAGCCAGTGGCTGTCCGAGGCGTTGGGTGACAGAGGCGTGGTGGAGTCGGTGGCCATGAATGCGCCGAGGTTGATCGAGCGCATTGCAGCCTTCAACCCTGCCGTTGTGCTGCTGGATTTCTCTTCAACCCAATCGGTGCCGGCGGCCGAACTGGCTCAGGCAGTCCGGCGGGTGTACGCCCACCTGCCGGTGCTGGGCACGGGCTGGGTGACGGAGCCCGCCGCAACCTTGTCGGCCTTGCGGGCCGGGGTGGACGATTTTCTGGACATGGCTTCCGCCCATGAGGACGTGGTTCTTTTCCTGCATCTGCTGGCCGAGAGGCGCAGCCAGAAGCCGTCCTCCAAAGGGCGCCTGGTGACTCTGCTGGGAGGGCGCGCGGGTCTGGGGGTGAGCACGCTGGCAGGCAATCTTGCGATCCTTCTGCAGCGAACTGACCTCGAACAGGGACGCAAGCAGCGAAACATCGCCTTGCTCGATCTGGGATTGCCCTGTGGCGATGGCATGCTCTATCTGGATGCGCATGGCGACTTCAGCTTTGTCGATGGAGTGCGCAACCTCAAGCGCCTGGACCAGACCCTCGTGCAAACCGCGTTGACCCGCCATGCCAGCGGCATCGGCGTGTTGCCGCTGCCTGCCAATCTGGCCCAGATGCGGGAAATCTCTCACAGTGATTCCGTGGCGCTGGTCCGGCGACTGCGTGATTTCTTCGATTTCCAGGTGGCTGACCTTGGCGGTTTTTCCAATTCGGACTTCATCGCGCAAGTGCTGCGCAGTGCGGATGACGACCGTGTGTGGGTGGTCTGCGATCAGGGCATTGCTTCCATTGTGTCCACGGCCCAGTTGCTGAGCGACTTGCGCGAGCGCGGCGTGGATACGAAGAAGGTGGGATTGGTCGTCAACAAATTCGATGCCCGTGTCGGCATTCAGGCCAGGGACATTGCGGACCGATTGGAACTGGGGCTGGACGCCGTGCTGCCGGCGCGCAGCACGTCGTTGCTGACAGCCGCCAGCCGCGGGGAAATGCTGGCCAACATGACCCGCAGCGATCCGTATGTGCAGGCCGTCGAGGGCTTGGTGAAATCCCTGCTGCACGGAAGCGCCGCGGCCGCCCATGGGGCTGCCGGTGCGCGCTGGGCGCAGCAGTTGTCGCGGTTCGCCGGTAAATGGATGGGGGGAAGCAATGTCCAGCGAGGTTGAGTTTGCCGATGACAACCAGGCCTTCCTGGACTCGCAGCAGTTCCAGGACATCAAGGCCTGGGCACATGAGCACCTGCTGAGCAGGATCGAGGAACTGGGGGCTGAGTTCGGGCGATGGTCCCGCACGGCAATCCGGCAGTTCGTCGACCTGGAGCTGGACAGCTTCGTGCGCCTGCAGCGCATCCCCATCAATGACAGCGAAACCCGGCTGATCGGCGAAGCGCTGACCAAGGAGCTGTCGGGATTCGGCCCGATCGAGGATCTGTTGCAGGATCCTGCGGTCGAGGACATCCTGATCAATGGCTACAAGCATGTCTACGTGTCCCGGCGCGGGGTGCTGCAGCGCGTCTCCCTGCGCTTCTCGGACGATGAGCACCTGCTGCGCATCGTGCGCCGCATCCTGGCACCCATCGGCCGGCGGCTCGATGAGTCCAACCCCATGGTGGATGCCCGGCTGCCCGATGGCGGGCGCATCAACGTCGTGATCGAACCCCTGGCGATTGACGGCCCCGCCGTTTCGATCCGGAAATTCAGGCGCGATCCACTGAGTCCCGCGGAGCTGGTGCAGCTCGGCACCTTCGACGCCACCATTTCACAGCTACTGGAGTTTGCCGTCAAAGGCCGGTGCAACATCCTGGTCAGCGGAGGCACGAGCTCCGGGAAAACCTCGCTGCTCAATGCGCTGGCAACCTTCATTCCTGAAAGCGAACGCGTGGTGACCATCGAGGACACGGCCGAACTGTCCTTGAACCACCCGCACGTGGTCCGGCTCGAAAGCCGCCCCGGCGGATTTGACTCCACGGGTGTCGTGGCGATCCGCGATTTGCTGCGGAACAGCTTGCGCATGCGCCCCGACCGCATCATCGTGGGCGAGGTGCGAGGCGGCGAGGTGCTCGAGATGATGCAGGCGATGAACACGGGGCACGATGGCTCCATGGGCACCATCCACGCGAGTTCGCCCCGGGAGTGCCTGTACCGCCTTGAGATGCTGGCGGGATTTGCCGGCTACCAGGGCAGCGAAGTCAGCTTGCGGCGCCAGATCGCCAATGCGGTGGACTTCATTCTGCAAATCGGCCGGCTCTCCAATGGGCAGAGGCGCATTCTTTCCGTCACGGAGGTGACGGGGCTCAACGACAGCATGGTGGCCATGCAGGAGCTGTATCGCTATGAGCCGGGCGTGGGGCCGAACGGCGAAGAGCGCGACCGCTGGGTTTCTCTTGGCATCACGCCTCATTCGCCCAAGCTCGCCAAGTTCCGCCAGGCCTTGCAGAAACTCAATGGGAGCGGCCATGTCTAGCGCCACGCTGGCGTTGGGCAGCGTGGCGCTGCTGCTGGTGGCGGCGGGCTTGTCAGGCTGGCTGTGGACGGTCCGGCGCCAGGAAGGGCGGATCGTCGAGCGCCATCTCGACCGGCGGCTCGCGGCAGAGGTGCGGCCTCGCGAACCTGCATGGGCCGACGGGGATGTGGCCGGCGCGGGACCGGCTGCCGATAGCGAAGCGATGCCGGCGGCGCCTGCCCGGATCGCCTGGGCCGTGCCAGCATGGTTCCTGGGCGCTGCCAGCCTGCAGACCCTGGTGGCGTGGGTGTCGCTGGAGTTGATCGCGGTGCTGTTGACTGTCTTGTCCGTGGGCTGGGTGGCGGGCTTGGCGATGCTGGTGCTCCTTCTGGTCTTCTCCGTATTCAGCTTGTGGTTTCGCATTCAGAAGCGGCGCGAGAAGCTGATCAGCCAACTGCCCGGATTCCTGGATTCCATGGTGCGTCTGATCAACATCGGCCATTCAACGCATGCCGCATTCCAGATCGCCGTGCCGGGAACGAAGATCCCCTTGCGCGGGTACCTGGACAACGTCAGCCTCCTGGTGAAAGCCGGGGTCGATCTGGAGCCCGCGCTGCTGCAGGTGGCTCGCAATGTTCGCGTCGAGGAGCTGCATCTACTGGCCGCCGTGCTCGGCTTGAGCGTGCGCTATGGCGGCCGTGCGGACGTCCTGCTCGAGCGGATGGCCAACTTCATGCGCGACAGCGAGCAGGCCGCCCATGAACTCGTGGCGCTGTCGTCGGAGACCCGTCTGTCGGCCTGGATTCTGGGGCTCCTTCCTGTGGCCGTGGGTGGGGCCATCATCATGATCAACGCGGCGTATTTCACCCGGATGTGGAATGACGAGTCCGGGCGAACCTTGCTTTTCGGTGCCCTGGGCTTGCAGGTCTTTGGTGCTTTCTGCCTGTACCGGCTGGCTCGCTCGATCTAGGCGGCAAACCATGCTGAACTCTCACTTCCTGCTGGCTTCGGGTATCGCGTTGCTGGCGCTGGGCCTGCTGTTGATGGCCGGCGTGCTCTTGGCGCAGCAATGGGCGCGCGCGCGCCGCGAGAGGGTGATCCACCGCGCGATGGAGCGACGCACGGCGGTCGTGGTTTCCGAGCCGGATGACGCTGGGCAGGCTGGCACGCCGTGGCAAGAGCCCGGCCATTCGGCGCACTGGCTGGAGAGCCGGCTGGGCCGGGCACTGGTGGTGGACGAGGACCGGCGCCTGATCGAACAATGCGGGTTTCCCGCGCTGAAGGCACAGCTGTGGTTTCTGTTCTCGCGGCTCGGCCTGGCCATGGGGCTGCCATTGCTGTATGGCCTGTTGTCGGCAGGACGGTCGGCGGGGGGCATGCGCTTTTTCTTCTGGGCTCTGGCGTTGACGGTGGGATTCCTCGGGCCCAAATGGTTTCTCTCCTGGTATGCCGCCCGGCGCAAGGAGCGTGTCATCCACGAGCTGCCGCTGTTCGTCGACCTCATCCGGCTGTTGCAGGGGGTGGGGTTGAGCCTCGATCAAAGCCTGCAGGTGATTGCCAACGATTTTCGAGGCATCCTGCGGGTGCTGGGCAAGGAACTCGAAACCGCGAATCGCCAGTACAGCCAGGGGCGCACCCGGGAGCATTCATTGCAGCGCCTGGCCCAGCTTCACGACAACGAGAACATGGTCAACCTCATGGCATTGCTGGTGCAGGTGGACCGCCATGGCGGAGCAGTGCAGGAGCCCTTGCGCCAGTTCAGCGAACGCCTGCGCGAGCGGCGCAGGGCCGAACTGAAGGACCGCATTGGAAAGATCACCGTCAAGATGACAGGGATCATGGTGACGACGCTGCTGCCGGCGCTGATCATCGTGACGGCCGGCCCAGGCTTTCTGGCCGTCATTCGTTCACTCGGGGCCATGGCACGATGAAAAAACCGCTCCACACCATTGCGGCGGGCTGCCTGGCCATTCTGGCCAGTGCCTGCTCCACGGCGCCATCGGGGTATGGCATTGCAACGGGCCCGCGTCCCCCTGCGGCTTCGGTCGAGGACCCCCAGGTCAATACCGCGGCAACCTATCTGACGCTGATTCGCCAGATGCAGCAAAGGGGGCTGTGGTTTGCCTCGCTGGCCCACATCGATGCGCTGGAGCAGCAATGGGGTACCTCGCCGGAAGCCGCGCTGCTGCGCGCAGATGCCTTGCGGCAGACAGGACAGGCAGCCTCCAGCGAGCAGGCCTATCGCAAGCTCATGGGAACGGCTTTGGAGGCGGCCGGCTATCGCGGTCTTGGTCTGCTGGCGGCAGCGCAGGGCGACTACGCCCGCGCCATCCAGATGTTCGAGCAGGCCCAGCGCCGCAGTCCTACGGATGCCCTGCTGCTGAGCGATCTGGGCTATGCCTACATGAAGGCAGGCCGCCTGGCTCAGGCACGCATTCCCATCATGCAGGCTGCGCAGTTGCAGCCGGAGATGCCCAAGGTGCAAGGCAATTTCGCGCTCTACCTGCTGGTCGATGGCAAGCCGCAACAAGCCGGAGCCCTGATGGACAAGCACGGCATGCCCGACGAGGTGCGCGCCGTGATTGCACGGGAGGCTGCCGAGATGAGACTCGATTCAAGCAGCGCGGGCGTGCCAATGTCAGAGGCGAGGCTGCAAGAGGGGATGAACATGCCGCTCACCCTCAAGACCTCATCCTCGCTGCTGTCGACCGGCAGCAGCGAGCGATGAACGGGAAAGCCTGAGGGCTGGAACACATCAACGAATCAATGACAGGAGGTTCCCATGCTGACACGAGAAAACTTCAGGGCTGGTTTTGCGTTGCTGAGTGCCATGGGGCTCCTTGCGGGGTCCGTCCATGCTCAATCGACGGGGTCTTCTGCGGACTCGCCGAATACACCCGCGGCCGTGGCTGCAGGCCCGGGAGCCGATGGGCCGGCGAGAGGGCTACGTGTGGGCGATGCGACCCGTCAGTTGCTTGAGCTCCAGCGCAACAGCACAAGCCCGGCGCGTCCCATCCCGGGGGAGCAGGCCGGCCTGAGCTACCAGCGCTACCTGAACAGCTTCAACCATGCCATTCCTGAATTCATGAGTTCTACCGTAGGCAAAACGAACTCCGGGAAATAGGGGGCGGCATGCGGGACCGGCATCAGCCAAGGCGCGCGCCTGCATGGCCACGGCAGCATGGGGCCGTCGCCATGCTGGGAGCCATCTGGCTGATGGTGGCCGTGATCTGCCTGATGAGCATCGATATTGGCAACGTGTTCTGGCAGCGGCGTGAAGTACAGAAGATCGCGGATCTCGCGGCCCTGGCGGGGGCAGGGGTGGTGGCCGGTGGATGCGCCAATGCGTCCGCGAATGCGCTGGCCAACGCCGGTTTGAATGGCTTGCAGACCACGGACAGCGCCGCCGTGACCTGCGGCAACTGGAATCCAAGGGATCCTCGCGGCGCGGCGGATGCCACGGCGAGTCCGCCGCGCTATTTCCGCGTGTCGGAGGTTCCACTCAATTCGGCACATGTGTCGGTGTCGCGGACGGTGCCCTATTTCTTTGTGTTCAATTTCTTTGGCGCGGGCGGTGCTCCCGCATCGCGCACCGTCACGGCCGAGGCGACGGCGGCGCGCACCTCACCCCTTGCGGCGCTGAACATCCAGAGCACGCTGGTGACGGTGGACAGCGGCAAGTCGACCTTGCTCAACTCGGTGTTCGGCGGCCTGCTGGGAGGCACCCTCAACCTGAGCGCCGTCGGCTGGCAGGGGTTGCTGGATACCAACATCAATCTACTGAGCTACCTGGACCGGCTGGCGCTCAACCTGGGCGTGGCTGCGGGCGACTACAACGCACTGCTGGCGACGCAGACCACCGTGGGCCGCCTGCTTCAGGCCGCCGTCGACGTGCTGGGCAGCGGCAGCGCCGCGTCCACGGCCATCATTGGCCTGCAGGGCATCGTGGCCCCGGCGATCGGCGCGCTGCCGCTCGAACTCGGGGACGTGCTTCAGCTTCAGGCTGGTACGCAGGCGGCCGGCTTGAACGTCGATCTGCAGGCGTTTCAGCTGATCCAGGGCGTGGTGCAGCTTGCCAATAGCAAAAGCGCGGTGTTCGCTGCCGTTCCTCTCTCGGTTCCCGGCATTGGAACGGCCACGGTCAATGTCAAAGTACTGGAGCCGCCGCAGCTGTCGGCGATCGGCAATCCCGAACTGGCCAAGGCCGACCCCACCGGGCCGAACGGGATTTTCGTGCGGACGGCCCAGGTGCGGACCCTGCTGTCGGTCGACCTGACTTCCAGCCTGACGAGCCTGGTTTCGGGGCTGCAAAGTACGCTGGACGGCCTGCTTTCGCCGATCACCAACCTGCTCAACAGCGTGCTGACGCTGAACCTGGTGGACGTTCTGAGCAACCTGTTGTGCATTGGCTGCACCCGGAACGTCACGGATCTCTTGATCCTGCCGGGACCTTTCCGTTTTGACGTGAACATCGACGCGGCAGCGGGGCAGGCCCGCATCACGGATTTCACATGCAATTCCAACACGAGCAAGTCGCTGACCGTTCCCGCGTCGACTTCGGCGCTCAATGTGCGCATCGGCAGGATGGGCTCCAGCGCGGCCGATGCCGCGAACAAGGTGTTTGCGAGCCCTAGCGCGCCGACGGTGGCGCCCGTGCCCCTGATCGATATCGGCGTCAAAACATGCACTCGCACCTGTGTCGTGTTGTGCATCAGCAGTTGCCAGCCGCGCCAACCCTTTGCGGGCGGTGGCATCGGCCTGATGACGAACACTTCGCTGGCGGGGGCTTCGCAGGGGCTGACATACTCGGCGCCGCCTGCGACGGACCTTCCCGACATCACCAGCGCGCCGGCCTACCAGTCGATTTCCTCGTCCAACGTCGTCAACAGCCTGTCCAGCACCCTGTCGGGCGTCAGCATCCAGATGTATAAGCCCCTGGTGTCCGGCAGCGGCCTCGGGGACTTACTGGCGGGGGCCGGTTCGGTCATCAGCACGCTCGTCAGCCTGCTGCAGTCCGCGGTGTCCACGGTCCTTTCCCCCTTGCTGGACCCTTTGGTCAACTCCCTGCTGAAAACGCTCGGCATCACCCTGGCCCAGAGCAGTGTAGGCGCCCGCCTCACCTGCGATGGCTCCGTTGAACTGGTGTACTGACGATGCGATTTTTTGCACCCCCATCCAGGCAGTGTGCTTCGGGCGCCTTGAAGCCTCTTCATCCAGGCCATCCATGAGAAACCTGTTCCATTTCGACGAACTCGACCTCTATGTCTGGGAGGGCAAGGCAGACGTGCTGGACCGCATTGCGCGCTGCATGGCCAGCTTCGACGTGGAGGTGATCCGGGCCGACGGTATTCCGCTGCCGCAGGACCGCTCGAGCACGCGCGTGGCATTGGCCATCATCAGCGTGACCGTGATCGACGGCGGCGGGCTGCCGCTGGCTTCCGAGGTGGTGCAGGGCATGCCTGTGATCTGGGTGGCCGCCGCGACACGGGAGCGTGACTCGCGCAACTATCCGCCTGAATACCTGCACATCCTGCCCTTTGATTTCACCTGCGCCGAGCTGCGCACGCTGGTGACCAAGCTGGTGCAGCAGATCCGCGCCAACGGTGCCAAGCCGGAAAAACCCGACGTGCTGGTGGCCAACTCCGAGTGCATGCAGGCGCTGCTCGCCGAGGTGGCGGCTTTTGCCGACTGCGACCACAACGTGCTGGTCCACGGGGAAACCGGCGTGGGCAAGGAGCGCATCGCGCAGCAGTTGCACGCCGGCCATGGGCAGTATGGCAAGGGGCCCTTCGTCGCGGTCAATTGCGGCGCGATTCCCGATGGCCTGTTCGAGTCGCTGTTTTTCGGCCATGCCAAGGGCTCGTTCACCGGCGCTGTCCATGCGCACAAAGGCTACTTTGAGCAGGCCACGGGGGGCACGCTGTTCCTGGATGAAATCGGCGATCTGCCACGCTACCAGCAGGTCAAGCTGCTGCGTGTGCTGGAAGACAACACGGTGACCCGGCTGGGCTCCACGGTGGCCATCAAGCTCGACTTCCGCTTGGTGGCCGCCACCAACCGCGACCTGCGCGACCTGGTGCAGCAGGAGGAGTTTCGCTCCGACCTGTTCTACCGCCTGGCGGTGATCGAGCTCCACGTGCCCACACTGGAGGAGCGGGGCGCCATCGACAAGATCGCGATCTTCAAGGCGATCATGACCTCGGTGATGGGAACGCAGCCGCCGCCCAACCCGCCGGACCTGCCGTATTGGCTGACCGATGCTATTGCCGACATGTATTTCCCCGGCAACGTGCGCCAGCTGCGCAATCTCGCGGAGCGGGTGGGCGTCATCGTCCGGCAGACGGGTACCTGGGACCAGCCCCTGATCCAGCGTGCCTTGTCGCTGGCGCGGAGTTCGACGCCGACGCCGGAATCCATGGCGGCCGACGGCAGCGCACGCAAGAACTGGAATGCGGGTGAACGCAACCGCATCATCGCGGCACTGGAGGCCAGCGAGTGGAAGCGCCAGGAAACGGCCCAGTACCTGGGCATCAGCCGCAAGGTACTGTGGGAAAAAATGCGCAAGTACCAGATCGTGGACGGAGAGCCGGGAATTCCGGAGGCTTCGTGACGGCGGCGGGTGTGGAGACTGGAGCGGGTGAAGGGAATCGAACCCTCGTATGAAGCTTGGGAAGCTGCCGTTCTACCATTGAACTACACCCGCGTCTGAGTGGCGGCAGGCCGGCCGTGGCCGAATCTGCCAGGAGCGATGCTAACTGGGATCCCCAGCCGATCATCGTTCTCTATCGATTATCGCATTGGTTCGCATCGCTGCGGCTCCGGCCGCATTGGCAGGCCGCCTGCGTTCGCCGTATTCCGAGCATTGACCCGAATTTACATTAAGTGCATAGTTTGACAAATGCTTGCATTTGGCGCGCCGCGCCTCGAGTGCGGCGGGTTCTGGCGGGTTTGAAACTTAGTGCAGAAAATGAAAAAACAGCTTATCGGGATGGTCCTGTGTACCGCTGGCGGCAGCGCGCTGGCCGCTGTGGCCGACGACGTCAAGTCTCTGCTGGAGAAGGGACAGCCCAGGCAGGCTTATGAGCTGGGCAAGGCGTCGCCAGGGGAGATGGGGCAGCCGCTGTTCGACTTCTATTTCGGCATCGCGGCGCTGGACGCCGGCGCGCCGGGCGAGGGCGTGCTGGCGCTGGAGCGCTATGCGCTGTTGTTTCCCGACAACCGGTCGGCGCGGTACCAGCTGGCGCGCGGCTACTACATCCTGGGAGAGGACCAGCGTGCGCGCGAGGAGTTCACGGGCCTGGTGGCGGGCAGCACCGGCCAGGAACTCGACGCCATCAACAAGTTTCTGGATGCCATCCGGGCGCGGGAGAGCCGCTACCAGCCGACGGCCTCGGCCTATGTGGAATTGGGGCTGGGCACCGACAGCAACATCAACGCCGGGCCACCCAGCGGCCAGGTGAGCGGACTGCCCCTCGGGGTGGTCATCGCGCCGGGAGATTCCGCCGAGAAGGAATCGGCGGGGTTCTCCACGTTGGCCGCGGGCGCCCAGGGCACCTATCCGGTGGCGCCCGGCGTGGCCCTCTATGGCGGCGTCGGCGCGACGGGCCGCCTGTACCAGGGCGGCGGCAACAGCCAGTTCGACCAGCGCTCGCTGGCCCTGCAAGGCGGCGTGTCGGTGATCGGCGGGCGCAACCTGTACCGCTTCGGCATCGACTGGAACAAGCTGACGGTCGACAACCAGAATTACTTGAGTCTCACGACGCTGGTGGGCGAGTGGCAGTACCAGAACGACCAGTTCAACCGCTTCGGCCTGTCCGCGCAGTGGTCCGACCTGAACTACGACAACATCCTGACCTATCTCACCAAGAACAAGAGCGGCGCACCGGTGCTGTCGGCTACCGATGAGCGCGACAGCCGGCTGGCCACGCTCACCGGCTTCTGGACCCGCTCGCTGGTGCATCCCTGGAACCCGGTCCTCAACCTGAGCCTGAACGCCGGGCGCGAAAGCAACCGCAGGAACCGCGACGACCTCTCGCGCAACCTGTGGGGCGGCCGGGTTTCGCTGTCGGCCCAGCCCCGGGCGCGATGGACGGTGGCCGGCGGCCTGAGCTACCAGAACAGCCGCTATGCGCGCGAGTTTGCCGTGGGCGCTCCCCATCGCCAGGATGATTTCTGTGCCCTCGATCTCGCGGTCATCTATGCGGTCGACCGCAACTGGTCGGTGCGCGGGGAGTACCAGTACACCGATCAGAGATCGAACATCGGCTTCTACCAGTACGACCGCGACGTGCTGGCCGTGAAACTGCGTTACGACTTCAAATAGCCGGGGAGCGAACATGAAGAAAACCCACATCGCTGTCGCCGTGCTCGCGCTGGGCAGCAGTTATCCGGGCGCATGGGCCGCCTCGGCCGGCCGGGTGCTGGCCGTGGCTGGCGACGCCAATATCGAGCGCGCCGGCGCCAAGGTGGCCGTCGGCGTCGGCACGCTGGTGGAAAGCGGGGACACGCTGCTCGTGGGCGACAGGAGCGCGCTGCAGGTCCGGTTTTCCGACGAGTCCATCGTGGCGCTGCGGGCCAACAGCCAGTTCAGGATCCAGGACTACCAGTACGACCGCAAGGCCGAGTCCGACAAGTCGGTCCTGAGCCTGATCAAGGGCGGCCTGCGCACCATCACGGGCCTGATCGGCAAGGCCAACCGCAAGGCCTTCGCGCTCAACACACCCACTGCCACCATCGGCATCCGCGGCACCAACTTCACCGTGGTGACGTGCGACAACGATTGCACCAATGCCGACGGCAGCCAGGCGCCCAACGGCACCTTTGGCGGCGTCACCGACGGCCGCATCGACGTGAGCAACCAAGGCGGCGAGACCGAGTTCGGGCAGCAGGAATACTTCTTCGTGGCCGACCAGAACACCGCGCCGACCCAACTGCTGGCGCCCCCGTCGGTGCTGAGCGAGCGCGGCCTGCTGGCCCGTGGGCGCGGCAACACCAATGCGCCGCCGTCCGGTGCCTCCGGCACGTCAGGCACATCGGGTGCGTCAGGCATGGCCAGCGCCTCAGGAACGACGAGCGCGGGCGGCGAGTCGGGCAGCGGGCAAACGGCGTCGTCCTCGCCGTCGTCCTCCTCTTCGTCTTCTTCGGAGGCCTCTGCGCCGCCGCAATCGTCCAGCTCGACCCAGACGTCGACCTCGCCGCAGACCTCGTCCTCGTCCCAGATGGCCCTGCAGGGCACGCCGCCTGTCTCTTACAAGGCCGCGGACGCGACCACGACCTCCATCCCCACCACCCCCGCCAGCAACGGGCATGTCGTGCTGGTGACGGACCGGCCGGGCGGCCCCAATGTGCGCGAGGGCACGCCGGATCTCGGCGGCTTCTGGAACCCTGCCTTCAACCTGACGGGCGTGACGAATGCCGCCGGGCTCGCGGCCGCCATCGATGCGGTGGCGACCGATCCTTCCTACAAGATGGGCTTCGTGTCCACCAGCTCCAGCAGCGCTGCGGGCGCGTACTGGCTGTACGACACCTTCCGGGTGGCTCACTACATCTTTGCCGATTCGCCCACGGTGGCGCTACCGACCTCGGGCATCGCCCAGTACAACTACGCCGGCGGCTCGCCGGCCACCGACAACTTCCACCGCCAGGGCACGTTTGCGCCGGGCAACCTCTCGATCAACTACGGTAGCCAGTCCGTCACCACGCTCTCCAACATGGTGATGGGCTTCGGCGCCGGGGCTGGCCAATCCGCCACCAGCTACTCCATCGCCGCCGGCACCCAGTATTCGCTGGCCGCCGGCGCCCAGGCCTTGCCGGTGACCTGCACGGCGGGCTGCCAGACGGGCAATGTGTCCACCGCGATCACGGCGGGCCAACTGGCGGGCGCCAGCGGGCAGAGCTTCCTCGCGGTGTTCAGGGTTCAGAGCACGCTGCTCAGCAGCGGCGCGGGCCATGTGGCCGGCGCCTCGGCGGCCTTCGTCAAGGCGCCGTAGCCGGGCCGCGCTTCAGGTGCTGCGGCGTCCCGGCCTTGCGGGGTGCCTCGGGCTCAGGGCCGCAGGTAGGCCCAGCCCTCGGCCTGCTTCTTCATGATTTCCGTCACGCCGGCCGGCACGTAGCCGACGGCGCCGTTCATGTCGTCCTTGGTCAGCTTCTGGCCGCGCATGGTGTTCTCGCAGGCCAGCACCTTGACGCCGGCCTTCACCGCATCGTCGACGCGCGAGGCCACCGGGGATTCGAGCTTGAGCATGCCGATGCCGGGGCCGTAGGCCACGATCTCGATGTCCACGTTGGTGGCGCCGACGTCGTCCTGCAGGTTCTTCGCGTTGTTCAGCGCGAGATTCCACTTGCCCGGGTCGGCATCGCTCATCTGGATCACGATTTTGTGGCGTTTTGTGCCGGAGGTCCCTGTCCCCTGGGCCTGAGCTGCTATCAAAAGCGTAGCGGATGCGGTGGCCGCGGCGGCCTGGATGAAGAGTCGGCGGTTCATTTGAGAATGTCTCCGAGGCAAAGGTACTTCATTTCAACATACTCATCCATGCCGTGGTGCGAGCCTTCGCGCCCCAGGCCCGACTGCTTGACGCCGCCGAACGGCACATGCTCGGTGGCGATGATGCCCACGTTGATGCCCACCATGCCGTACTCCAGCGCCTCGCCCACGCGGAAGATGCGGCCCACGTCGCGGCTGTAGAAGTAGCTGGCCAGGCCGAACTCGGTGTTGTTCGCCGCGTCAATGGCCTCCTGCTCGGTCTTGAAGCGGAACACCGGGGCGAACGGGCCGAAGGTTTCCTCGCGGGCGCACAGCATGTCGGCCGTGGCCTCGGCCACCACGGTGGGCTCGAAGAACTGGCCCGGCAGCCTGTGGCCGCCGGCCACCACCTTGCCGCCCTTGGCCACAGCGTCGTCCACGTGGCGCTGCACCTTGTCGATGGCGGCATCCTCGATCAGCGGGCCCTGCACCACGCCGTCCTCGAAGCCGTTGCCGACCTTGAAGGCCTGGACCTTGGCAGCGAACTTCGCCACGAAGGCGTCGTACACGCCGTCCTGCACATAGAAGCGGTTGGCGCAGACGCAGGTCTGGCCGGCGTTGCGGTACTTGCTGGCAAGCGCGCCCTCGACGGCCGAGTCGATGTCGGCATCGTCGAACACGATGAAGGGGGCGTTGCCGCCGAGCTCGAGCGCCAGCTTCTTGACCGTGGGAGCGCTCTGCGCCATCAGGATGCGGCCGACTTCCGTGCTGCCGGTGAAGCTGATGTGGCGCACCGTGTCGCTGGCGCAGAACACCTTGCCCACGGCGATGCTGTTGGCGCCGTCGGCAGGCAGCAGGTTCAGCACGCCGGCCGGGATGCCGGCACGCAGGGCCAGCTCGGCAGCGGCCAGCGCCGTCAGCGGCGTGAGCTCGGCGGGCTTGATCACCACCGGGCAGCCGGCCGCCAGCGCCGGCGCCACCTTGCGCGTGATCATGGCCAGCGGGAAATTCCAGGGCGTGATGGCGGCGCACACGCCGATCGGCTGGCGGATCACCATCAGGCGGCGGTTGTTGTCGAAATGGGGCAGGGTCTCGCCGTTGACGCGCTTGGCCTCCTCGGCAAACCACTCCACGAAGCTCGCGCCGTAGGCCACTTCGCCCTTGGCTTCGGCGAACGGCTTGCCCTGCTCGGCGGTCATGATGCGGCCCAGGTCCTCCTGGTGGGCCATCAGCAGGTCGAACCACTTGCGCAGGATGATGCTGCGCTCCTTGGCGGTCTTGCTGCGCCAGGCCGGCCAAGCGGCGTTGGCGGCGGCGATGGCGGCCTCGGCATCGGCCGGGCCGAGGTTGGCCACGTCGGCCAGCTTGCGGCCGGTGGAAGGGTCGTTCACGTCGAAGCGGCTGGCGCCCTGCACCCATTGGCCATTGATCAGCGCATCGGTCTTGAGCAGGCTGGGGTCCTTGAGCAGGGCGAGGGGGGAAGTCTTCATGTCCACGAAAGGTCTCCTGAGGGTGAGGGCGTCCGGCTGGGCCGGAAATTACTTAACGTATTAACTAATTTTGCCAGCATTCGGGCCGGGCGTCTGCGCCAAATCGGGCCAGACACCGGGGCAGGCCGAAACTTATAATCGAATGTTCAAATAAATCAAGCATTTACGTGTGGTCTGCGGTCGCTGGCCGGCACGGCATTCTTCCAGAAGATGAGCACTCCCACTTTTACCGTTGCCGACATCCGCAAGACGTTTCTCGACTTCTTCGCTTCCAAGGGCCACACCATCGTGGCGTCCAGCTCGCTGGTGCCCGCCAACGACCCCACGCTGATGTTCACCAACTCGGGCATGGTGCAGTTCAAGGACGTGTTCCTCGGCACCGACAAGCGCCCCTACGTGCGCGCCGCCTCGGTCCAGGCCTGCCTGCGCGCCGGCGGCAAGCACAACGACCTGGAGAACGTGGGCTACACCGCGCGGCATCACACCTTCTTCGAAATGCTGGGCAACTGGAGCTTTGGCGACTACTTCAAGCGCGAGAGCCTGAAGTGGGCCTGGGAGCTGCTGACCGAGGTCTACAAGCTGCCCGCCGACCGCCTGCTGGCCACCGTCTATGCCGAGGACGATGAGGCCTACGACATCTGGACGAAAGAAATCGGCCTGCCGCCCGAGCGCGTGATCCGCATCGGCGACAACAAGGGCGGGCGCTACAAGTCCGACAACTTCTGGATGATGGCCGACACCGGCCCCTGCGGCCCCTGCAGCGAAATCTTCTACGACCACGGCGACCACATCCCCGGCGGCCCCCCGGGCAGCCCGGGCGAAGACGGCGACCGCTTCATCGAGATCTGGAACAACGTGTTCATGCAGTTCGACATGGCGGCCGACGGCAGCGTCACCAAGCTGCCCGCGCCCTGTGTAGACACCGGCATGGGGCTGGAGCGGCTGGCGGCCATCCTGCAGCATGTGCACAGCAACTACGAGATCGACCTGTTCGCTGCCCTCATCAAGGCGGCGTCCCGCGAAACCGGCGAGAAGGATCTGCAGAACAAGAGCCTGCGCGTGATTGCCGACCACATCCGCGCCACCGCCTTCCTGGTGGCCGATGGCGTGATCCCGGGCAACGAAGGCCGCGGCTACGTGCAGCGCCGCATCATCCGCCGCGCCATCCGCCACGGCTACAAGCTGGGCCAGAAGAAGCCTTTCTTCCACAAGCTGGTGCCCGACCTCGTGGCGCTGATGGGTGAGGCCTATCCCAAGCTCAAGGCCGACGAGAAGCGCATCACCGAGGTGCTCAAAGCCGAGGAAGAGCGCTTCTTCGAGACGCTGGCCAATGGCATGGAGATTTTAGACGCGGCCCTGGCCAACGGCGCCCAGGTGCTGCCCGGCGACGTGGCCTTCAAGCTGCACGACACCTACGGCTTCCCGCTCGACCTGTCGGCCGACGTCTGCCGCGAGCGCGGCGTGAGCGTGGACGAGGCCGGCTTCAACGCCGCGATGGAAAAGCAGAAGGCCGCCGGCCGCGCCGCCGGCAAGTTCAAGATGGACCGTGCGCTGGAGTACAGCGGCGCCGGCAACACCTTCACCGGCTATGACGAGCTGGCGCATGCCAGCCAGGTGGTGGCGCTGTATGCCGAGGGCACGCCCGTGGCTGAGCTCAAGGCCGGCCAGGATGGCGTGGTGGTGCTGGACACGACGCCGTTCTATGCGGAAAGCGGCGGCCAGGTGGGCGACCAGGGCGTGATCGCCGGCGGCGGCGCGCGCTTCGCGGTGGCCGATACGCAGAAGATCAAGGCCGACGTGTTCGGCCACCATGGCAGGCTGGCCGAAGGCACGCTCAAGCTTGGCGACGCGGTGACGGCGCAGGTGGACACGGCCGTGCGCGCGGCCACCATGCGCAACCACAGCGTGACCCACCTGATGCACAAGGCCTTGCGCGAGGTGCTGGGCGACCATGTGCAGCAAAAGGGCTCGCTGGTCGATGCCGACAAGACGCGTTTCGACTTCACCCACAACGCGCCGGTGAGCGACGCCCAGATCCGCGAGATCGAAACCAAGGTCAACGCCGAAGTGCTGGCCAATGCCGCCACCCAGGCGCGCGTGATGGACATCGAGTCGGCCCAGAAGACCGGCGCGGTGATGCTGTTCGGTGAAAAGTACGGCGACACCGTGCGCGTGCTCGACATCGGCAGCAGCCGCGAGCTCTGCGGCGGCACCCATGTGCAGCGCACCGGCGATATCGGCCTGTTCAAGATCGTCTCGGAAAGCGGCGTGGCCGCTGGCGTGCGCCGCGTGGAAGCCGTCACCGGCGCCAACGCGCTGGCCTACCTGCAGCAGCTCGAGGCCACGGTGCAGCAGGCGGCGGGCACGCTCAAGGCGCCGGCCGCCGAGCTGCAGGGCCGTCTCCACCAGGTGCTGGACCAGGTGCGCACGCTGGAGAAGGAAGTGGCCCAGCTCAAAGGCAAGCTGGCTTCCTCGCAGGGCGACGAACTGATGAGCCAGGCCGTGGACGTCAAGGGCATCAAGGTGCTGGCAGCGCGCCTCGAAGGCGCCGACGCCAAGACCCTGCGCGAGACCATGGACAAGCTGAAAGACAAATTCAAGACCGCGGCCATCGTGCTGGCGGCCGTCGATGGTGGCAAGGTGCAGATTGCCGCCGGCGTCACTGCCGACAGCATGGGCCGGCTCAAGGCCGGCGAGCTGGTGAACTTCGTCGCGAGCCAAGTGGGCGGCAAGGGCGGCGGCAAGCCCGACATGGCCATGGCCGGCGGCACCGACGCCGCGGGCCTGCCGGCTGCGCTGAAGTCGGTGCAGGGCTGGGTGGCCGAGCGCCTCTGAGGCTGGCTGCGACAGCGGGTTGCTATCAATTCAATAGCATGTTATGTCCAGGCGACAAGGACCTCTGGTACTTTTGATGCTGATTTGTGCGCTGTGGCCGGTCTGGGCCGCGGCGGCGTCGCCTGAAGAGGTCCACTTCCCCAGCCTGGATGGCACCACCCTGAAAGGCTGGTTGTTCAAGCCGGCCTCGCCTGCGCCCCACGCCACCGTGGTGGCCCTGCACGGTTGTGGCGGTCTCTATGCCACCACCGGCGCGCGCAAGGGCGAGCTCAATGCCCGGCATCAGGCCATGGCCGACTGGCTGGTGGGCGAGGGCTGCGCGGTGCTGTTTCCCGACAGCCTCACGCCGCGCGGCGAGCGGGAGCTGTGCACCCAGAAGATCGGCCAGCGCCGCATCGACCAGACCCAGCGCCGCGCTGACGCGCTGGGCGCGGGCGCCTGGGTGCTGGCCCAGCCCTGGGCCGCACCGCAGCGGCTGGCGCTGCTGGGCTGGTCGCATGGCGGCAGCGCCGTGCTCGCAGCCACCGATGCCACGCGCCGCGAGGTGGCGGCCCAGCCCTGGCGGTTCGCGCTGGGCGTGGCCTTCTACCCGGGTTGCAGCGCCGCGCTCAAGAGCGGCTACCGGCCCGCCACGCGGCTGGCGATGATGCTCGGTGAGCTGGACGACTGGACGCCGCCCGGCCCCTGCATCGAGCTGGGCCAGGCGGTGGGCGCCGAGGTCAACGTCTATCCCGGCAGCTACCACGACTTCGACAACCCAATAGGCAGCGTGCGCCTGCGCGCCGACGTGCCCAACGGCACGCACCCGGGGCAGGGCGTGCATGCCGGGCGCAACCCGGTGGCACGCGAGCAGGCCTATGCGCGGCTGAAGGAGTTGCTGCGGGAGGCGCTGCGCTGACGCTCAGAGCGTTGCGCGCACACCCCGCAACGTGATGCGCGTCAGGGCATAAGCCACCAGCGCCGAGCCGGCGATCCCCGCTACCATCGGCCGTACGCTGCCGTCCACGAACAGGCCGACGATGGCCATCACCAGCGCGCCGGTGACGAACTGCAGCGTGCCCATCAGTGCCGAGGCCGTGCCGGCGATCGTGCCATGCTCCTCCAGCGCCAGCACGGCGGTGGTCGGCACCACCAGGCCGAGGAAGCCGTAGCCCACGAACAGCAGGGCCAGCAGCACATCCAGCCGCTGCACGCCGGCGAGGTTGAGCACCAGCAGCAGCAACATCACGCCGGCGTAGCCGACCACGGCTACCTTCACCACCGGCACCAGCCCGAAGCGCGCGCTCAGCCGGCCCGTGAACTGCGAGACGCCGATGAACGACGCCGCGTTCGCCGCGAACGCGAGGCTGTACTGGCGCGGCGTGAGCCCGTAGTGGTCGATCAGCACGAAGGACGAATTGGCCAGGTAGGCGAAGAAGCTCGCGATGCCGAAGGCGCCGATGAACACCAGCCCCAGGAAATGCCGGTCGCGCAGCAGCACGCCATAGGCTGCGAGCGCGCTGGCCACGCTGCTGTCCACCCGCTGCTCGGGCGGCCGCGTCTCGGGCAGGCTGGTGGCCAGCAGCGCCAGGCCCAGGGCGGCGGCCACTGTCACGGCCCAGAACACACTGCGCCAGCCCAGCGACTCGATCAGCAGGCTGCCGGTCAGCGGCGCCAGGATGGGCGAGACGCTGAACACCAGCATCAAAAGCGACATCAGGCGCGCCGCGTCATGGCCGGTGTGCAGGTCGCGCACCACGGCGCGCGGCACCACCATGCCGGCACAGGCGCCCAGGCCCTGCACGAAGCGCAGCACCACCAGCGTGTGGATGTCGGGCGCCAGCGCGCAGCCGATGCTGCCGGCGGCGAACAGCAGCAGGCCGAAGTACAGCGGCGCCTTGCGCCCCACCATGTCGGACACCGGCCCATAGACGATCTGGCCGATGCCCAGCGAGATGAAGAACGCCATCAGGCTGGCCTGCACCGCGCCCGTGGAGGCGCCCAGGCTCTGGCCGATGGACGGCAGCGCGGGCAGGTACATGTCGATGGCGAAGGGGCCGATGGCCGAGAGCAAACCGAGCACTAGCGCGGTTCGCAGGAAATGCGAGTTCATGGAAATCAAAGGGTTCTGCGGGAGCCCGGCCCGTGCCGGGCACGGTGGGGATGCATCATTCGTGCAACATGCAGGCGCGCCAGCGACGCGCCCAGGTCCCTGGGCGGAAAGCAGCGAGCATACCGAATGATGGAAAAGCGTGCAGGGCCGCCGGCCAGAGCCCGGGCGAGCCTAGCGGATCACTTTGCCGTCGGCCGTGATGGTCACCAGGTCGATGGCGCGCACCGAGTCGCGCACGCCGGCCCGCAGGTTGATGCGAAAGCCGCCCACGTCGTAGTCGGTCATGCTAGCCATGGTCTTTTGCAGGCCGGCCTTGTCGAAACCCTTGCCGGCGCGCCTCAGGGCTTCGGCCAGCGTCTTGGCGGCGATGAAACCCTCCAGGCTCTCGTAGGTCGGCGACTGGTCGGAGTTGTCGATGGCCGCCAGATATTCCTTGACGATGGGCGTGGCCGAACTGCGCGGCGAAGGCACCACCTGCGACACCACCACGCCATTGATCTCCTTGCCTAAAGCGGTGAACAGCGGGTCGATGCCGACCACCGAGAAATTCATGAAGGAGCCCACGTAGCCCGCCTTGCGCATCTTGCGGATGAAGGCGGCCGTGGCGTTGAACAGCGAGACCTGGATGATGGCCTGCGGCTGCGCCTTGGAGAGTGCGGCGACGGCGGCATCCACCTTGTCGCTGTTGACGGGCACGAAGGCCGAGCCTACCAGTGGCGGCAGCTTGAGCTCGGTGATGGCCTGGTTCACGGCGGCCAGGCCGGCGCGGCCCATGGCATCGTCTTCGGCCAGCACGGCGATGCGGTTCTGGTTGAGCGTGGCGCAGTGGCGCACCATCTTGAAGGCCTCATCGGCCATGCTGGGGCGCACGTGGAAGACGTTGCCGTGTGCCGGGTCGCGCAAGGTGTCGGCCGCGGCGAAGGGCGCGAAGAACAAGGCGTCGTCCTGCTTCGCCACCGCCGCTCCGGCGTCCGCACTGGCGGTACCGACGAAGCCGAACAGCAGGTCAGCGCCATCGGCCAGCAGCTTCTTGGCATTGGCGCCGGCCCTGGCGGCGTCGTAGCCGTCGTCCAGCTGCCGCAGCTCCAGGCTGAAGGGGTTGTTCTTGCGGGCGTTGAAGGCATCCACATAGAGCTTGGCGCCACCGGCGAAAGCCAGCCCGATTTCGCTGGCGGCACCCGTGAGCGGCACCGACTGGCCCAGCACCACCTTGCGCCCGACGGGCGCCTTGGCCGCCTGCGCCCAGCTTGCACTGCCCGCACCCAGGGCATCCAATCCGGCGCCGACGGCGGCTCCCAACAACCACTGCCTGCGTATTCTGTTCATGTGCAAATCCTTGACACCGGGGCCGGCATCAAACCCCATGTCAGGCACCCTATTACAAAAGACTTCAT
The DNA here is from genome assembly GCF_022809125.1 of Variovorax terrae. Classification (NCBI taxonomy): domain Bacteria; kingdom Pseudomonadati; phylum Pseudomonadota; class Betaproteobacteria; order Burkholderiales; family Comamonadaceae; genus Variovorax; species Variovorax terrae. The sequence continues at coordinate 2,512,141 of NZ_JALGBI010000001.1, read as the reverse complement.
CTGCCAAGCTGGTTTTGCCTGAGGGATGGGTGCACGCGGAGCGGACAAATAAAAAAGGGCCCGCAAGGCGGGCCCTTTTTGTCAGTGACGGATCAAGCGCTTTACAAAGGCAGCGCGCAGCGCGCGGTGGCGTTGGTGGGGCGGGTGATCGGCGTGTAGACCAGGAACGAGGCCGGTGTGCCGACGTTCAGGCGACGCTGGGCGTAGCCAGCCGATGCGGCCGTGCCGGTTCCGATGACGAACTGCTTCAAGACACCGTCGGCCGGGTCGACCGAGGTGAACGGGCCGACCACCGGGGCGCATGGCTGGTTGACATCCGAGCCGGCGACAGCCTGGTTGAAGGTGATGACGTCGTTCGGGCCGCGCACGTAGATGTACTGGTTCAGGGCGGGGTTGCCGCCGAGGCTGCGCGAGAAGTACCGGCCGGACCACAGGCGGCTGCGGGTGGTTTCGGACAGGCCGCTGATGGCCTTGGCGCCCATTACGGTGCCCAGCTTGACGAAGCGTGCGCCTTCCATCGAGACGGCGCCATCCGACTGCAGCACGGCGACACCCGGGTCTCCAGGAATGGAGAGGTTGCCGTTGAAGTCGATGACCACCGGCGAGCCGGTGGTGGCGATCTGGGCCGTGGCGATCGTCGAGAAGCTGATCTGCGTGATGTTGGACACCGTGGTCGTCTGCGAATAGGCGCCGCGCTGCATGCCGGCCGAGCGGGCGGTTTCGAAGAACGAGGAGCTGCCCGTCTGGAAGTCATCTTCGCCGTAGAACGTGCTGTGCACGTAAGTTGCGTCGTCGAGGAACAGCAGGAATTGCGGCTTGTCGCTTCCGTTCGGCGTGATCCACCCGCCAACGAGCGGATTCGTCGCGCTGGTCAGGCGCGTGAGGCTCAGCCCCCCGCCGGACAGCGTGTTGCCCGAGATGGTGACGCCGCTCACGGAACCGTTGGTCGGGCCGGATTGGCCGGAAGCTTCGATGAGGCTGGTCTTCAGCACGCCGCCTTCGAAGGTGTAGCGGCCGTAGCGGGAGCCGAAGCCGTTGTCGAAGGCGGTGGTGGAGGTGATGGCCGTTGCAACGGTCTGGTGCACGAAGGTGCCGTCGCCTGCGAACAGGAACACTTCCTTCTGGTTGCCGGTGGTGCGAATCCAGGCGCCTTCGATTGGCTCGGCCGCGGTCTTGGCCTTGGCCTTGGCGATCGACGCTAGGGTCGCGGTGGTCGGAACCACGCTGTCCTTCACCGCAGCGAAGATGGTGTCGCGGTTGGCCAGGGTGAGCGTGCCGGAGACCTGCGTGAGCAGGTGCTTCATGGAGCTGCCAGCCGCCTGGCCCAGCGCTGCGGACAGTTCCATGCCCGAGTTGGAGCCCACGAGGGTCTGGGTCGCTGCGAAGCTCTTCGCCAGCAGCTGCGCCGCACCGTACATCTTCAGCTGGACTGCGCTGGGCGCTCCGGCGGAGACATCGGTGTAGTTGGAGTACAGGCTGAGTCCGCCGACCTGTCCGGCCGTGCCCACCATACCGGCGAGCACCGTGCTCTCCGCTTCGCGCAGGTTCTGCGAGCGGCCGGAGTCAACCTCGGACTGAACCAAGGTGGTATAGGGGCTCACGAACTCTGGCTTACCGGCCGGCGCCATCAGCATGTAGCTGTCGTTCAGCAGTCCGTAGTCGGAATCGACAGTGGCGCCGGCGGTGACCATGGCCAGCACGGGGAAGTTCGTGCCGACCGCCGAGTTGATGGTGTAAGCGCCGGCTGCGTCCGTCATGGCGCTGGGTTCGTTGGCGTCGCAGATTCGGTTGTTGTTGACGTCCAGGCACACTTTCGCGTTCTGCAGCAGCCCATCGGCGACGATACCGCTCACGGCAACGGTGGAAACGCCGGGCGTGGTGCCACCACCACCGCCGCCCGTGCCGGGACCGGTCGATCCCAGACCACCGGAGTCGCTACCGCCGCATCCGGCAAGAATCACGCTGGACGTCGCGACGAGCGCGAGCGCCAAGCGGCTCAATTTTTTCATCTTCATAATCGTTCTATCTCCTAATCGGCCGCGCATTCGCTTTTCCTGGAAAGGCAGCCGAACTATTGATCTGTGAGGCCGTGGCGCCTGCAGGCGCCACGGAAATGCTTACTGTTGCTTGCGGCGGCGAACCACCAGCAGAGCGAATCCGCCCAGCATCAGGAATGCCAGATCGGCGGCGCCGAATGAACCACCACCACTGCTCGTGGCGCTCGGAATGCCTGGCACTTCGCCGCCGGGGGTCTGGGCGATGTCCAGGAAGGCCGCAGACACGGCGCCCGGCTTGTTATCGGCATTCACGCCCTGCACATAGACCATGTGGCGGCCTGGAGCGAGCCCGGTCGTGTCCAGCATGCCACCGGCGGTCATCGTGGCGTTCGGGAAGTCCGAACGTGCCTGGTCCGAGGTGGACAGCGTCAGGGGGATCGCCTTGGCGCCTTCTTCCCAGGGCAGCTTGCCGATGTAGGCGTTGGCCGACTTGATGTTGTAGACCACGGGGTACGGCGGCGGCTTGATGGTCGACTGCCCGGCGTTCGAGTAGCGATACCGGTTGTCGTCGACCGTGGCAGAGAGCGCCACCTTTGTGCCAGGCGTCACCGATACACCGAGTCCGACCTTGACACCGACCGTGTCGGGCCCGAAAGGCAGCTTGTACACGCGATGCAGGATGCGGCTCAGGTAGTGGAAGCCGTTGAAGTTCTCCGGATAGGTTTCGCGGTCGAACACGCCGCAGTCCTCGTAGAACGAGCGGCCCATTTCCACCGTGTACGACGGTGCGCCGAGGTAGCCGTAGAAGGCGTCCTTGGTCGTGCCCTCGGTGTTGTAGCTGAGCAGCTGCTGTGACGAGTAGTTGTTGTGGAACGCCATCCGCTGGCCGATCACCGCCATGCCCTTGTTGTTGGGCGTGTGGGTGTTGAAGCCGTTCTCGGTGCGCTCCACGCCCCAGGGCCACAGCACGGCGCGGGCATTGCTGTGCAGGTCGATGAACATGCCGCCGCCGTAGTCCTCGTCAGCCGCGGTTTGCCAGTCGAGAGGATTCTCGTTGTTGACATCCAGCCGAGACTTGTCGCGGTTTTCGGGGTTGCAGAACTCGGGCTTCTTGGGCCGCCCGTCCGGAAGTACGCCGCCCGTCCAACTGCAGGTCTTGGCCGGCGTCGTGGTGAGCGACGTCGTGCCGGTCACGGTGGTTCCGCTCACGGTCCACATCTTGTCGGTGCCGACGAAGGTGGTGCCGCGGACGTAGTTCAGGATCGCCGTGGTCTCCGGCTCGGAAGAAGGCGCCACGCCGCGGAAGGTCTCGCCGCAGGAGTTGCCGTCCGAACCGCCGCCGCCGCCTGTGCCCCAGCCGAACGGATAGTTGCGGTTCAGGTCAACGCCCGAGGCGATGGTGTTGGTCACAGAGACCGTCGAGGTGTAGTAGCCGAGCGTGGATGTCGTGCTGGGGACGGTGATCTGCACGTTCGTGTTGGTCGTACAGGCCGCGCTCGAATAGTTGGTGTTCTTGCGCTGGCGTGCCGAGACGTCCTGCTCGGCCAGCTTGCGGCCGTCCGGGTTGTGAATGATCAGGTGATACTGATTCATGTTCAGCATCATCGTGGCGTTGGCGTCCTTGCCGTAGTTGTTCAGCAGCCACTCGATGAATTTCACGCCGACTTCCTGCGGCGCGTACTCGCGCGCATGGATGCCGCCGGTCCAGACCATGCGAGGGGTCTTTTCATTCTGGATCGCGAAGTTGCCGACGACGATGGCCTTGACGTTCAGCGGCTGGTCCGGCAGCTTGGTGAGGTCGAAGCGCTGGAGGAAGGCTGCGGGGAGATACTTCGCGAGCAGCTGGCGGTAGTTGGACCAGGAGCTGTCGGGCTGGCCGCCGACAGTAAACGGCGGCTTGATCTGCGTGCCCATCCAGGCGGGGCCGAGATCCTTGATTTCGACGAATTTCGGGAATTTCGCTTTTAGCTCATCGAAAGATGTATAGACCTGCTCCACGGTGCGGTAGCAGGAATGCGCTCCATTGGCCACACTGCTGGGCTGTTCGCGGTCGCTGCGCTTGATCGCGCCGGAGGCGACGTCGGCCGTGCGCGCAGCCAGCCATTCCTGGATTCGCTTGGTTTCTGCCTCGTCGATGTCGACGGTCATGCCCATGTCGCGCAGGGCTTTCAACTCGCCGCCGCCGATTTCGGCCAAGACGGTGTGGTTTCTCTGATCCACATACGGGTGATCCAGCAAGTCGGTCAACTGCTTGAGTTGTGCCTCGCTGGTGTAGCGGACCTTGACCGACCAGACGTCAGCCCCCGAGCTTTGGGCCAGTCCGGCTCCTATGCAAGCGGCCAGCGCTGCCACCACGATGGGGCCGCGCAGCTTGCGCAAATTTTCAACTTTTATCTTCATCAAGTACTTCTCCTCAATCAGTGTTGTGAATGGACCTTGGTCCAGCGTCGTCGTTAAACTTCGAGAAAGGCCGACGCGTTTATAGCGATGGTCTTAGTTGCGCAGCCAACGCCATTTGGGTATGCCACGATGCGGTTTGTGCATGGTCAGTTCAAAGTTCTAATTCGCGGGCTTCCTTTCATTTGGGTTAACCCTTGGTTCGCAAAGAGCGTGCCTGTGAAGTGAGACGAGCCTCGAAGTTTCATGAACGATCATGCAAAAACGACATTCGACAATGCTCTGTATGAATATGAATTCTTTCGATGCAATTCGTTAAACAGTTTTTTGCCGCGAATGCGCCCGCCAGTGGCGAGGCATGGGTTTCTTCAGCGCAGAAAAAGGGCTGGTGGGCTCTCGTGGCCGGGATGCTGGCCGTGATGCTTGCCTTGCAATGGTGCGGGCCGCCCGCTTATGCCCTGTTGCGGTACGAGCGCGGCCTGGTGCATGCCGAACCCTGGCGCATCGTCAGCGCCCACTGGGTCCATCTCGGTGCCTGGCATTGCGCTCTCAATATGGGGGGCCTGCTGGCATGGGCCGTCTGGCTCGGGCAGGGCTCCTGGCGCCGGCACGCGGCTGTCATCGCCGCGCTGTGCGCGGTGACAGGCGCAGGCCTGTTCGCATTTCCCGGGATTTCCAACTATGCAGGCTTCTCGGGCGTGCTCTATGGATTGTTTGCCTATTCCTTTGCGCACCGTGTGCGAGCCGGCCGGCGCATCTTCCTGCTGGGTCTGCTGGCGCTGGCGGCGCGCATGGCGTGGCAACTGGCGGGGCCGCCCTCGCTGGAAGAGGAGGCTCTCATCGGCGGCACGATCGTGGCGCAGGCGCACCTGATCGGGGCTCTGGCCGGCTGTGCAATCGGCCTGATGGCGCGTCCGGGAATAGGGCAGGCGGTTGTTCGCCGCGCGTCGGACGCTTCATAATCCCGCCATCATGGACATCAAGTGGTTGGAAGATTTCGTCAGCCTTGCCGATACAAGAAACTTCAGCCGCTCGGCTCAGTTGCGCCATGTCACCCAGCCCGCGTTCTCGCGCCGCATCCAGGCGCTGGAGGCATGGGCCGGCAGCGACCTCGTCGACAGGGCGTCGTATCCGCCGCGCCTGACCGCGGCAGGCGAGACGCTCTATGGCCAGGCACTCGAACTGCTGCAATCGCTTCAAAGCACGCGTGCCATGCTGCGCGGGCACAGCACCGCCAGCCGTGCCGCGATCGATTTCGCGGTCTCCCATAGTCTGGCCTTCACTTTTTTTCCGCGATGGCTCACCTCGCTGCGCAAGGAGATCGGGCCTGTCAGAACCAAGCTCTTTGCCCTTAACGCGCACGATGCCACGATGAGCCTCGTTGAGGGCAACTGCGACATCCTGATCGCGTTCTTCCATCCGGCCTATCCGTTTCAGCTGGACCGCCTACGCTACGACACGGTGGTCCTGGGAGAAGAGGTGGTCTCTCCATGGAGCCGGCCGAGGTCCGATGGGCGCGCGCTGTACGAACTGCCGGGCCGGGCCGGACAGCCGCTTCCCTATCTCGGCTACGCCTCGGGCGTGTATCTGGGGCTCCTGGTGGATCTGCTGGTCCGGCAGTCCCCGGTCCCGCTGCACCTGGACCGCGTCTACGAGATGGACATGGCGGAAGGCCTGAAGGCCATGGCACTCGAGGGGCATGGCATCGCTTTCCTTCCCGAAGGCACGGTGCGCAACGAGGTGGCGAGCGGCCGGCTGGTCAGCGCCGTTCCGGCCGGCATGACCGGGGTCTCCATCGTCGCGCAGATCCTGGCCGTTCGGGAAAAACCGGGCCCCACCGCGGATACCCGGTCCGCCGCCGCGCAATTGTGGGCGTATCTTTCGCGTTGATCCCGGCGCTCGGCCGCGAGCCGAATCTGCAAGCCAGGCGCAGGCGCATCGGACCAACACCCCCGGCCGGGCTGCGACAATCGGCCCATGCCTGAACGCGAGCGGCGAATCCTGTTGCGACAACTGGCCCTGCTCGGCGCGGCGGCCGTGTGCCCGGCCTGGGCGGCCGGCTTCGAGGCCGTGCCGTGGCCCAAGGGCCAACGCGCTCCTGCGCTCGACGCCGTGGACCTGGACGGCCGCCGCTGGCGCCTGGACGCGCTGCGCGGCCGTGCCGTGCTGCTGAACTTCTGGGCCAGCTGGTGCGAGCCCTGCCGCGCCGAGATGCCGACCCTGCAGCAACTGGCGGAACTCTATGGTGCCGACCGGCTCGTGGTGCTGGCGATCAATTTCAAGGAAAGCGCGGCCAAGGCGGCGCAGTTCGCCCGCAGCACGGGCCTGGGCCTGCCTGTGCTGCTGGACCCGGCGGGCGCCGCGGCGCGCCAGTGGGGTGTGCGCATCTTTCCCACCACGGTGCTGATCGACGCGGCGGGCCGGCCGCGCCAGCGTGTGCAGGGCGAGGTGGACTGGACCAGCCAGGAAGCCGCCCGATGGGTCGAGCCGCTGATGCGGCCATAATTCCGGGCAGCCGCTGTGGTCCTGAACCATGGCGGCGCAGACCACCTCGGGGCATTTTTCCATGCGCCGCTACGTCTTCTCCCGCCACACCCGGAGTTCGCTTCATGACCCCCGCACGCCGCCTTTTTCTTCAAAGAACCGCCATCGCCAGCGCTGCCGCTGCCTTTCCTTCCATTCACTTCGCGCAGGGCACAGGCCCGGCGCCGCGCCAGTTCAGCCCCCGGCCCGGCGAGTGGCGCACCTTCGAGGTGACCACCCGTGTCGACCTGCTGCAGCCGCAAGGCACGACCCGCGTCTGGGTGCCCCTGCCTTCGGTCAACAGCGGCTGGCAGCGCTCGCTCGAGAGCAGCTATGCCAGCAATGGCCAGGCCCGCCTGGCGACCGAGGCCCAGGAAGGCGCTCGCATGGTCTATGCCGAGTTTGCCGGCAGCGAGGCCCGGCCATTCGTGGAAGTCACCAGCCGCGTGCAGACCCAGAGCCGCGCCGTGGACTGGACGCAGAAGCGCACCGTGCGCGAGGAGGCCGACACCCTGCGCCACTGGCTGCGCCCGACCGCGCTGATCCCGACCGACGGCATCGTGCGCAAGACCGCGCTTGAAGCCACGCGCGGCGCGAAGACCGACGCCGACAAGGTGCGCCGCATCTACGACTGGGTGGTGGCGAACACCTACCGCGAGCCCAAGGTGCGCGGCTGTGGCGAGGGCGACATCAAAACCATGCTGGAGACCGGCAACCTGGGCGGCAAGTGCGCCGACCTCAACGCCATCTTCGTCGGTCTGTGCCGCTCGGTAGGCGTGCCGGCGCGCGACGTGTACGGGCTGCGCCTCGTGCCGTCGGCCTTCGGTTACAAGGAACTGAGCGGCAACCCGGCCAGCCTCAAGGGCGCCCAGCACTGCCGCGCCGAGGTGTACCTGCAGGCCCACGGCTGGGTCGCGATGGACCCGGCCGACGTGGCCAAGGTCATGCGGCTGGAAACGCCCGAATGGCTCAAGACCACGCAGCACCCGGTGGTGGCGCCGGTCAACCAGGCCCTGTTCGGCGGCTGGGAGGGCAACTGGGTGGCCTACAACAACGCGCACGACGTGGCGCTGCCAGAGTCCAGGGGCGAGCGGCTCGGGTTCCTCATGTACCCGGTGGCCGAGAACGCGAACGGGCGCTTCGACTCCTACGCGCCCGACGACTTCAAGTACCAGATCACGGCGCGCGAGATCCGGAGCTGAGCCGCGAGGCGCAGGCCGTTCTCAGTGGGGAACGGTCTTGGAGAACAGGTGCATCACCCCCACGCCGGAGATGATCAGCCCGATGCCGATCAGGGCCGGCAGGTCCAGCACCTGCTTGTAGAGCACCACGCCGGCGACCGACACCAGCACCACGCCCACGCCCGACCAGATGGCGTAGGCCACGCCCACGGGAATGGTGCGCAGCGTGAGCGAGAGGAAGTAGAACGCCGTGCCGTAGCCGACCACCACCACGATGGACGGCAGCAGCCGGCTGAAGCCGTCGGCCGCCTTGAGCGCGGAGGTGGCCAGCACCTCGGCCACGATGGCGATGAAGAGATAGAGCCAGTTCATGCGGGCGGGTCCTCTTGGCGGCGCTCGAACACCACGTCCCAGACCCCGTGCCCGAGCTTGAGCCCGCGGTTCTCGAACTTGGTGAGCGGGCGGTAGTCGGGCTTGGGCGCAAAGCCGTCGGCCGTGTTCCGCAGCAGCGGCTCGGCGCTCAGCACCTCGAGCATCTGCTCGGCATAGGGTTGCCAGTCGGTGGCGCAGTGCAGGTAGCCGCCGGGTTTCAGCCGGCGGCTCAGCTTGGCCACCAGCGGCGGCTGGATCAGGCGGCGCTTGTGGTGGCGCAGCTTGTGCCAGGGATCGGGAAAGAAGATGTGCACGCCGTCCAGGCTCTGCTCGGGCAGCATGTGGTCGATGGCTTCCACCGCGTCGTGCGCGAGGATGCGGATGTTGCTCAGGCCGCGCTCGCCGATGCGCTTGAGCAGCGCGCCCACGCCGGGCTCGTGCACCTCGCAGCACAGGAAGTTGGTCTCGGGCTTGAGCGCGGCGATGTGGGCCGTGGCCTCGCCCATGCCGAAGCCGATTTCAAGCACGGTCGGCGCGCTGCGGCCGAAGCTCGCGGCGAAATCCATCGCCGTGCCGGTGTAGGGCAGCAGGAACTGCGGCCCCAGCGCTTCGAAGGCCTTGGCCTGGCCGGTGGTGGTGCGGCCGGCGCGGCGCACGAAGCTGCGGATGGTGCGGGGATGGGCGACGCCTTCGGGCGTGCCCGCGGAAGCGGGAGCAGGGGAGGGAGTGGGTTCAGTCACGGCCCTGATTGTAAAAGTGGCGCCACTGCGCCACCCAGGCCGCCAGCGCGTCGGCGCGGCCGCCCTCGTGCGGCGCGAGCCCCAGCACGCGGGCCGCGGCGTTGAGCGCGGCCTGCGGGGCGCTCGTGTCCAGCGCCTCGGCGCCGTTCTGCTTGGACAGCTTCTCGCCGTCGGCGCCCCGCACCAGCGGGGTGTGCAGGTAGTGCGGCGTGGGCAGGCCCAGGTGCCGTTGCAGCAGGATCTGGCGCGGCGTGTTGTCGGCCAGGTCTTCGCCGCGCACGATGTGCGTGATGCCCTGGGCACCGTCGTCCACCACCACGGCGAGCTGGTAGGCCCACAGGCCGTCGGCGCGGTGGAGCACGAAGTCGCCGACCTCGGCGGCCACGTTCTGATGCTGCGGGCCGAGCCGCCGGTCGTGCCAGGCGAGGGTGCCGTTTGCTATCGAATTCGTAGCATCCAAAGACCAGCCTGCCTGGACATCGGCCTGTTTTGGCTTGAAATCTTCGGTCAGCAGGCGCCAGGCGCGCGCCGGGCGTCCCCGCAGGCCCTGGCGGCAGGTGCCGGGGTACACCAGCTCGCCGTGGCGCACGCGGGCCAGGCCCAGCGCGGTGCGCGCCTGCTCGATGTCCTTGCGCGAGCAGGCGCAGGGATAGGCCAGCCCGGCAGCGGCCAGCTGGTCCAGCGCGGCCTGGTAGAGCGCGCCGCGCCGCGACTGGTACAGCGGCTCGGCGTCCGGCCGCAGGCCGCAGGCGGCCAGTTGCTGCAGGATGGTTTCGCTGGCGCCGGGCACGCAGCGCGGGGTGTCCACGTCCTCGATGCGCACCAGCCAGATGCCGCCCTGGGCTCGGGCGTCGAGCCAGCTCGCCAGCGCCGCCACCAGCGAGCCCGCGTGCAGCGGGCCGGTGGGCGAGGGGGCAAAGCGGCCGACGTAGCCCGTCATGCCACGGCCAGCGCGAGCTCCAGTCCCGAGACGAAGGCGTTTTCCACGCGATGGCCCAGGCACCAGTCGCCGCAGGCGCCGAGCCGCGCCTGGGCGTCCCAGAGGTGGCTCTTGCCGAGCGGCTGCAGGGTTTGCGCATGGCGCCAGCGCCGCACCTCGGCGTAGGCCGGTTCGGCGCGCATGCCGGTGACTTCGGCGAAGGCCTTGAGCAGCTTGGCTCGCACCCGCGCGGCGTCATCCTCCAGGTGCTCGCGCGACCAGGCGGCGCTGGCCTGCACGGTCCAGCGCTCCACCAGGCCGCGCGCGGGCTTGGACGACTCGCGCGCCAGCCAGGCGATGCGGTGGTGCGTGCTGCGCGCGGCGTTCCACTGCGGGCCCAGGTGCGTCAGCGTCGGCTGCACGGCCTGCGGGTAGGCCAGCATCAGGGTCCAGCAGGGCGCGACCTGCACCGCGCCGATCGTCTGCGCGAGCTTGGGCGCCAGGCCCGAGGCCTGTAGCAGGCTGTGCGCCAGGGCCGCGGGCTGGGCCAGCAGCACGGCGTCGAAGCCGGAGAACACATGCTGCGCCTCCTGCTCGCCCCGCATGCCCGCGGTGCGCAACTGCCAGCGGCCGGCGTCCAGCGCGTCCCGCTCGATGCGGGTGACCCGGGTTTCCAGCTCGAGCTGCCGGGCGTCCAGCAGCGGCTGGGCCCAGTACTGCGCGAGCGTGTTCATGCCCGGCACGCCCACCCAGTGCGGCTCGCGCGTGGGCAGGGCGGCCTCGGCCACGCGGCCGTGGGCGTCGAGCACGCGCACGGCATTGGCGCTCCAGGGCTTGTGCAGGCCGGGGGCGGTGTCCAGCGTCCTGGCAAAGCGGGTGTCGCGCACGGTGAAGTACTGCGCGCCGGCATCGAAGGTGCCGAACGGCGTGTCCTGCGTGGCCATGCGCCCCCCCGGGCTCGCGCCTTTCTCGAACACCGTCACACGATGGCCGGCCTGGACCAGCGTGCGGGCGCAGGCAATGCCGGCCATGCCGGCGCCGACGATGGCGAAATGCCGGGAGCTGCCTGAGGCGGGAGGCTTGATGGGCATGGTTGTCTCTCTTTTCAGCTTTTGGGGTGGTGGGGCTACTCTACACGGGCCGGTGGCTTGGTTTTCCCTCTAGGCGCGCGCAGGGCCGGCGCACCCGTCACCGGGCTCACGGTGGAGTTGCTCCTTTTTTGATAGCGAGAAATGACCAGTCGACGAGGACATTCGCCTGATTTGGTTTGAAAAACCGCCGATATTCTCCGCTGCGGCGCCTTTCGTGCTCACTCCGGCCGCACGCGCCCCGCCTTCACCACCGGCTGCCAGCGCGCGATCTCGCGCACGATCAGTTGCCCGAACACCTCGGGCGGGTTCGGCGTGGCCTCGGCGCCTTCGGCCAGCAGCCGGGCGCGGATTTCGGGCGAGTTCAGGCTGGCGTTGATCTGCGCATTGAGCTTGGCGACCACCTCGCGCGGCGTGCCGGCCGGCGCCACCACGCCGTACCACTGGTCGGCCTCGAAGCCAGCCAGCGCCGGCAGCCCGCTTTCGGCCACCGTAGGCAAGTCCGGCAGGCCGGGCAGGCGCTTCGGGCTGGAGACGGCCAGCGCGCGCAGCTGCCCGCTCTTGACGAAGGGCATCACCGCCGGCGCGCCGGTGAACATCAGCTGCAACTGGCCGGCGATCAGGTCGTTGACCGCGGGCGCGGTGCCGCGATACGGCACATGCACCATGAAGGTCTGGCTTTGGAGCTTGAGGTACTCGGTGGCGATGTGGGCCGCGCTGCCATTGCCGCCCGAGCCGAAGTTGAGCCGGCCCGGCTGCTGGCGCGCCAACGCCACCAGCTCCTTCACGCTGTGCGCCGGCACGCTGGGATGCACCACCAGCACGTTGGGCACGCGCGCCACCCAGGCCACCGGCGCGAAGCTCTTCACGGGGTCGTAGGGCAGATGCGGGTAGATCGAGGGCGTGACGGCGAGCGTGCCGATGTGGCCCATCAGCAGCGTGTAGCCGTCGGGTGCGGCCTTGGCCACCTTGTCGGCGCCGATGCTGCCGCCCGCGCCGGGCACGTTGTCGATCAGCACCGGCTGGCCCCAGGCCTCGCTCAGCTTCTGGCCGATGGTGCGCGCCAGGATGTCGGTGGAGCCGCCGGGCGTGAACGGCACCACCAGCCGGATCGGTTTGGACGGCCAGCTCTGCGCCAGCGCGGTTTGGCCGGAGAAAAGCGCCAGGGTCCAGGCGCCCAGGGCCAGGAGTGCTCTTTTTTTCATAGCGGATTCATAGCGGATCAGGGGGCTTCGGCAATCCGCTGGGCGGTCTGGCGGATCAGGTTGAGTGTGGCCTGCAGGGTCAGCGTGCCGGGGCGCTGCGAGCTGGTGGCCAGCGAGAGCTTGGTGCGCAGCGGCGGCGAATCGATGGGCCGCACCGCGAACGCGCCCGGGCGGCCCGAGCCCGCCACCGCGTTGCGCGACAGCACGGCGCTGCCAGCGCCGTCGGCCACCAGGTCGAGGATGGCGGACACGCCGTCGATCTCCAGCGCGATCCGCGGGCGGCAGCCGAGGTTGGCCAGCTCGGTCTCCACCAGCATGCGGATCGCATTGGGCCGGCTCGGGATCACCAGCGGCAGCTGCGCCAGGTCGCGCAGCGCGATGGCGCTGGGCGGCGGGTCTTCGGGCAGGCCCGGCGGGCGCGCCTGCACCAGGAACAGGTCTTCCTCCAGCAGCGGCGCGATGTCGATCTCGGCCGTGGGCTGGGCGTTGTAGAGCAGGGCGATGTCCAGCCGCCCAGTGAGCAGCGCCTCCTGCATGCTGGTGGACAGGCCTTCGCTGATGGAGACCGCGGCGTCCGGCATCTGCAGGCGCACGGCGCGCATCAGCGGCACGGTGAGCACCTTGGCCAGGCTCGGCGGCAGGCCCACCGCCACCCGGCCGGCCAGCGCGCCGCGCACCCGGCCCAGCTCCTCGCGCGCGCGCTCCACCTGGTGCAGGATGCCGCGGCCATGCGCCAGCAGCAGCTTGCCGGCCTCGGTGGGCGTGGCGCCGCGGCCGTTGCGCACCAGCAGGTTCTGGCGCAGCTCCACCTCCAGCAGGCGCACCTGGCGGCTCAGGGCGGGCTGGGCGATGCCCAGCACGGCCGAGGCGCGTGTGAAGCTGCCGAGCTCGGCCACGCGCACGAAATACTCGAGTTGCTTGAGGTCCATGCCTGCCTTGGATTTTGAATAACTTTGCGGTAATTATGCTGGATTGATATAGCTGCTAGTGAGGGTATGGTCTTCTGCAAAACCGCGCGCGCGCCCACAATGCGCGCATGCGGGTGCACCGGCCCGCGCGCCCCGCCGCGGGCTCGGCGCACAGGAGCGGAATCAACATTGAGGAGCAGATGAATGATCATTGATTGCCACGGCCACTACACCACGGCCCCCAAGGCGCTGGAGGAATGGCGCAACCGGCAGATCGCGGGCATCAAGGACCCGTCGGCCATGCCCAGGGCCTCGGAGCTGAAGATCAGCGACGACGACCTGTGCGAGACGATCCAGAGCAACCAGTTGCGGCTGATGACGGAGCGCGGCAGCGACCTCACGCTATTCTCGCCGCGCGCCAGCTTCATGGCGCACCACATCGGCGACTTCAACGTGTCGAGCACCTGGGCCGCCATCTGCAACGAGCTGTGCTTTCGCGTGAGCCAGCTGTTCCCCGACCATTTCGTGCCCGTGGCCATGCTGCCGCAGTCGCCCGGCGTCGATCCGAAGACCTGCATTCCCGAGCTGGAGAAATGCATCAAGGAATACGGCAACGTCGGCATCAACCTCAACCCCGATCCCTCGGGCGGCCACTGGAACTCGCCGCCGCTGTCCGACCGCCACTGGTACTCGATCTACGAGAAGATGGTGGAGTACGACATCCCCGCCATGATCCACGTGAGCACGAGCTGCAACGCCTGCTTCCATACCACCGGCGCGCACTACCTGAACGCCGACACCACGGCCTTCATGCAGTGCCTGACCTCGGACCTGTTCAAGGACTTCCCGACGCTGCGCTTCCTGATCCCGCATGGCGGCGGCGCCGTGCCCTACCACTGGGGGCGCTTTCGCGGCCTGGCGCAGGAGCTCAAGAAGCCGCTGCTGAGCGAGCACCTGCTCAACAACATCTTCTTCGACACCTGCGTCTACCACCAGCCGGGCATCGACCTGCTCAACACCGTGATCCCGGTCAAAAACGTGCTGTTCGCGTCCGAGATGATCGGCGCCGTGCGCGGCATCGACCCCGAGACCGGCCACTACTACGACGACACCAAGCGCTACATCGAGGCCTCGAAGATCCTCAGCGCCGGCGACCGCCAGCAGATCTACGAAGGCAACGCGCGCCGCGTGTTCCCGCGCCTGGACGCGCGCCTCAAGGCAAAAGGACTCTGATCATGTACGAACTAGGCGTTGTTTACCGCAACATCACGCGCGCCGACCGCGCCACCGCCGATGCGCTGGCCGCGCTCGGCTCGGCCACGGTGCACGAGGCCATGGGCCGCGTCGGCCTGATGAAGCCCTACATGCGCCCGATCTACGCCGGCGCCCAGGTCTCGGGCACGGCCGTGACGGTGCTGCTGCACCCCGGCGACAACTGGATGATGCATGTGGTGGCCGAGCAGATCCAGCCCGGCGACGTGGTGGTGGCCGCCATCACGGCCGAGAACTGCGACGGTTTTTTCGGCGACCTGCTGGCCACCAGCTTCCAGTCGCGCGGTGCGCGCGCCCTGGTCATCGACGCCGGCGTGCGCGACGTGAAGACACTCACCGAGATGGGCTTCCCGGTCTGGAGCAAGGGCATCAGCGCCAAGGGCACGATCAAGGCCACCCTCGGCTCGGTCAACATTCCCGTGGTGTGCGCCGGCATGATCGTCAACCCCGGCGACGTGGTCGTGGCCGACGATGATGGTGTGGTCGTGGTGCCCCGGGCCCTGGCCGCCAAGACGCTGGAGACGGCGCGGGCGCGCGAGGCCAACGAAGGCGAGAAGCGCGCCAAGCTGGCCTCGGGCGTGCTGGGCCTGGACATGTACAAGATGCGCGAGCCGCTCGAGAAGGCTGGCCTGAAATATATCGACTAGAGACCTCGACTCACCTCCCGAAGCGCCTGCGGCACCTCCCCAAGGGGGCAACACCAGCGGCCCGGCAAAGCCGGCTCCGCGGTGTTCCTGGCCCAGGTGATTCGCCCACGAAGCTGATTGCGACAACATGACACAAGCCAACGACAAACCCACCAGCGGGCCGTTCGAGAAAACCGCCGGCTGGCTCGACTGGTACACCGG
The DNA here is from genome assembly GCF_022809125.1 of Variovorax terrae. NCBI lineage: Bacteria > Pseudomonadati > Pseudomonadota > Betaproteobacteria > Burkholderiales > Comamonadaceae > Variovorax > Variovorax terrae. Next base: position 2,496,691 of record NZ_JALGBI010000001.1, on the reverse strand, counting down.
CCCGAGCCAGCCCACGTTCAAGCTGCCCGCAGGCGCCGTGGACGCGCACTGCCACGTGTTCGGCCCCGGCGCCGAGTTCCCTTACGCGCCCGAGCGCAAGTACACGCCCTGCGACGCCAGCAAGGAGCAGCTCTACGCGCTGCGCGACCACCTGGGCTTCGCGCGCAACGTGGTGGTGCAGGCCACCTGCCACGGCGCCGACAACAGCGCCATGGTGGACGCCTGCGCTTCGTCGGGCGGCAAGGCCCGCGGCATCGCCACCGTCAAGCGCGACGTGAGCGACGCCGAACTGCAGCGCCTGCATGACGCCGGCGTGCGGGGCGTGCGCTTCAACTTCGTCAAGCGCCTGGTGGACTTCACGCCCAAGGAAGAGCTGCTGGAGATCGCCGGCCGCATCGCCAAGCTGGGCTGGCAGGTCGTCATCTACTTCGAGGCGCGCGACCTGCCCGAGCTGTGGGACTTCTTCACCGCGCTGCCCACCACCGTGGTGGTCGACCACATGGGCACGCCCGATGTGACGCAGCCGGTCGACGGCCCCGAGTTTGAGCTGTTCGTGAAGTTCATGCGCGAGCACGGCAACGTGTGGTGCAAGGTGACCTGCCCCGAGCGCCTGTCCAGAGACGGCTCGGCGGCGCTGGCCGGCCAGCAGGACCCGTACAAGGACGTCGTGCCATTCGCCAGGCGCATCGTCGACACCTTCCCCGACCGCGTGATCTGGGGCACCGACTGGCCGCACCCCAACCTCAAGAAGCACATGCCCGATGACGGCCTGCTGGTGGACTTCATCCCGCGCATCGCCACCACGCCCGAGCTGCAGCAGAAGCTGCTGGTGACCAACCCGATGCGCCTCTATTGGCCGGAACTATGACCCACCGCCGAAGCGCCTGCGGCGCCTCCCCCTCAAGGGGGCGCCTCCAGCGGCCCGGCAAAGCCGGTTCCGCGGCGGCCCCGCGAAGAATGTCTTTGGAAAAGCAAACATCATGGCTTTAGAAAAACCCTACCTGGACGTGCCCGGCACGACCATTTTCGACGCCGAACAAAGCCGCAAGGGCTACTGGCTCAACCAGTTCTGCATGTCGCTCATGAAGGCCGAGAACCGCGAGCGCTTCAAGGCCGACGAGCGCGCCTACCTCGACCAGTGGGCGATGACCGAGGAGCAGAAGCAGGCCGTGCTCGCGCGCGACCTGAACCGCTGCATCGCCGCCGGCGGCAACATCTATTTCCTGGCCAAGATCGGCGCCACCGACGGCAAGAGCTTCCAGCAGATGGCGGCCAGCATGACCGGCATGACCCAGGAGCAGTACTACCAGATGATGGTGGCCGGCGGCCGTTCCGTCGAAGGCAACCGCTACATTGGAGAAAAGAAATGAACCCCCACGCCCACATGCGTTCGCTGCCCCCCGAGGGGGCCACAGCCTCCCTGAGGCGGCTCGGCGGAGGCCGGAAATAATGGCCCGCATCACCGCCAGCGTCTACACCTCGCACGTGCCCGCCATCGGCGCGGCCATCGACCTGGGCAAGACCGCCGAGCCCTACTGGCAGCCGCTGTTCAAGGGCTACGAGTACTCCAAGCAATGGATGAAGGACAACAAGCCCGACGTGGTCTTCCTGGTCTTCAACGACCACGCCACGGCCTTCAGCCTGGAGATGATTCCCACGTTTGCGATCGGCACCGCGGCCGACTACACGCCGGCCGACGAGGGCTGGGGCCCGCGTCCGGTGCCGCGGGTGCAGGGGCACCCCGAACTGGCCTCGCACATCGCGCAATCGGTGATCCAGCAGGACTTCGACCTCACCATCGTCAACAAGATGGATGTGGACCACGGCCTCACCGTGCCGCTGTCGCTGATGTGCGGCCAGCCCGAGGCCTGGCCCTGCCCGGTGATCCCGTTCGCGGTCAACGTGGTGCAGTACCCCGTGCCTTCGGGCCAGCGCTGCCTGAACCTGGGCAAGGCGATCCGCAAGGCCATCGAAAGCTACGATGAGGACCTGAACGTCCATATCTGGGGCACGGGCGGCATGAGCCACCAGCTGCAGGGCCCGCGCGCCGGCCTGATCAACAAGGAATTCGACAACGGCTTCCTCGACCGCCTGATCGCCGACCCCGAGGGCCAGGCCGCCGTGCCGCACATCGACTACGTGCGCGAGGCCGGCAGCGAAGGCATCGAGCTCGTGATGTGGCTGATCGCGCGCGGCGCCATGGGCGACCTGGCCGGCGGCCCGGCGCCCCAGGTCAAGCACCGCTTCTACCATGTGCCCGCGTCCAACACGGCCGTGGGCCACCTGATACTCGAGAACTCTTAAGGAAACCGACATGACCATCAAAGTCGCACTCGCCGGTGCCGGTGCCTTCGGCATCAAGCACATCGACGGCATCAAGAACATCGAGGGCGTGGAAGTCGTCTCGCTGATCGGCCGCGAACTCGACAAAACCAAGGAAGTGGCCGCCAAGTACGGCATCGGCCACGTCACCACCGACTTGGCCGACAGCCTCGCGCTCAAGGAAGTGGACGCCGTCATCCTGTGCACGCCCACGCAGATGCACGCCGCGCAGGCCATCCAGTGCCTGAAGGCCGGCAAGCATGTGCAGGTGGAGATTCCGCTGGCCGACAGCCTGAAGGATGCCGAGGCCGTGGTCGCGCTGCAAAAGGAAACCGGCCTGGTCGCGATGTGCGGCCACACGCGCCGCTTCAACCCCAGCCACCAGTACGTGCACAAGAAGATCGAAACCGGGGAGTTCAACATCCAGCAGATGGATGTGCAGACCTACTTCTTCCGCCGCACCAACATGAACGCGCTGGGCCAGCCGCGCAGCTGGACCGACCACCTGCTGTGGCACCACGCCGCGCACACGGTGGACCTGTTCGCCTACCAGGCCGGCAGCCCGATCGTGAAGGCCAACGCCGTGCAGGGCCCGATCCATCCCACGCTGGGCATCGCCATGGACATGAGCATCCAGCTCCAGGCCGCCAACGGCGCGATCTGCACGCTGAGCCTGTCGTTCAACAATGACGGGCCGCTCGGCACCTTCTTCCGCTACATCGGCGATACGGCGACCTACATCGCGCGCTACGACGACCTGTTCAATGGCAAGGAAGAGAAGATCGACGTGAGCCAGGTGGACGTGTCGATGAACGGCATCGAGCTGCAGGACCGCGAGTTCTTTGCCGCCATCCGCGAAGGCCGCGAGCCCAATTCCAGCGTGGCCAAGGTGCTGCCGTGTTACCAAGTCCTGCACCAATTGGAGCAGCAGCTGAAGTGACGCCTCCCCCAGGCTCCGCAGGTGCTCCGCCTCCCCCCTGCCGCTGCGCGGAGGGGACGCACCCAGCGGCCGGGCCCAGCCCGTTCCGCGGGTGCCCTGGAACGGGTGTCGCTTCGCTTGCCGCGGCCTAGCTTGGTTTGCTATTTATTGGATAGCTGCTCGCGCCCGTTCCATGCGGGCCGCGAGCTTTTTTCATTGAGGAACTGAGATGCAGACACGACAAATCGGCCCCTTCACCGTCAGCGCCATCGGCCTGGGCTGCATGAACCTGAGCCATGCCTATGGCACGCCGCCGTCGGCCGAGCAGGGCGAGCGCGTGCTGCTGGCTGCGCTGGACGCGGGCGTGACCCTGTTCGACACGGCGGCCCTCTACGGCTTTGGCGCCAATGAAACGCTGGTGGGCCGGGTGCTCGGCCCGCACCGCAGCCGGTTCACGCTGGCCAGCAAGGGCGGCATGGCGGGCGTGCAGTTCGACGACGGCATCAAGCGCGTGATCGACGGCCGGCCCGAGACCGTGCGCAGGAACTGCGAGGACAGCCTGCGCCGCCTCAAGACCGACGTGATCGACCTCTACTACCTGCATCGCTGGGACAAGAAGGTGCCGATCGAGGACAGCGTGGGCGCCATGAGCGACCTGGTGCGGGCCGGCAAGGTGCGCGCGCTGGGCCTGAGCGAGGTGTCCGCCGCCACCCTGCGCCGCGCCCATGCCGTGCACCCGATCGCGGCGGTGCAGACGGAGTACTCGCTGTGGACGCGCAACCCCGAGATCGCGGTGCTCGAGGCCTGCCGTGAGTTGGGTGCCGCCTTCGTGGCCTTCAGCCCGCTGGCGCGCGCCTTCCTGACCGGCGCGCTGACCGATGTGGTGGCGCTCGATGCCAAGGACATCCGCCGCCCGATGCCGCGCTTCGCGCCTGGCCATTACGCAGCCAACCTCAAGCTGCTGCCCGCCTACCAGGCCCTGGCGCAGGAGGCCGGCTGCACGCCCGCGCAGCTCGCGCTGGCCTGGCTGCTGCACAAGGCGCCGCACATCGTCCCGATTCCCGGCACCACCAGCCTCGCGCACCTGCGCGAGAACCTGGGCGCGGCGGACGTGAAGCTCTCGCCGGAGGTACTGGCGCAACTGGAAGCGCTGATCAACCAGCGCACCGTGACCGGCGCGCGCTACGCGGCGCAGGCCACCGTCGAGGTCGATACCGAGGAATTCGCTCAGTAGTTCAGGTGGGCGATGGCCTTGCGGCCATCGGGCGACAGGCGGGCCAGCTCGTGCGAGAGCCGCATCAGGCAGGACTCCGCATCGTCGCTGTCGGCCAGCCCCGGGTCGGGGGCCAGCATGCAGGTGACGTGGAACTTCAGCGTCACGCCACCGGGCAGCTTGAGCGAGGGGTTCAGCCCGCGGGCCACCACCTGCGTGGCCATGGCCGCGGCCTGCTCCGAGGTGACCGGCCCCTCCATCAGCATCGCGAACTGGGCCAGGTCGATGCGCGAGACCGTGTCCACGTCGCGCGCCACGCGCATCAGCCGCGCGCCCGCCAGCACCAGGGCGCGGTCGGCCGCTTCGCGGCCGTGGCCCGCCAGGATCTCGGCATGGTTGGCGAGGTTGATGACCAGCATGGCGCAGCGGCGGCTGTCGCGCCGGGCGCGCTTGAGCGCGTCGCGCAGGCGAAACAGCAGCATGCCGCGCGGCGGCAGCCCGGTCAGCGGGTCCTGCGTTTCCATGGCGTTGGCGCGGATGCCGGCCTCGCTGATCTCGCGGGCGCGGCGGCTCAGCATCCACAGCTGCAGCGGAATCTCCAGCGCCGCGCCGATGGCCAGCGCGTACTGCGTGAGAAAGCTCGCCGGCAACAGCCCCTGGTTGCGCAGGATCGGAAAGGGCGCGGTCACCAGCACGGGCAGAAAACTCAGGCCGAAGCGCAGGGCCCAGCGCTCGCCGTTGCGGTGGCACCAGAAGCAGATCGTCAGCACCAGCACGAGGCAGGCCACCTGGTAGAGGGCCAGCACGCCGAAGCCGGCGCTGCTGGGCCAGGCCACGTAGGCCACGCCCCACAGCGGGCCGAACGCGACCCAGGCCAGCACGAAGCGGTCCAGGGCGGGCGACAGGCGGTGGATGGAGCAGACCTCGCGCAGCAGCAGCCCCCCGGCGGCGCACGACAGCATGCTGAAGATGAACGGCGCGGCATTGTTCCACCAGGGCGAATGCGGCCACAGGAACAGCCCGCCGATGCCGGTGAAGCAGACCTGGACCATGGTGGCCATGCTGGCGTACAGGCAGTACGCTGCAAAGGCGCGGTCGGCGTACTGCCGCGCGCTCAGCGCGCCGACGTAGACCACCAGCAGGGCCAGGCCGAAATAGGCGCCCAGAAGCAGGTTGCCGCCGTTGCGCCAGGCGGTCAGCTCGTCCTCGCGCAGCAGCAGCAGTCGGGCCCCGACCGGGATCGGCCAGTTGGCGATGCGCAGCCAGTACTCGCGCGGCGCCGCGGCGGTGTCCAGCGCGAACACCGGCGTGCGGTCGCGGATCGCCCAGTCGTCCACCGCCACGCGGTCGCCCGCGCGCTGGGCGACCCAATGGCCGTCGGCGTCCTGGTAGAACAGGCCGACCTGGTCCAGCCCATGGAAGCTCACCTGCAGGAACCAACGCTGCCCAGCCGGCAGGGGCTGCAGCACCAGGCGCTGCCACAGGGCGCCATCGCCCAGGCGGTGCGTCAGGGTGGAGGCGGACGGCTCGAACGGCAGGCTGGGCGCCAGCACGGCGACGGTGGCGGCATCGAGCTGGCCGGTGTGGTCGATCCAGTAGTCGGTCTGTGCGGTCACGTCGAGCTCGCTGGCCGCGGCATCGACCTCGATGGGCGCGGCCCAGGCCACGCTGAAGCAGCCTGCCAGCACCCATCCCATGGCCCAAGAGGCCAGCACCCCCAACGTACCCACCCGCACTTGAGTCCTTGAATTCGGTTGATGCCCGCGATCTTAAGCCTGAAAAATACCGAAACAAACCGAAACCGCGCCGTGATGACCGCAAGTGTTGCGCCCGGCACCATGACAGCCATGTTCATCACCCTGAAAAGGACACTGTCATGCGACCCTGGATCAAACGTACCTTGTTCGGCCTGCTGGGCGCCGGCATCGCTTTCGGCGGCCTGACGGCCTGCGGCCATCGCTACGACGGCCACGGCTGGCAGATGAGTGCCGAGGACTCGGCCAAGATGCGCGGCCGGATGATCGAGCGCGTGAGCAGCAAGCTCGATCTCAACGCCGACCAGAAACAGCGCCTGGGCGTGCTGGCCGACAAGCTGCAGGAGCAGCGTGCCGCGCTGGCGGGCCAGGGCGACCCGCGCGCCCAGGTGCAGGCCCTGGTGGCCGGCGACAAGTTCGACCGCAGCCGGGCGCAGGCGCTCGTCACCGAGAAGACCGCTGCGCTCAACAGCAAGAGCCCGGAAGTGATCGCGGCCCTGGCCGACTTCTATGACAGCCTCAACCCCGCGCAGCAGCAGAAGGTGCGCGAATTCATGCAGCGCCGCCACGGCTGGCGGCGCGGCTGAGGCTTGGGGGCTGCCCATGACCCGCGAAGCCGCTCCCGGGGCCCTGGCCCCGGGAGGTGACCGACTGACCGATCGAACCAACAGCGCCCATCTGCTGTTTGCCGGCATGCGCGACCATGGCCGCGCCTTGCTGGCCGGCGCCGACGACCCCCATGCCGAGCTGCTGGCTTTGGTGTGGGGGCCGAGCTTCGACCGCCTGCATGCGCAGCAGCTGCTGGCGCAGCGGCCCGCGCCCGCACCGGCCTGGCAGGCGCTGGCGACGGCGGCCGACAGCTTCGACGGCCTGCCCGCGCCGCGGCAGCGGCGGCTGCGCCAGCTCATCCTGCTGCACCGCGCCCGCTGCGACGGCATGCGACACAATGGCAGCCATGCCCCGCATCCTGCTGATTGACGACGACGAACAGCTGGGCCCGCCGCTGGCCGCGTACTTCGCGCGCTTCGAGCTGCAGCTCGAGCACGCCACGCGGCCCAGCGACGGCCTGGCGCGGCTGCGGCGCGGCGGCTTCGATGCCGCCATCCTCGACGTGATGCTGCCCGAGATGGACGGCTTCGAGCTCTGCCGCACCATCCGCAAGGACAGCGACCTGCCCGTCATCATGCTCACCGCGCGCGGCGAGGTGATGGACCGCGTGGTGGGGCTGGAGCTGGGCGCCGACGACTACCTGCCCAAGCCCTTCGAGCCGCGCGAGCTGGTGGCGCGCGTGCAGACCGTGCTGCGCCGCCGCACGGCCGCACCCCGGCCCGGCGCCGCCGCGCGGCTGGCGTTCGAAGGCGGGCTGGAAATCGACCCCGCCACCCGCACCGTGCTGCGCGGCGGGCAGAAGCTGGAGCTGACCAGCACCGAGTTCGACCTGCTGCACCTGTTGGCGCGCGAGGCTGGCAAGGTGTTCAGCCGCGACGACATCCTCAACCACCTGCGCGGCCACGAGGCCGAGCTCTACACCCGCGCGGTGGACATCGTGGTGAGCCGCCTGCGCCGCAAGCTCGAACCGCTGGACTGCATCAAGACCCTGCGCAACGCCGGCTACTCGCTCGCGCTGGCGCGCAGCGGCGGAGCGCCGCGTGGCTGAGCCGGTGCGGGCCGGCCGGCACGGGCGCTGGCACCACCGCGCGCGCCACGCGCTGGGCCACTCGCTGCGCGTGCGGCTGGTGGTGCTGTTCCTGCTGCTGGCTCTGGCCACCACCGTGGCCTTCGTCGGCGGCATGCAGAAGGCTCTGGGCGTGGGCTGGCGCAACGCCGCGCGCCCGCTGGTGATGGACTACGTGGACCGCCTCGCGGCCGACATCGGCAGCCCGCCCAGCGTGGAGCGCGCCCGCGCGCTCAGCGAGCGCCTGCCCCTGAGCGTGCGCATCAGCGGCCCGCTGGTGAACTGGCAGTCGGACAACGCGCCGCCCGCGCGGCACTCGTACGAGCGCGGCCGCTGGCTGCGCGGCCCGCCGGGGCTGGACGATGCGCCGCTGCTGAGCCGCACCACGGCCGACGGCCATCGCCTCGATTTCGGGCTGAGCCTCAGCGCCTGGCAGAACCAGCCGCGCCGCGTGGGCTGGATCACGCTGGCCGTGCTGCTGGCCCTGACCGCCGTGGCCTACCTCTACGTGCGCCGCCTGCTGCGCCCGCTGGACGACATCCGCGATGGCGCGCAGCGCTTCGGCGCGGGCGAGTTCGGCCAGCCCATCCCCATCCGTCGGCGCGACGAACTCGGCGTGCTGGCGCAGGGCATCAACACCATGGCGCACGACCTGCACCAGATGCTGGACGCCAAGCGCGCCCTGCTGCTGGCCATCAGCCATGAGCTGCGCAGCCCGCTCACGCGCGCGCGGCTCAACACCGAGCTGCTGCCCGACCTGCCCGGGGTGCAGGCGCCGCGCGACGCCTTGCTGCGCGACCTGGCCGCGATGCGCGACCTGGTGACCGACCTGCTGGAGAGCGAGCGCTTGGGCCAGGGCCATGCCGCGCTGCACCTGGAAGCCACGGACCTGGGCGAACTGGCCCGGGAAGTGGCGCGCGAGGTGGCGGCCGGCCAGCCTGCCGGCGGCGCAGGGCAGGGAACAGGCATCGAGTTGCACATCGCACCGGGCCTGCCCGCGCTGATGCTGGACCGCACCCGCATGCGCCTGCTCGTGCGCAACCTGCTGGACAACGCGCTGCGCCACAGCGCGCAGGCGCCGCTGCCGCCCGAGCTGCACCTGGGCCCGGCCGAGCGCGGCGGCCTTACCTTGAGCGTGCGCGACCATGGCCCCGGCGTGCCCGAGGACCAGCTGCCGCATCTGGCCGAGCCCTTCTATCGCCCCGACGTGGCCCGCGAACGCGCCACCGGCGGCGTGGGCCTGGGGCTGTACCTGTGCCGGCTGGTGGCGCAGGCGCATGGCGCCGACTGGCGCGTGCGCAATGCGGAGCCCGGTCTGGAGGTACGGGTGGGGTTGCGAGCCGAAGCCGGCAGGCGCTGACGGCGCGCCCCGCGCGCGCGGGCATTGTGGCCCGGGCTTGATCCAGATCAGGGTGCTGCCCGCGCCGTGCGCCCACACTGGCGAGCAAGGCATTCGCTGGAGACAACGCCATGGCCCCTTCAACCCCGGTTTCCATTCCCGGCACCACTTTGTTCGACGGCATTCAAGCCCGCAAGGGCTATGCCCTCAACAAGATGTGCTTCTCGTTCAACAGCGCCGAGAATCGCGCGGCGTTCAAGGCCGACGAGGACGCCTATGTACGCACCTACGGCCTGAGCCACGAGCAGGCGCATGCCATCCGCGCGCGCGACGTGCTCGGCCTGCTGGCCGCCGGCGGCAACGTCTACTACCTGGCCAAGTTCGCGGGCATCCTGGGCCTGGACGTGCAGGACCTCGGGGCCCTCCAGACCGGCCTGAGCAAGGAGGCCTTCAAGGCGCGCCTCGTCGCGCAGAACGATCAACCCGAAACGCTGGAGGCTTGAACCTCATGGCCCGGATCCTCGGTGGCCTCACCACCTCGCATGTGCCCGCCATCGGCGGCGCCATCGCCAAGGGGCTGCAGCAGCAGCCGTACTGGAAGCCTTTCTTCGACGGCTTCCTGCCGGTGCGCGCCTGGCTCGATGAGGTCAAGCCCGACGTCGCCATGGTGTTCTACAACGACCACGGCCTCAACTTCTTCCTCGACAAGATGCCCACCTTCGCCGTGGGCGCGGCGCCTGAGTACCGCAACGCGGACGAAGGCTGGGGCCTGCCGACGCTGCCGCCGTTCCAGGGCGCGCCCGAGTTGTCGTGGCACCTCATCAACCACCTGGTGGCGCGTGAGTTCGACATCACCACCTGCCAGGAGATGCTGGTGGACCATGCCTTCGCGCTGCCGCTCAAGCTGTTCTGGCCCGAGGGGCCGTGCCCGGTGCGCACGGTGCCGGTCTGCATCAACACCGTGCAGTTCCCGCTGCCCAGCGCCCGGCGCTGCGTGGCGCTCGGCAAAGCCGTGGGCGAGGCCCTCGCGTCGTGGGACAGCGACCAGAAGGTGGTGGTGATCGGCACCGGCGGCCTGAGCCACCAGCTCGACGGCGAGCGCGCGGGCTTCATCAACAAGCCGTTCGACCTCAAATTCATGCAGAGCCTGATCGAGGAGCCCGAGTGGGCCACCCGGTTCAGCATCCCCGAACTGGTGGAGAAGACCGGCACCCAGGGCGTGGAACTGCTGATGTGGCTGGCCGCGCGCGCTGCCGTGCCGGGCCCGGTGCGCCGGGTGCACAGCAACTACCACATCCCCATCAGCAACACCGCCGCCGGCATGATGGCGCTGGCCGCCGCCTGAAACGCCGGGCCGCTATAGTGGTGCCGCCCGGGCCTGTGCCCCTGGGGACAAGGAGCAACCGTGCGGTGTCTGATTCGTTGGATGGTGGGGGCCGGCCTGCTGGCGCTGGCCTGCGTGGCGGGGGCGCAGCCGGCGCCGCGGGTGCAGCCCGATGTCGCCCGGCTCACGCTCAACATCGGCGGCAAGCCAACGGAGGTGGTGACCCACCTCTACAAGCCGGCCGGCGACGGGCCGTTTCCGCTGGTGATCTTCTCGCACGGGCGGGCCGGGGCGCGCATCGACCGCGTCAAGCTGCAGTACCCGGTGGCGGTGGGCCATGCCAACTACTGGCTCAACAAGGGCGTGGCCGTGATGGCCCCGGTGCGCCCCGGCTATGGCGACACCGGGGGCACCGACCGCGAGGACTCCCATGCCAACTGGAGCGGCAACCTCTGCACCGGCAACCCCGACTTCACCACTTCGGCCGGCAACGCGCGCGAGACCGTGGTGGCCGCCTACCAGTGGGCGCTGCAGCAGCCCTGGGTGCGCAAGGACCGCATCCTGCTCGAAGGCCAGTCGGTCGGCGGCATGACCACGGTGGCCACCGGCGCGCTGAACCTGCCCGGCGTGGTGGGCTTCGTCAATTTTGCTGGCGGCTCGGGCGGCTACCCCGAAGTCTCGCCCGGCAAGAGCTGCAAGCCCGGCAACCTCACCGAAACCTATCGCGCCTATGGCCAGCTTGCCAAGGAGCCCAGCCTGTGGCTCTATGCCGAGAACGACCTGTACTGGGGCGCCGAGGCGCCGCGCCAGTGGCATGAGGCGTTCAAGGCCGGCGGCAGCGACACCGAGTTGGTGCAGACCGGCCCGGTGGAAGGCCGCGACGGCCACCAGTTGCTGATCTACGGCGGCAAGATGTGGAGCGGGCCGCTGAACGCCTTCGTGAAGAAGGTCGGCCTGCTCTCTCCCTGAGCCGGTTGCTATCGAAAATATAGCGGCCGATGACCGCCCGGCGAGGACCTCAGGCTATTTTTCTTCTGAATTACCGGCTTGGGCCAGGTGTTCGAGCAGCAGCCGCGCCGCAGGCGGCAGCGTGGCCGCGTCGCGAAAGCAGATCGCGAAGCGGCGCCTCGCCCAGGCATCGGTGAGCGGCACCACGCGCAGGCCGAAGGCGCTGGCGTAGGGCTGGGCCAGCTCCGCCGGCAGCACGCTGATGGCGAGCTTGGCACGCACCACGCGCAGCGCCGCCTCGAAGGTGGCCACCACCACGCGGTAGCGCAGCGACTGGCCGTGCAGGGCGGCCGAGCGCTGCAGCATGACCTGCACGGCGCTCGAGGGCGGCAGGCTCACGTGGTCGAACTCCAGGGTCTGCGCCAGCGCCAGCGCCTGGTGCTGCGCCAGCGGATGGTCCAGCGGCATCACCACGGCCAGGTGGTCGCCGCGCCAGGGGCGGGCCTGCAGGCCGTCCAGGTTGGCGGCGTCCCAGCACAGACCGAGCGAGGCGCTGCCCTCGTGCACGCCGCGCAGCACGCCGCTGCTCACGCGCTCCTCGATGTCGACGCGGATGTCGCCATGCGCCGGGTGGTTGAGAAAGCTCGCCACGTCGTCGGCCAGCGATTCGGCGATCACCGAGGCCGTGGCCAGGATGCGCACCTGGCCGCGCACGCCCGCCGCATAGGCCGCCATGTCGCGCTCGACCAGGTCGGCGCTGGCCAGCATGCTGCGCGCGTGCTCCAGCAGGGTCTCGCCGGCCGGCGTCGGCTCCACGCCGCGGCGGCGGCGCACCAGCAGCGGCGTGCCCACCGTGTCTTCGAGCTGCGCCAGCCGCTTGCTGATGGCCGAGCCCACGATGTGCTGCTGCTCGCCCGCGCGCGCGATGCTGCGGGCCTCGCACACCGCGACGAACAGGCGCAGCGTCGTCAGGTCGAGGTCGCGCATGGCGGGGGTTCAAGAGTTTCCATTTGGGAATCTTAAGGCTTCCGAAATTGATTTTGTGAATCAATACGGAATTCCTAAACTCCGATGATTCCGAGACAGGAGACAAGCCGAAGTGACTGCATCCTCCCCCGCCACCGTGGTCCGCGAAGTCGGCCTGCGCGACGGCCTGCAAAGCATTGCGCGCGTGCTGCCCACGGCGCAGAAGATCGAGTGGATCACGCGCGCCCATGCGGCCGGCCAGCGCGAGATCGAGGTCGGCTCCTTCGTGCCGGCGCGGCTGCTGCCGCAGCTTGCCGACACCGCCGAGCTGCTGGCCCATGCCAAGACCCTGCCCGGCCTGCGCGCCTCGGTGCTGGTGCCCAACCTCAAGGGCGCCGAGCGCGCCCTCGAGGGCGGGGCCGACCTGATGGTGGTGCCGCTGTCGGCCAGCCACGCGCACAGCCTGGCCAACCTGCGCAAGACGCCTGACGAGGTGGTGGCCGAGGTGGCGCGCATCCGCGCCGCGCGCGATGCCGCGGGCCGCAAAACCCTGATCGAGGGCGGCGTGGGCACGGCTTTCGGCTGCACCATCCAGGGCGAAGTGGCCGAGAGCGAGGTGCTGCGCCTGATGCAGGCCCTGCTGGACGCCGGCGCCGACCATGTGAGCCTGGCCGACACCGTGGGCTATGCCGATCCCGCCGGGGTGAGCCGCCTGTTCGAGAAGGCGCGCCACCTGGTGGGCGAGCGCCTGTGGTGCGGCCATTTCCACGACACGCGCGGCCTGGGCCTTGCCAACGTGTTCGCGGCCTGGCAGAGCGGCGTGACGCGCTTCGACGCCTGCCTGGCCGGCATCGGCGGCTGCCCGCACGCACCCGGCGCCAGCGGCAACGTGGCCACCGAGGACCTGGTGTTCATGCTGCACAGCATGGGCCTGCCGACCGGCCAGGACATCGAGGCGCTGCTCGCGCTGCGCCGCGACGTGGCCCGCTGGCTCGCGGGCGAAACCCTGCACGGCACGCTGTGGCAGGCCGGCCTGCCCAAGACCTTCCGCGCGGCCGCTGCCGCCGCGGCCTGACGACTGTTTTTCTCCTTCCAGACCCCATGACTGCTTCCCAACCCCCGGCCTCGTCCCGCCTGCCGCTCGCGGGCCTGCGCGTGGTCGAGTTCACCCACATGGTGATGGGCCCCACCTGCGGCCTGGTGCTGGCCGACCTGGGCGCCGACGTGATCAAGGTCGAGCCCATCGACGGCGACCGCACGCGCCACCTGCTGGGCGCGGGCTCGGGCTTCTTCCCGATGTTCAACCGCAACAAGAAGAGCATCGCGCTGGACCTGCGCCAGCCGGCGGGCGCCGAGGTGGCGCGCCGGCTGGCCGCCAGCGCCGACGTGGTGGCCGAGAACTTCAGGCCCGGCACCATGAAGAAATACGGGCTCGACTACGCCGCGCTGTCGCAGGCGAACGAGCGCCTGATCTACGTGAGCCTCAAGGGCTTCCTGCCCGGCCCCTACGAGCACCGCACGGCGCTCGACGAGGTGGTGCAGATGATGGGCGGCCTGGCCTACATGACCGGGCGCCCCGGCGACCCGCTGCGCGCGGGCACCAGCGTCAACGACATCATGGGCGGCATGTTCGGCGCCATCGGCGCCCTGGGCGCGCTGATCCAGCGCGGCATCACCGGCCGCGGCCAGGAGGTGCAGAGCGCGCTGTTCGAGAACAACGTGTTCCTGGTCGGCCAGCACATGCTGCAGTACGCCGTGACCGGCAAGCCCGCCGCGCCGCTGCCCGCGCGCGACAACCCCTGGGCGGTGTATGACGTGTTCACCGTGAAGGACGGCGAGCAGATCTTCCTGGCCGCCGTGAGCGACGCGCAGTGGGTGAGCTTCTGCGACGCGCTGGGCTTTGCCGACCTGAGGGCCGACCCGGCGCTGGCCACCAACAACCAGCGCGTGCAGGTGCGCCCGGCGCTGCTGGCGCAGCTGCGCGAGCGGCTGGTGCGCTGGTCGGCGGCCGAGCTGGCGGCGATCTTCGAGCGCGCCGGCCTGCCGTTCGCGCCCATCGCCCGGCCCGAGGAACTGTTCGACGACCCGCACCTGCAAGCCACCGGCGGCCTGGCCGAGGTGCGCCTGCCCGATGGCGAGCGCGCCGGCCAGACGGCGCGCGCCGCGCTGTTCCCGTTCACGATGGACGGCCAGCGCCTGGGCGTGCGCCTGCAGCCGCCCGCCATGGGCGAGCACACGCGCGAGCTGCTGGCCACGCTCGGCTACACGGCCGCCGAGGTGGCCGCGCTGCAGGCCAGCGCCGCGGTGGCCTGAGGCCGGCACGCCCCTTCCCTCACACATGACGATTCCGACGGAGACAACGAACCCATGCGCCCCTCATCCCTTTCCACTGTGTTCCCCGCGGCCGAGGCCGCCACGCTGACGCGCCGCCACGCGCTCGGCGCCCTGGCCGCGGCCGGCGTCCTGGGCGGCCTGCCGCGCCTGGCGCGGGCCCAGGGCGAGCGCGCCGTGCGCTTCATCCTGCCGGTGGCGGCGGGCTCGGGCGTGGACACCATCATGCGCGCGTCCAGCCAGGCGCTGGGGCAGGCGCTGGGCCAGACCGTGGTGCTGGACAACCAGCCCGGCGCGGGCGGGGTGGTGGGCACCCAGGCCCTGGTGAAGTCGCCGCCCGACGGGCTGACGCTGAGCGTGGTGTCGAACAACCACGTGATCTACCCGAGCGTGCTCAAGTCGGTGCCGTTCGACCCGGTGGGCGACATCACGCCCATTGCCGTGATGGGCAGCACGCCCATGGTGCTGGTGGTCAACCCGAAACTGCCCGTGAAGAACCTGCGCGAATTCGTGGCGCTGCTGCACGCCAGCCCGGGGCGCTACAACTTCGCCTCCTCGGGCAACGGCACCATCCTGCACCTGGCGGCCGAGCTGTTCAAGGACACCACGGGCAGCTACTCCACCCACATTCCCTACCGCGGCTTCGGCCCGATGATGCAGGACATCGTGGGCGGCCAGGTGGACTGGGGCGTGGGCGCGCTGCCGGCGGTGCAGGGCCAGGTCAAGGCCGGCAACCTGCGCGCGCTGTGCGTGGCCTCGCCGCAGCGCGTGGCGGCCGCGCCCGAGATCCCGACGGCGGTGGAGCAGGGCTACCCCGGCTTCGTGGTGGACGGCTGGTTCGCCGTGGTCGGCCCCAAGGGGCTGCCGCCCGAGCAGGTGCGGCGCGTGCACCAGGCGTTCGTCACCGCCTTTGCCACGCCCGAGGTGAAGGAGGCGATGGCGCGCCAGGGCAACCTCATCAACATCAGCACGCCCGAGGCCGCGGGCGCCTACTTCCGCAGCGAGCTGCAGCGCTACGCGGCGCTGGTGAAGAAGGCCGGCGTGGTGCCGCAGTAGCGGCCGGCCGAACGGCGGTTGCTATTGAAAGCGTAGCAAACAATGACCGCCCGATGCGGACATCGGGCGGTTTTTCTTCTCAAATGGCGTTGCGGGGCGCGCCGCTCACTCGATCTTGGCGCCCGAGGCCTCGACGATGCCCTTCCACTTGGCATAGTCGGTCTTGAGCAGCGTGCCGAACTGCGCGGCCGTCATGGCCTCGGGCTCGGCGCCCTGGGCGTGGATGGCGGCCTTCACGTCGGCCTGGGCCAGCAGCTTGTTGATCTCGGTGTTGAGCGTGGTGACCACGGCGGCCGGGGTGCCGGCCGGGGCCAGCACGCCGTACCAGGTGCTGACATCGAAGTCCTTGAAGCCCGACTCGGCCACGGTGGGCACCTCGGGCAGCGAGGAGCTGCGCTTGATCGAGGTCACGGCCAGCGGGCGCAGCTTGCCGGCCTTGATCTGGCCCATGGCCGAGGGCAGGGACGACACCAGCAGGTCCACGTTGCCGGCCAGCGCATCCATCAGCGCGGGGTTCGAGCCCTTGTAGGGCACGTGCACCAGCTTCACGCCGGCCGCCTTCTCGAACAGGTCGCCCGCGAGGTGGATGGAAGTGCCGTTGCCCGGCGAGCCGTAGGTGACCTTGCCCGGCGTGGCGCGGGCGGCGGCCACCACGTCGGCCAGGGTCTTGAACTTGGAGTTGGTGCTGGTGGCGATCACCACGGGCGTGTAGGCCACGTGGGCCACGGCCACCAGGTCTTTGGTCGGGTCCCAGGGCAGGTTCTTGTAGAGCCAGGGGCCGATCACGAGGTTGTCCTTCTGGCCCATCACGATGTCGTAGCCCGTGGGCGCGGCCTTGGCGGCCTCGGTGATGCCGATGGTGCCGCCCGCGCCGGCCTTGTTGTCGGGCACCACGGTCCACTTGTTGACTTCGGTGAGCTTGGTGGCCACGAGGCGCGCCAGGATGTCGGTGCCGCCGCCGGGCGGGAAGGGCACGATCAGGCGCACGGGCTTGGCGCCCGGGTAGGCTGCCGCGGGCGTGGTCTGCGCTTGGGCGCCGGCGCCCAGGGCCAGCGCCAGGGCCGTGAAGGAAATCAGTTGGCGAAACATGGGGGAAAAGTCTCCGTGAAAAATGGGGGGCGCGTCGGGGGCGCGCCTCGTCTGCGCCGGGCGCGGATGCTTTGGATGATCGCCGATGCGCGGCCCCGCCCGCCGTGCCAAAGCAGGAAGGCGGCATCGCGGACGACGATGGCGGCGCGGCTACGGCCGATGGGTCAGAGGCGCTCGAAGATGGCCGCGATGCCCTGGCCGCCGCCGATGCACATGGTCACCAGCGCGTAGCGGCCCTGGATGCGCTGCAGCTCGTGCAGGGCCTTCACCGTGATGACCGCGCCGGTGGCGCCGATGGGGTGGCCCAGCGAGATGCCCGAGCCGTTGGGGTTGACCTTGGCCGGGTCCAGCCCCAGGTCGCGTGTGACGGCGCAGGCCTGGGCCGCGAAGGCCTCGTTGGCCTCGATCACGTCCAGGTCGTTCACCGTGAGGCCGGCCTTCTTGAGCGCGAGCTGGGTGGCGGGCACGGGGCCGATGCCCATGTACTTCGGGTCCACGCCCGCGTGGGCGTAGGCCACGAGGCGCGCCAGGGGCTTGGCACCGCGCGCCTGGGCCGCCTGGGCTTCCATCAGCACCACGGCGGCGGCCGCGTCGTTGATGCCCGAGGCGTTGCCCGCCGTCACCGTGCCGTTCTCCTTCACGAACACGGGCTTGAGCTTGGCCAGGTCGTCCATCGTGGCGCCGGCGCGGAAATGCTCGTCGGTCGCGTAGGCCACCTCGCCCTTGCGGCTCTTGAGCATCACGGGCACGATCTGGTCCTTGAAGTAGCCCGCCTGCGTGGCGCGCTCGGCGCGGTGGTGGCTCTCGACGGCCAGCTGGTCCTGGTCCTCGCGCGTGATGCCCCACTTGGCCGCGATGTTCTCGGCCGTCACGCCCATGTGGATGGTGTGGAAGGGGTCGTGCAGCGCGCCGATCATCATGTCGACCATCTTGGTGTCGCCCATGCGCGCGCCAAAGCGCGTGGCCAGGCTGGCGTAGGGCGCGCGGCTCATGTTCTCGGCGCCGCCGCCGATGGCGACGTCGGCATCGCCCAGCAGGATCGACTGGCTGGCCGAGACGATGGCCTGCAGGCCCGAGCCGCACAGGCGGTTCACGTTGAACGCGGGCGTGCCTTCGGCGCAGCCGCCGTTGAGGGCCGCCACGCGCGAGAGGTACATGTCCCTGGGCTCGGTGTTGACCACGTGGCCGAACACCACGTGGCCCACGTCCTGGCCCGCCACGCTGGCGCGGGCGAGCGACTCGCGCACCACGAGCGCGCCGAGTTCGGTGGGCGGCACGTCCTTGAGGCTGCCGCCAAAGGTGCCGATGGCGGTGCGCACGGCGGAAACGACGACGACGTCACGGGTCATGAGGAAATCCTTTCTGTATCCAGTATCGAATGGGGGTCGGCGCCGGAAAGCGGAGGCGCCGGCCGGCCGCCAGGGGCCGGAATGGGTGGCGGCAAGATTAGCACGCCGGGAAACCCTGTCACGCGCGTGCCATGCGGCCGCGCGCATACTGGCTCCCTCCCAACTCACCTCAGGAGACTGCCATGGAGATCCAGGAACTGGCGCAGGCTTTCACCGCGCTGTGCAAGCAGGGGAAATTCGAGGACGCCGGCCGCGTCCACTGGGCCGACGACATCGTCTCGCTCGAACCCATGACCGGCGAGATGGCCGAGCTCAAGGGCCGCGCCGCGGTCGAGGGCAAGGGCGCCTGGTGGTACGCCAACCACGAGATTCACGACGTGAGCGTCGAAGGCCCCTATGTGCACGGCCAGCAGTTCGTCGTGCGCTTCAAGATGGACGTCACGCCCAAGGGCGGCCAGCGCATGGCGATGGACGAAGTGGGGCTCTACACGGTGCGCAACGGCAAGATCGTGGAGGAGCGCTTCTTCTTCGGCGGCGGAGCCTGAGTTGCTATTGATCTGATAGCAACAAAAGACCGAGCAACCTGGACCTCGGGGCCATTTGGCTCAAAAAATGCCGGTGGGCTCGGCCAGCGGCCATTCCTCGAGGTTGCAGCCTTCGCCGCCACGGTCCACGACGATGAAGTCGCAGACCGCCTCGAG
The DNA here is from genome assembly GCF_022809125.1 of Variovorax terrae. Classification (NCBI taxonomy): domain Bacteria; kingdom Pseudomonadati; phylum Pseudomonadota; class Betaproteobacteria; order Burkholderiales; family Comamonadaceae; genus Variovorax; species Variovorax terrae. The sequence goes on along the minus strand of NZ_JALGBI010000001.1, from coordinate 2,477,705 downwards.
CGCCAGCAGCGGGTGGTGCCAGACGTTGCGGTCGTAGTTGACGCCCTGCCAGCCGCAGGTGACGAAGGCCTGCAGCGGCCCCGGGCGGCCGCCGTGATCCGGCGCCACCACCACGAGATAGGGCTGCGCGGACAGCGGCAGGAAGGCCTGCGAGCCCAGCGGATGCCGCTCCATCAGGGTCAGCCGGACCGGCTGCGCACGCGGCTGCGCCCGGAACAGGCTGATGAGCGGGCGGCCGCCTTCGGCCAGGGTGTCCACGCGCGCTAGGTCGTGAAAGCGCTGGGTGGTGCCGCCGTTGATGGCGAACTGCGTGGCGCCCTCGAGCTCGATGACCTGGCCGAAGGGCGCGAAGGCTTCGCGCGTGAGCGGCCGGGGCTGCAGCAGCTTCATGGCCGGGCCAGCGGGGCCAAGCGCTGGCGCATGAAGTTGCGCACGTGGGGCGTGAATTCCATGAAGCCCTTGACGGCATGGAACTCGGGCGTGTCATACACCCAGTCGCCGGCGATTTCGTAGATGGCCGCGTATTTCGGCCCGTCTTCGAGCGAGACGAAGCGGCGCGCCGACAGCCAGCCCGGGCAGGCGAGCAGGGCGGGCACGTGCACCTCGTCGTACCAGCGGTTGAAGGCGTCCTCGTGCTCGGGCGCGATGTCCACGCGCACGATGTGCAAGAGGGGCGGGGTGGGGTGGGGCGTGGCGGTCATGGCGCGATCAGGCGGCGGGGGTGTCGGCGCGCGGCTTGACGCGCGGGAACTTGAGCGTGGCCTCGGCCTTGAGCACTTCGCGCCCTTCCTCGTTGGCGGCGCTGGCCTGCCAGGTGACGGTGCGGGTCTCGGCGTTCATCTCGTGGATCCACACGCGAAAGCGGATGGTGTCGCCGTAGAACACCGGCCCGGTGAACCAGAAGCGGTCTTCGATGGAAACGCCCAGCGTGCCGGCCAGCTCGGCCGTGAGCACGTTGGTGCAGATGCCGGCGACCATGATGCCGGGCGCCAGCCGGCGGCCGAAGCGCGTGGTCTGCGCGTAGCTGTCGTCCACGTGCACCGGGCCGAAGTCGCCGGTGGCGGCGATGTAGAGCGCGCCATCGGCTTCGGTGATGGTCTTGCTGACCGACACCTCGTCGCCGACGTGCAGGCTGTCAAAGGGCTTGAGGTCGTACATCTCAGCGCCCCGCAGCCACCGGCACCAGGCGTGCCGTGCCTTCGGCCACTGCGTGGGCGCCGGCCACGGCGCAGCGCACGCTGCAGGTCACGCTGGCCGCGTCGGCGGCAGTCACTTCGACCCGCGATTCGATGGTCTGGCCGACCAGCACCGGCGCGCTGAAGTCGATCTGCAGCGCGGCCAGCCGCCAGCCTGGGCCAGCCAGGCGGTTGAGCGCCGTGGTGGCCAGCGCCACGCCGTTGAGCTCGAAGGACAGCATGGCGTCGAAGCCCGCTTCGCGCGCGGCGCGCTGGTCGACATACAGCGGCGCGAGATTGCCGCTGATGCCGGTGTACATGGCCTGCTCGGCCACGGTGAGGGTCTTGCGGAACGACATGCTGTCGCCGGTCTTGAGGGAGGTGGTCATGGAGTGCCTGGAAGTGGTGGTTGCTGTTGCGCGCCGCTGTCCTATGTCAGGGCACCCGCGGAACCGGCTTTGCCGGGCCGCTGGGTGCGCCCCCTTGGGGGGAGGCGCCGCAGGCGCTTCGGGGGGTCACAACACCAACCCGCGCTTCATCACGCTGCGCGCGATCAGCATGCGGTGGATTTCGGAGGTGCCGTCGTAGATGCGCGTCACGCGGCAGTCGCGGTAGATGCGCTCCAGCGGCAGCTCCTTGGTGAAGCCCATGCCGCCGAACACCTGGATGCCGCGGTCGGCCACGCGGCCCAGCATCTCGGAGGCGTAGAGCTTGACCATCGAGACCTTGTCGCGGCAGTCGATGCCCTGGTCCAGCTCCCAGGCCGTGTTGAGCACCATCATGCGCGTGGCGAACAGCTCGGTGGCCGAGTCGGCGATCATCTGCTGCACCATCTGGAACTCCCCGATGGGCTGGCCGAACTGCTTGCGGTCGTTGGCGTGGTTGCGCATCAGCTCCAGCACGCGCTGGCCCATGCCCACGGCGCGCGCGCCGATGTGCGCCAGGCGAATGCCCGAGACGCTGTTCATGATGAGCTTGAAGCCTTCGCCCACCTCGCCCATCACGGCGCCGGCCGGGATGCGGCAGTTCTCGAACACCAGCTCGGCGTGACCGTAGCCGCGGTGGCCCATCATCGGCTGCACGCTGGTCACCTCGAAGCCGGGCGTGCCCTTGTCCACGAGGAACAGCGAGATGCCGCCGCGCGCGCGTTTCTCCTTGTCGTGCACGGCCATCACGATCACGTAGTCGGCGATGTCGCCGTCGCTGATGAAATGCTTGCGGCCGTTGAGCACCCAGTGGTCGCCGTCCTGCGTGGCGGTGGTGCTGATGGCCGCGGCGTCCGAGCCCGCGCCGGGCTCGGTGATGGCCATGGCGCAGATCTTCTCGCCGCGCACCGTGGGCAGCAGGTACTTCTCGCGCTGCTCGCCCCGGCAGGCCAGCAGCATCGGGTAGACCTGGCCGAAGATGCGGCGGATCAGCGCGTCCGAGGTCTTGCCGAGCTCTTCCTCGACCAGGCACATGTCGACGTGGCTCAAGCCGCCGCCACCGGTGTCCTCGGGCATGTTCATGGCAAACAGGCCCAGATCCTGCGCCTGCTTGCGCACGCGCTGCAGCGCTTCGGGCGGCACGCGCCCGAGGGCCTCGGTTTCGGCTTCGAGCGGTTGGACTTCCTGCACCACGAAGCGGCGCACGGTGTCCAGCAGCAGCTGGGTCTCGGAAGGAATGGAGTAGTCGAGCATGGTGTGAAGGGGGTGAAGAAAGGGTGGGGAGATCAGGGGGCGGGCGCCGGAACGCCGACGACCTGAGCATCAATGAGCGCCTGGCACTGGGCCTCGCTCAGGCCCAGGCGGCGCAGGATGGCCAGGCTGTCCTGGCCGGCGTGGAACGGCATGCGGCGATAGGCCGGCAGCGCGCCGTCGTAGCGCAGCGGGTGGTTGACCAGCAGCGCACGGCCGCCGCCCGGCACGTCGATTTCGCGGAAGGCCTCGTTGTGGATGGCCTGCGGGTCCTGCAGCAGGTCGTCGTAGTCGCGCACGCGCTCGTGCCAGATGGCGTGCGCGTCGAAGACCGGCGAAACGTCGTCGAAGCGGCGCGTGCGCAGCTCGGCGGCCACGGCCTGCGCATAGCGGTCGCGCTCGGCGTAGCGGTCGATCGCCTGCAGCGCGCGCAGCGCGTCGCTGTTCAGCGCGGCGGCCAGCTTCACCGGGTCGTTCATGGACAGCACCAGGTGGGCGTCGGCCAGCGCGTAGACGCCATAGGGCGCGTCGTGGTACCAACTGCCCACATGGCGGTCGCGCGTGAACACGTCGGGGCGGTCCTTCACGGCGTAGTACTTGGTCAGCGCCTCGGTCTGCAGGTCGATGCCGGCTGCGAACAGGCTGCTCTCCACCAGCGTGCCTTCACCGGTCTGCAGGCGGCGAACGTAGGCGCCGAGGATGCCCATGGCCAGCAGCGCGCCGCCGTGCTGGTCGACCACCGCGGCGCCCACGGCGCTGGGGCCGTTGGCGCCGCCGCCGGTGGCGGCGATCAGGCCCGAGCGCGCCTGCATCAGCAGGTCCTGCCCCGGGCGCGAGGCCGCGGGGCCGGTGCGGCCCAGGCCGCTGGCCGAGGCCAGGATGAGCGAGGGCTGGCGCTGGCGCAGCGTGTCGAAGCCCAGGCCCAGCCGGTCGAGCACGCCGGGGCGGAAGTTCTCGATCACCACGTCGGCGTCATCGATCAGGCGCAGCACCAGGTCGCGCCCCTGCGGCTGCTTGAGGTCGACCGCCAGGCTTTCGGCATTGCGGTTGGCCGACATCAGGAACGCGCTCACGCCGTTGACCCACGAGTTGCCGCCCGACCAGTGGCGCTCGAACGCGCCGGCCAGCGGCTCGATCTTCACCACCTCGGCGCCCATGTCGGCCAGGTACTGCGTGCAGGCCGGGCCTTGCAGGTAGTGGCAGAAGCTCACCACTTTCATCTTGATCTTCATGGCGCGCTCCTTCAGGCCGTGGCCGCGGCCACCACGCGCGACTGCACGAAGGCCTCGATCTGCTGCGCGTCATAGCCGGCTTCGGACAGGATGTCGCGCGTCTGCGCGCCCAGCTTCTGCGGCACCAGGCGCAGGGGCGGGGCGGCGCCGTCGTAGCGCAGCGGATGGGCCAGCAGCGTGACCTGCTCGCCCTCGGCGCCGGGGGTGTCGACGAAGGCGCCCAGATGCGCGAGTTGCGCGTCACCGCGCAGGTCGTCGTAGTCCTTCACGGGCATGTGCCAGATGGCCTGCTGCTGCAGCGCGGGCAGCCACTCGGCCGTGGTCTTGTGCGCCAGCCGCTCGGCGACCAGGCGCGTGATCTCGTCGCGCTGGCTGAAGCTGGCCGAGGCGGGCAGGGTGGCCAGCGCCGGCAGGTCGAGCGCGGCCGCCAGGTCGGCCGGCGATGCCATCGAGATGGCCAGCCAGCCGTCGGCCGTGGCGTGGATGCCCGAGGGCCCCGCGCTGCACCAGCTGGCCAGGCCATGGCGCCCGCGCGGCGTGTCACTGGGCGCGCCGTTGAGCCAGGCCGTGAGCGATTCGGACTGCAGGTCGATGGCGGACTGCAGCAGGCTGCCCTCCACCAGGCAGCCCTTGCCGCTTTTCACGCGGCCCAGCAGCGCCGCCAGGATGCCCATGGCCAGCAGCGAGGCGGCGTGCTGGTCGACGATGACCGGGCCGGTGGGGGTGGGTGCGCCGTCGGCGCGGCCGGTGCGCGCGGCCAGGCCCGAGCGCGCCTGCAGCAGCAGGTCCTGGCCGGGCATGTCGCGGTCGGGGCCGCTGGCGCCGTAGCCGCTGACAGAGGCGTAGACCACGCCCGGGTTGAAGGCCTTGACCTGCTCATAGCCAAAGCCCATGCGGTCCATGGCACCGGGCCGGAAGTTCTCCATCACGACGTCGGCGCCTTCGAGCAGCCGGCGCGCGATGGCCTTGCCCTCGGCCGACTTCATGTCCAGCGCCAGGCTGCGCTTGTTGCGGCCGCTGGTCAGCAGGTTCACGCTCTGCCCGGCGACGAAGCGATTGGCGACGGCCCAGTTGCGGTGGAAGGCGCCGTCCACCGGTTCGACGGCGATCACGTCGGCACCCAGGTCGGCAAGAAACTGCGCGGCCACCGGGCCGGCATGAAAATGGTTGAAGCTGATGACCCTGATTCCGGACAGCATGGAGACTCCAAAAAAAGCGGCGCAGGGCGGCTGCCTTGCATGGCGTCGCGAGGGACCTGTGGCGCTTTTTCAGAATAGCGGAGGGGCGCTGTTTGCGGGGGTGTTCGGCCTATTAGATATGGCGGCCCGACTATCAGCCGGCTGCATACGCGCGGCGGCCGCGAGAGGCCTGCGCCGGTGCCGGCTGCTATGGCCGGCGCTTATAGTCGCGCCCCGGTTTCTGATTGACCTGCGCGAGGCCCGCGCGCTATGGTGGCTGCAGCTTGTTGCCACTCCAACCTTCCGCATGACACCCCAGCCCATTGCCCGCTTTCGCGGCATCTACGCCGCCACCATCTGCCCGCTGAACGAGGATGATTCCATCGACGAGGCCACGCTCGCGCAGCACCTGCGCGCCGTGGCCGGCGCCGACGGCATGACCGGCCTGCTGCTCAACGGCCATGCCGGCGAGAACTTCATGCTGGCGCGCGAGGACAAGCGCCGCGTGTTGGAGATCGCGCGCGCCGAATGCCCGCCGGGCACGCTGCTGGTGTGCGGCATCCACGCCGAGGACAGCCGCGAGGCGCGCCGCCACGTGGAGGATGCCGAGGCCGCGGGGGCCGATGCCGTGCTGATCTTTCCGCCGTTTTCCTGGGCCGTGTCGCAGGACAGCGAAGTGGCCGTGCGGCATCACCGCATGGCCACCGAAACCAGCGGCCTGCCGCTGTTTCTCTACCAGGCCGGTGTTGGCGCGGGCAGGCTGGCCTACACGCCCGAGGTGCTGGCGCGCCTGGTGCGGCTTCCGAACGTGGTGGGCGTCAAGGAGGGCAGCTGGGAGACCGCGGCTTACGAAGCGCACCAGCGCCTGGTGCGCCAGGCCGCGCCGCACGTGCTGATGATGGCCTCGGGCGACGAGCACCTGTTCACCTGCTTCGCGCTGGGCACCGAGGGCAGCCAGGTGAGCCTGGCCTGCGTGGCGCCCGAGCTCATCGTCGGGCTCTACCGCGCCATGCAGGCGGGCGACCTGGCCGCGGCGCGCGGCTTCAACGACCGCATCTACCCGCTGGCCAAGGCGGTCTACGGCACGGCGCCCGGCGGCCATGCCACGGCGCGCCTGAAGACCTGCCTGATGCTGCTGGGCCGCATTCCCAGCGACCGCATGCGCGCACCCATGGGGCCGCTGCCTGCCACCGAAACCGAGATGCTGCGCCAGGCGCTGCGCGCGGCCGGCCTCGCGCCCGCCTGAAGGACGCCGACATGAGCACCACCACCCTGATCCGCCATGGCCGCATCGTCACGGCGGTCGACGACTACCACGCCGACCTCCTGATCGAGGACGGCAGGATCGCCGCCATCGGCCGCCAGCTGAACGTCGGGCCCGAGGTGCGCGTGATCGACGCCACGGGCCTGATGGTCTTCCCCGGCGGTGTGGACTGCCACACGCACCTGGAGAACACCTTCGGCGACTCCACCACCTGCGACGATTTCGAGTCGGGCACGCGCGCCGCGGCCTTCGGCGGCACCACCACCATCATCGACTTCGCGTTCCAGAACCAGGGCACGAGCCCGATGGACGCGATCACGCGGGCCCAGGCGAAGGCCGAGGCCGGCGCCAGCATCGACTACGGCTTCCACGTCATCGTTACGCACGTGGACGACGCGGTGCTGGGCGACATGCGCCATGCCATCCGCCACGAAGGGGTGAGCAGCTTCAAGATGTTCATGGCCTACCTGGGCACGGTGATGGTGGACGACGCCGCGATCTTCCGCGCCATGCGCATGGTGGGCGAGCACGGCGGCATGATCGCGCTGCACGCCGAGAACGGCACGGTGATCGACCTGCTGATCCGCGAGGCGCTGGCGCAGGGCCACACCTCGCCCAGGTACCACGCGCTCACGCGGCCGTCCATTTTGGAGGGCGAGGCCACGCACCGCGGCATCAAGCTGGCCGAGCTGGCGCAGGCGCCGGTGTACTTCGTGCACCTGTCGGCCAAGGAGGCGCTGGCCCACGTGATCGAGGCGCGCGACTCGGGCATCCCGGTGTTCGCCGAAACCTGCCCGCACTACCTGTTCTTCGACGAGTCGGTCTACGACAGCGACGACTTCTCTTTGGCCAAATACGTCATGAGCCCGCCGCTGCGCTCGCGCGAGGCGCAGGACGCGCTGTGGACCGCGCTGAAGACCGACGACCTGCAACTCGTCTCCACCGACCACTGCCCGTTCTGCATGAAGGAGGGCCACATGGGCCGCGTGCGCCAGAAGATGTACGGCCAGGACGACTTCTCGAAGATTCCCAACGGCGCCCCCGGCATCGAGACGCGCATGACCGTGATCTACGACGGCGGTGTGCGCACCGGCCGCATCTCGCTCAACCGCTTCGTCGAGCTGACGGCCACTGCGCCGGCCAAGCTGTTCGGCCTGTTTCCGCGCAAGGGCACGATCGCCGTGGGCAGCGATGCCGATCTGGTGCTGTTCGATCCGCAGGCCGAGCAGGTCCTGACGGCGCACACGCATGACGGCAACCACGGCAACTGCGACTACAGCCTGTTCGAAGGCCGCCACGTGCACGGCAAGGTGCGCAAGGTGCTCTCGCGCGGCGACCTGATCGTCGACGAGAAGGCCTGGCTCGGCACGCCCGGGCGCGGCCAGTTCGTGCGCCGCGGCGAAGCCGGCGGCTTCTGACGGGCGGCCAGCTTCCATGCATCTCAATCCCGTGGCCGCCCATCTGGCGGCGGGCCGGCCCGTGCTGGGGCTGGGCCTCCAGCAACTGCGCGGCGGCGCTGCGGTCGGCCTGGCCGCACGCTGCGGCTTCGATTTCCTGTTCATCGACCTCGAGCATGGCCCGCTGGGCGTGGAGACGGCGGTGGACCTGGCCGCCGCCGGGCTGGCGGCGCGCCTGCCTGCCATCGTGCGCGTGGCCGGCAAGGGCTCGCACGACATCGCGCGCCTGCTCGACGGCGGCGCGCAAGGCATCGTGGTGCCGCATGTGGACAGCGTGGACGAAGCGCGGGCCGTGGCCGCTGCCGTCAAGTACCCGCCGCTGGGGCGGCGCTCCTTCTTCGGGCTGCAGCCGCTGTTCGGCTACCAGCGCTTTCCGGTGCATGAGGCCATGGTCGAGGCCAACCCGCAGGTGATGGCCGTGGTCATGCTCGAATCGCCCGAAGCGATTGCCCAGGCGCACGCCATCGCGGCCGTGCCCGGCGTGGATGTGCTGATGATCGGCTGCAACGACCTGTCGATGGAACTGGGCATCGCGGGCCAGATCGACCATGCGCAGATGCGCGCCGCGCGCCAGGCCGTGCTCGCCGCCTGCCGTGCGCATGGCAAGGCGGCGGGGCTGGGCGGCATCGCCGACGCGGCGCTGCTGCGCGCCTGCCTGGCCGAGGGCTTCGGCTTCATCCTGGCCAGCAACGACACCGACCTGATCCTGGACGCCGGGCTGGCGCGCGTGGCTGCGCTGCGCTGAGCCGCCCCCGCGGGCCGCCGCAGGGCGGCGCACTTCAGTGCGTCATCACCTGCTTGAGGAAGCTGCGGGTGCGCTCGCTGCGCGGCTGCGTGAAGAATGCCTCGGCCGCCGCCGATTCGATGATCTCGCCCTTGTCCATGAAGATCACGGTGTTGGCCACTTTGCGCGCAAAGGCCATCTCGTGCGTGACGCAGATCATGGTCATGCCCTCGTCGGCCAGTTGCGTCATGACGTCCAGCACCTCCTTGATCATCTCGGGGTCGAGCGCCGAGGTGGGTTCATCGAACAGCATGACCTTGGGCTGCATGCACAGCGATCGCGCGATGGCTACGCGCTGCTGCTGCCCGCCCGACAGCTGGCCGGGGTACTTGTTGGCTTGTTCGGCGATACGCACGCGCTCCAGGTAGTGCATGGCAGTGTCGCGCGCCTCGGCTCTGGAGATCTTGCGCACCCAGACCGGCGCGAGCATGAGGTTGTCCAGCACCGTGAGGTGCGGAAACAGGTTGAACTGCTGGAACACCATGCCGACTTCGCGCCGCACGGCCACCACGTTCTGCGCGCGCGCCTTGGCGGTCAGCTCCACGCCGTCGACGACGATCTGCCCCTGCTGGTGCGATTCGAGCCGGTTGATGCAGCGGATCAGCGTGGATTTGCCCGAGCCCGACGGGCCGCAGATCACCACGCGTTCGCCCTTGCTCACGTTGAGCGACACGTCGCGCAGTGCGTGATAGGCGCCGTACCACTTGTTCACATTCTGGATCGAGATCATGGCGGGTCCTTGGCGGATATCGGGGGAAGGGAGAGGTTCAGGCGAGGGCGCGCGCATGGGCCAGGCCGTGGCGCAGGGCGGCGCGCTGCGCGTCGTCGAAGACGGTCTTGCAGGTGCGCGAGAAGGCCGAGCGGATCAGCCCGTCGTCGTGCAGCGCGACCTTGATGCGCGCATACATGTCGGAGCGCGGCAGCGCATAGACCGCGCGCACCAGCGGGTAGAGCGCGTCGTTGGCGGCGCGCATGGCGTTGAGGTCGCGGGCCTCGCTGGCCCGCCACAGGTGTGCCAGCGCCTGGGGTGCCAGGCTGGCCAGGCCCGAGAGGATGCCGTCGCCGCCCACGGCGAGCTGCGGCAGGAACCAGTCGAAGTTGGACGGCAGCATCAGCAGGCCGGGGTTGGCGGCCTTGGTCGCGCGCAGGTTGTCCTCGTACAGCGTCATGCTGTCCGAGCCTTCCTTGATGCCGAGCAGCCGGGGCAGCGCGGCAATGGCCGCCAGCGTGGCTGTGTCGTGCGTGGCAGGCGAAGCGAACGGGTACTGGAACAGCGCCAGCGGCGTGTCCACCGCTTCGCCGATGGTGCGCACGTGGGCGATCTGCGCCTGGCTGCGCGCGGCGGCCTCCAGGCCGGGGAATTCGAGCGGGAACACGGTCAGCACGTCGGCGCCGCTGTCCTGCGCCTGGCGCGCCTGCTCGACCGCGTCGGCGGTGTCGCGCGCCACCAGGCCGGCCACCAGGCATTGGCCCGGTGCCATGTGGCGGCGTGTGAAGCGGATGACCTCGGCGCGTTCATCGGGCGTGAGCGCGCCGCTTTCGCCGGCGTGGCCGTTGACGAAGACGGAGCTGACCTCGGGCTGGGTCGTGCAGTAGCCGAGCACGCGCGTGAAGCCGTCCCAGTCGATGCGGCCGTCAGCGTGGAAGGGAAGGATGGTGGCGACGGTGAGGCGTCGCAGCCAGTGGCTGTTCATGGATGTTTGTGAAGGAAGGGAGGAGGCGCCCGTGCTGCGCGGCAGCGCGGGCGAGGCCGGTCTCATGTGCGCGGCGCCATCGGCGCGCCGAAGCGTTTTTCAAGCTGGGCCTGCACCAGGCCCCAGGCGGTCGTCATGATGAGGTAGAACACGGCGGCGGCGGCGAACACCTCCAGCACCTCGAACTTCTCCTGCATCACCATCTGGCTGCGGCGCAGCAGCTCTTCCATCGAGATCACCGAGGTGATCGAGGTGGACTTGAGCAAGCCGTTGATCGAATTGCCCAGCGGCGGAATCATCAGGCGGAAGGCCTGCGGGAAGGTGACCTTCCACACCACGAGCCAGCGCGGTAGGCCCAGCGAATCGGCCGCTTCGCGCTGCCCGGCGGGCACGCCCAGGAAGCCGCTGCGCACGATCTCGGCCATGTAAGCCGCTTCGTTGAGGATCAGCGCCAGCAGCGACGACTCGACCACGCCCAGGCGGATGCCGAGCTGCGGCAGGCCGGTGTAGATGATCACCAGCTGGATCAGCAGCGGCGTGCCGCGGAAGACCCAGAGGTAGAAGCGCGCAAGATAGCTGATCGCCGGGTTGGCGGCCATGCGCATGAAGGCGACGATCACCCCCAGCAGCATGCCGCCAATGACGGTGACCACCGTCATGCCGAGCGTGACGAGGACACCCTTGAGCAGGAATCCGTTGGTCAGGTAGCCGAGGAAGGCATCCGGCTTGAAGAACTCCATGGTGTCCTGCGTTCCTGTGGTTGTTTATTTCGGGCCTTCGCCGCGGATCGCGATCACGCGCTCCGGCAGCCGGGTCATGGCGTACCCGCCCAGGATGCGGTCGTAGGTGCCATCCTGGACCATGTCGTTGTACACCTTGACCACGGCGTCGGCCACGACCTTGGAGCGGAAGCTCATCATGGTCGGCGAGCCGCCCTGCGCGGGCAGCAGCATCTTGGCGATGCCGCTCTTCACGAAGGCGCCGCCCGCGTAGTTGGGGAACGCGGCCACGTCGAGCTGTCCGGCGCGCAGCGCAGCCATCACGTCGCTGGCGGTCGGGAAGGCGTTGATCTTCATCGCCTTCTTGCCCTTGGCCTGGTTTTCCTTGTCGACCGTGCGCAGCCAGCGCTCCTGGTACGAATCGGTCTCGACGCCGACGGTCATGCCTTCCATCGCCTCGGGCGAAGCGACGGCGACCTTGGTGCTGGGTGCGCCCACCACGTCGATGGCCGACATGGCGTAGGGGATGGCCCACATCATCTTCGCGCGCTCGTCGGTGTAGAACATGCCGGTGTTGATGCCGTCGAAGCGGCCGGCCTTGAGCGCGGGGATCATGGCCGGGAAGTCCATGCGGACCAGCTCGGCCTTCAGGCACAGGCGCTTGGCGATCTCGTTGGCCAGCTCGACGTTCATGCCCTTGAGCTCGCCGGTGGTGTCGATGTACTGCAGCGGGCGCAGCGTCGGGTTGGTGGAAAGCATGAGCTTTCCCTCGGAGATCAATTCACTCTTGGGGATGGTGGGAGTGCAGTTCTGGGCTGTCGCAGCCACCGGAGCCAGGCTCGCGCCTCCGGCAATTGCCACCAGCGCCAAGGCAGAGCGCAAACGATTGAGATACACGGTGAAGCCCTTCGTAGAATCTTCCACTCGGAAGTGAGCAAGAAGTAAGCCGAAGAATAAGTCCGCTGATAGCGCCGCTTCAATTCCGTTTGGGGGCGCGACTATAAGGACTCGGTATATGTGCCGCGTGGTGTAGCATGCACCAGGCACAAGACCCCGCGCGCCGTTTTGGGGCGCGCCATGCGGCGCCATGCTGCACAGCAGCAAGACCACATGAAAAACGGGGCCACTCACCTTCATGACAGATTCATCGACACGCACCCTGATCAACCTGCGCCAGCTCGAGGTGTTGCGCGCCGTCATGCGCTACCGCACCACCATCGGCGCGGCCGAAGAGCTGGGCATGTCGCAGCCTGCGGTCAGCAACGCGATCAAGCTGGCCGAGGCGAAGATCGGCGTGCAGCTGTTCGACCGCGTGAGCAACCGGCTGCTGCCCACGCCGGATGCGCGCATCCTGCTGGCCGATGCCGAGCCGCTGTTTCGCGTGCACGAGGCGATCCAGCGCAAGGCCTGGGACCTGCGCACGGGCCGCGCCGGTGTATTGCGCATCGCCGCCACCGCGGAGCTGTCGCAGTATCTCGTGCCGTCGGTGCTGCGGCTCTTCCTGCAGGACCATCCGGACGTGCGCATCGCGCTGGAGACGCTGCGCATGGACGAGCTGCTGGAGAACGTGGAAAGCGGCAGCGCCGACATCGGCGTGGCCATGCGCCCGCCCACGCGGCCCAGCCTGGTCCAGGACGTGCTGGTCGAGGCGCAGATGATGTGCCTGTGCCCGCCCGGCGATCCGCTGGCGGTCAAGCCCGTGCTCTCGCCGTTCGATCTGCGCGAGCGCACCCTCATCGGCCCCGCGCCCGGCGCGCCGCTGGGGGCGCTGATCGATGCGGCCTTCGAGCGCGCGGGCGACCACTACAACCCTTCGATCGAGGCGCGCTTTTCCAATGTGGCCAGCGTGCTGGTGGACCAGGGCCTGGGCATCGGGTTCGTGGATGAACTGACTGCGCGCTACCGCCCGGGCAGCGTGAGCAGCAGCCACCGCTTCAGCCCCAAGGTGCCCATCAAGGTGTGCGGCCTGGTGGTGCGGGACCGGCCGGTCTCGCGCATGGGCCAGGCCTTCCTCGAGCAGGCGCGCAGCTTCCTGCAGGACGGCCTGGGATCGCCTCGCCCGCCGCCTGAGGACGCCGCGCCACCGGCAGCGGGCGACTGAGGCGGCGCTTCCCCAATGAAAAAAGGGCACCTTGCGGTGCCCTTTTTCACGTGGCCGGCGGGCGGCGCGCGTTTACAGCGTGTCGATGAAGCTGCGCAGCTTGTCGCTGCGGCTCGGGTGCTTGAGCTTGCGCAGCGCCTTGGCTTCGATCTGGCGGATGCGCTCGCGCGTCACGTCGAACTGCTTGCCCACTTCTTCGAGCGTGTGGTCGGTGCTCATCTCGATGCCGAAGCGCATGCGCAGCACCTTGGCCTCGCGCGGCGTCAGGCTGTCGAGGATGTCCTTGACCACGTCGCGCAGGCCGGCCTGCATCGCGGCCTCGATCGGCGCGGTGTTGGCGCTGTCCTCGATGAAGTCGCCCAGGTGCGAGTCGTCGTCGTCGCCGATGGGGGTTTCCATCGAGATCGGCTCCTTGGCGATCTTCATGATCTTGCGGATCTTGTCTTCCGGGATCTCCATCTTTGCGGCCAGGATGCCGGCGTCGGGCTCGAAGCCGAACTCCTGCAAGTGCTGGCGCGAGATGCGGTTCATCTTGTTGATGGTCTCGATCATGTGTACCGGGATGCGGATGGTGCGCGCCTGGTCGGCGATCGAGCGCGTGATGGCCTGGCGGATCCACCACGTGGCGTAGGTCGAGAACTTGTAGCCGCGGCGGTATTCGAACTTGTCCACCGCCTTCATCAGGCCGATGTTGCCTTCCTGGATCAGGTCGAGGAACTGCAGGCCGCGGTTGGTGTACTTCTTGGCGATGGAGATCACGAGGCGCAGATTGGCCTCGATCATTTCCTTCTTGGCGTCGCGCGACGAGGCCTCGCCTTCGTTCATGCGCTTGTTGATGTCCTTGAGCTCGGACAGCGGCACCACCACGCGCGATTGCAGGTCCATCAGCTTCTGCTGCAGTTCCTGGATCGGCGGGATGTTGCGCGCGATGATCGTGCTCCAGGGCTTGCCGGCGGCGGCCTGCTTCTCGACCCACTTGAGGTTGAGCAGGTTGGGCGGGAAGTCCTTGATGAAGGTTTCCTGCGGCATGCCGCACTTGTCCACGATGATGCGGCGCAGCTCGCGCTCCTTCTTGCGCACGTCGTCCACCTGGGCGCGCACCATGTCGCACAGCTTCTCGATGGTCTTGGCGGTGAAGCGGATGGTCATGAGCTCGTCGCTCAGGGCCTTCTGGGCCTTCACGTAGGTGGGGCTGCCGTAGCCTTCCTTGTCGTAGCTCTTGTGCACCTTCTCGAACAGCTCGCGCAGCTTGTCGAAGCGGCTGAGCGCCTCGCGCTTGAGTTCCTCGAGCTTCTTGGTCAGGGCCTTGGAGCCGCCGTTGCCGTCGTCGTCGTCGTCGGCATCGAACTCGTCGAAGTCTTCCTCGGCCACGTAGTCGTCGGCCTCGTTCGGGTTGGAGAAGCCGTCCACCACGGTGGAGATCACCACCTTGCCTTCACGGATCTCGTCGGCCAGGCGGAACACCTCGGCAATCGTGGCGGGCGAGGCACTGATGGCTTCCATCATGCGCATCAGGCCGCCCTCGATGCGCTTGGCGATCTCGATCTCGCCTTCGCGCGTGAGCAGCTCCACCGTGCCCATCTCGCGCATGTACATGCGCACCGGGTCGGTGGTGCGGCCGAATTCGCTGTCCACGGTGGACAGGGCGGCTTCGGCTTCTTCCTCGGCCTCTTCCACCGTGGCGGCGGTGGGCGTCACGTTGTTCTGGAACAGGGTCTCGGCGTCGGGCGTCTGCTCGTACACGGCCACGCCGAGGTCGTTCAGCATGGTGACCACGACTTCCATGGTCTCGGCATCCACCAGCTTGTCGGGCAGGTGGTCGGAGATTTCGACCTGGGTCAGGTAGCCGCGGGTCTTGCCCAGCGTGATCAGCGTCTTCAGGCGCTGGCGGCGCTTGGCCATGTCTTCTTCGGACAGCACGGTTTCGTCCAGGCCGAATTCCTTCATCAAGGCCCGTTCCTTGGCCTTGCTGATCTTCATGCGCAGCGGCTTGACCTTCTCCGGGGTCTCGGTGGCGGCGGGCTCCTCGGCGAACTCGGCCTCGATGTCGGACAGGTCTTCCTCGGCGCCGTCATCCTTGGCGGCGGCGCTCTTGGGCTTGCGGCCGCGCTTGGCGCCGGCCTTGGGCGGGGCGCTGGATTCGGCGGCGGCCGCCTTGGGCGGGCGGCCGGGTTTTTTCTTCGGAGCCTCTTCGGCGGCGGCTTTGGCGGTTTTCTTCAGCTCTTCGGGGGCGGGAGACTTCGATGCGGGCACTGGTTTGGCTTTCGTTGCAGGCTTGGCGGCGGCCTGGGCCACAGGCTTGGCTGCCTTGGCAGCGGCCTTGGCCGGCGGGGCGGCCGGGCGGGTCACGGTTTTTGCAGCGGGCTTGGCAGCGGACTTGACGGGCTTCTTGGACTTTTGAGCGGGCATGGACGACCTCGGTACTTCAAAAACGGACACAAAGAAACAAACAAGCGCCACAACTTCCCGGCGCGGGTGGCGAGACAACAGGCGGAAAGGGGGTTTCCGGCCGTCGCTCAGGGGCAAGATGGGTGGGCGAACATTTGGTGTGCAGTCCTTGCGGTGATGTGGCGGGTCGTGTGCTGATGACACGGTTGGCCGGGCCCGGAGGTGCTGCTGTCGCTCTTGCCGCTAGAAAACCCTACATTATACCGCCCTGGCGGAATTTCAAGCCTTGCCCGGGGATTTGGCGGCCAGCCGGGCGCGTCGGCGCTCGTGCAGCTCGCGGTAGCGCTCCAGGTCGGAGGCGGCCAGGGCCTCGGTTTCCTGCTGCTTGAGCCAGTCGTCCAGGATCAGGTCGAGCAGGGCGCGCAGTTCCTGGCGCGCCTCCTGCGGCGGCGCCGGCTCGGCCGGGGTGCCGGCCGTGGGCGCGATGGCGCCCGCCATCAGGCGCCGCGCCAGGCCGGCGAACTCGTGCTCCTCGTGCAGGGCCTCGCTCAGGGCGCCCCAGGGCAGGGGGCCATGCTCGTGCAACTGGCTGTCGAGCCAGACGAACAGTGGGCCGTGCGGCGCCGGCTGTTCGCACAGCAGGGTGTGGTCTTCATGGGTCAGGGCTTCCCAGGCTGCGGCGTTGGCCAGCAGCAGCCGGGCGGCGTGGTCGGCGCGGCTGGCCGGCAGCGCGCGGCCGCCCAGGCGCGGGCGCGGCGCGAAGGCCCTGGAGGCCGGGGCGCCGGCGTCCCCGGCGGATGCAGCCCGGGAGCCCTCCTTGGCGTAGCGCTTTCCCGCCCCCGGGCGGGCGCCGGCAGGGCGGCCGCTCCACAGTTCGGCCAGCTCATGGCCGCCGAGCTGCACCAGGTCGGCGATCTCGCCCAGCAACTGCCGCTTGAGCGCGCCGTCGGGCAGGGCGCTCCACAGCGGCCGGGCATTGCTGGCGGCGTGGGCGCGGCCCTCGGCGGTGTTGAGGTCGCAGCCCTCGCGCGCCGATTCCACCAGGAAGCGCGACAGCGGCATGGCCTCGCCCACGCAGCGCGCGAACGCGTCCTGGCCGAACTCGCGGATGTAGCTGTCGGGGTCATGCTCGGACGGCAGGAACAGGAACTTGACCGAGCGCACGTCGGTGGCATAAGGCAGGGCGCCGTCCAGCGCCTTGCGCGCGGCGCGCCGGCCGGCGGCGTCGCCGTCGAAGCTGAACACCACGCTGTCGGTGAAGCGGAACAGCTTCTGCACATGGTCTGAGGTGCAGGCCGTGCCGAGCGTGGCCACGGCGTTGGGAAAGCCGAGCTGCGCCAGCGCCACCACGTCCATGTAGCCTTCGGTCACCAGCACGTAGCCCTGCTCACGCAGCGCCTGGCGGGCCTCGAACAGGCCGTAGAGTTCGCGGCCCTTGCTGAACACCGGGGTCTCGGGCGAGTTGAGGTACTTGGGTTTCTCGTCGCCCAGCACCCGCCCGCCGAAGCCGATGCATTCGCCCTTGACGTTGCGGATCGGGAACATCACGCGGTCGCGGAAGCGGTCGTAGCGCTTGGCCTCGCCCGAGTGCTCGTCCTCGTTGACGATGACCAGGCCGCTCTCGGCCAGCAGCGGGTCGTCGTAGCTGGGGAACACGCTGGCCAGGCTGCGCCAGCCCTCGGGCGCGTAGCCCAGGCCGAAGCGCTTGGCGATTTCGCCCGAGAGGCCGCGGCCCTTGAAGTAGCCAACGGCGCGGGGCGAGTGCTTGAGGTTCTTTTTGTAGGCATCGCAGGCCTTCTCGAGCACGTCGCTCAGCGTGGCCTGCTTCTGCCGCTGCTCGGCGGCGCGGGCGCGGTCCTGCGGCGAGGCGTCGTCCTCGGGCACCTGCAGGCCGTACTGCTGGGCCAGGTCCTTCACGGCCTCCACGAAGGTCATGCCCGCGTGCTCCATCAGGAAGCTGATGGCGTTGCCGTTCTTGCCGCAGCCGAAGCAGTGGTAGAACTGCTTGGACGGGCTGACCGAGAACGAGGGCGATTTCTCGCCGTGGAACGGGCACAGCCCCATGAAATTGGCGCCGCCCTTCTTGAGCTGTACGTAGCGGCCGACGATCTCGACCACGTCGGCGCGCGCAAGCAATTCCTGGATGA
The DNA here is from genome assembly GCF_022809125.1 of Variovorax terrae. Classification (NCBI taxonomy): domain Bacteria; kingdom Pseudomonadati; phylum Pseudomonadota; class Betaproteobacteria; order Burkholderiales; family Comamonadaceae; genus Variovorax; species Variovorax terrae. The sequence goes on along the minus strand of NZ_JALGBI010000001.1, from coordinate 2,459,890 downwards.
AAGACTGGGGGATGGCCACGCCGGGATTGTCCCCGAAAGGTCGCCGTTCGGTATTTCTACTTAATGGGGCGCGCGCCGAAAAGCCGCTACGCTTGGCGGCTGACACCCACAAGACCCATTCAAGGAGACCGCACCATGCCCCGTATTTTCGACCAGGACCTGCCGCGCACCGAGGCCAACCACGCACCGCTGTCGCCGCTGTCGTTCATCGAGCGCACGGCCGAGGTCTATCCGCAGCGCCTGGCGGTGGTCCATGGCACGCTGCGCCGCAGCTGGGGTGAGGTCTACGTGCGCTGCCGCCGGCTGGCCAGCGCGCTGCGCGGGGCGGGCGTGGGCCGCAACGACACGGTGGCCGTGATGCTGCCCAACACGCCGCCGATGGTGGAGGCGCATTTCGGCATCCCGATGGCGGGCGCGGTGCTCAATGCACTCAACACCCGGCTCGACGCGCCCACGCTGGCCTTCATGCTGGACCACGGCGAGGCCCGGGTGGTGATCGTCGATCCCGAGTTCGCCGGGGTGATGCGCGAGGCCCTCGCGCTGCGCCAGTCGAGCGAACCGCTGCTGGTGATCGACGTGGAAGACCCGGTCTATGGCGGCCCGGTGCAGCGCATCGGCAGCCTCACCTACGAGGCCTTCCTGGCCGGCGGCGACCCGCAGTTCGCCTGGGCGCTGCCCGGCGACGAGTGGGATGCGATCGCGCTCAACTACACCAGCGGCACCACCGGCAACCCCAAGGGCGTGGTCTACCACCACCGCGGCGCGGCCCTCAATGCGCTGTCCAACATCCTCGAATGGGACATGCCCAAGCATGCGGCCTACCTGTGGACGCTGCCCATGTTCCATTGCAACGGCTGGTGCTTTCCGTGGACGGTGGCGGCGCGCGCCGGCGTCAACGTGTGCCTGCGCAAGGTCGAGGCGCAGGCCATCTTCGATGCCATCCGTGACCACGGCGTCACGCACTACTGCGGCGCGCCCATCGTGCATGGCCTGCTGGTGAACGCGCCCGAGGCCATGAAGGCGGGCGTTCCCGCCGGCGTCAAGGCCATGGTGGCCGGCGCCGCGCCGCCGGCCTCGATGATCGAGGGCATGGAGCAGATGGGGTTCGACCTGACCCATGTCTATGGCCTGACCGAGGTCTACGGCCCGGCCACCGTGTGTGCCAAGCACGGCGAATGGGACGCGTTGGACATCGGCGAGCGCGCCCGCCTCAACGCGCGCCAGGGCGTGCGCTACCACCTGGAGCGCGACGCGCGCGTGCTCGATCCGCAGACGATGCAGCCCGTGCCGCAGGACGGCGAGACCATGGGCGAGATCATGTTCCGCGGCAACATCGCGATGAAGGGCTACCTGAAGAACCCGCAGGCCACGCAGGAGGCGTTTGCCGGCGGCTGGTTCCACAGCGGCGACCTTGCCGTGCAGTACCCCGACGGCTACATCAAGATCAAGGACCGCAGCAAGGACATCATCATCTCGGGCGGCGAGAACATCTCGTCGATCGAGGTGGAGGACGTGCTCTACCGCCACCCCGACGTGCTGGCCGCCGCCGTGGTGGCCAAGGCCGACCCGAAGTGGGGCGAGACGCCCTGCGCCTTCGTCGAGCTGAAGGCCGGCGCGCAGACCACGGCCGAGGCCATCGTGGCGCATTGCAAGAAGCACCTGGCGGGCTTCAAGGTGCCGCGCGCCGTGGTGTTCGGCGAGCTGCCCAAGACCTCGACCGGCAAGATCCAGAAGTTCGAGCTGCGCAAGCAGGCCGGCTCGGCCGCGGCGATCGACGTCTGAGACCGCTGGCGCGCCCCCTCCCAGGGCCCGAGCTTTCCAATTTGGAGGCTTGACAAGCGCGCTCCTTGTAACAAAATGTCGTCGCAGTTGCCCCGTCGGCACAAAAGAAGCCAAAGGCTCACAGACGGGGCAGCCTGCTGCTGCCGAAGCTTCGCGGACACCGGATCGCCCTGACGTCATGGGGCGCCAGTGCCCGGGCTTGGCGGATGCAATCGCGAGTGGGTGCCGGCCGCAGCAAGGAGGAGCGGCCTAGCAGGCGCTGCGGTGTCAGTGGGGACGGGGTTTCGCGGGGAAGGCGAAACCTGGGGCCCGCCGATGGTATTCAGGGGGTAAGTGCGATGCTGACCGTGTTGATCGTGGACGACGATGAAGGCGTCCGCAACCAGGCCATGCGCTATCTGGCCAGCCCGGAAATCCGGCTGGCCTCGGCTTCCAATGGGCGCCTGGCGCTGGAGCAGGCGGCGCTGGTGTGCCCGGACATCGTGATCTGCGATGTCGACATGCCCGAACTCAACGGCTTCGACGTGCTGGAGGCGCTGAAGGCCGACGAGCGGCTGGCCTCGGCCCAGGTCATGATGCTGACCGCCCAGGGCTCGCGCAACAGCATGCGGCTGGGCATGTCGCTGGGCGCCGATGACTACCTCACCAAGCCCTTCACGCGCGAGGAGCTGGTGGAGGCGGTGAACGGCCTGATCCGCCGCCGCGGCCGGTTGGAGGTCATCAAGGACACGGCCGCGCGCAGTGGCGAATCGTCGCTGCGCAACCGCTTTGCCGGCAGCATCTCGGGCGACGAGGTCGCGCTGGTGCCGGACGTGACGCCGGCGCCGGCCGACCAGGTGCTGGCGGACGCCGCCGTGCTGGTGGCCGACATCCGCGGCTTCACCTCGATCGCCGAGAAGCTGCCGTCGCCGGACGTGGCGCGGCTGCTCTCGACCTATCTGGAGCGCGCCAGCGTGCCGATCCTGGCCCACGGCGGACAGCACCTCAAGCTCATGGGCAACGGGGTGATGGCAGTGTTCCCGGTCGATGTGCGGCAGCCCGGCAGCCCGTCGCACCGCGCGTTGGAGGCCGCCACCGAGATGGCCGAGATGGCGCAGGGCATGGCCGACTGGGTGGCCTCCACCTTCCAGGACGCGCGGCTGCCGCCGTTCAAGGTCGGCATCGGCGTGCACTGCGGCGATGTCGCGCTCAGCTATGCCGGCCGCGCGCAGGGCGGCGCGGAGGCCACGCTGGCCGGCGAGGCGGTGCAGATCGCCTCGCGGCTGGAGAACGCCGGACAGGCGCTCGGCTGGCGCATTGCGACCAGCGGCGCAGTGGTGCGGGCGGTCGGCGCGGATGCGCGCGTCGGCGCGGCCTCGACCCTCGCGCTGCGCGGCTCGGCGGCGCCCATCGAGGTGCGCGAGGTGCTGGGGCTGTCGGCCCCGGCAAAAAGCGGGGCCGAGGCCACGCTGGGGCCGGACGGCGCTTCAGCCACGGCGTTCGAGCACACGCTCGCGCTGGGCCGGCAGGCCGGCGGCGGCGGTTCCGCGGGGCCGGATGGCGGGGTGGCCGCGCGGCTGCAGCGCGAGGTGCGCGAGCACGCCGACCAGGCGGCCCGCGCCGTCAAGGAGGCGCTGCACGACAAGCTGGCCGAGCTGCGCCGCAGCGAGTTCCCGGCCGACGCGCCGCCGCTGCGCCTGGAAGGCTACCGGGTGCTGCGCCGCCTGGGGGTGGGCGGCATGTCCACGGTCTACCTGGCGCGGCGCGAGGCGCACGACGACCTCGTGGTGCTCAAGGTGCTGGGGCTCGACCCTCAGGCTGAGGAACCCACGGGGCGCTTCATGCGCGAGTGCTCGCTGCTGTCGGCCATCTCGCACCCGCACGTGGTGCGGATCTTCAACCGCGGCTTCTCGGACGACATGGCCTACATCGTCATGGAGTACTTCGAGAACGGCGACCTGCGCAGCCAGATGAAGGGTGCGCTGGCGCCGGCGCAGGCGGTGCGTATCCTCATCCAGGTGGCGGACGCGCTGGCCGCGATCCACCGCCTGGGCATCGTGCACCGCGACCTCAAGCCCGAGAACCTCATGGTGCGCGCCAACGGCGACGTGGTGCTGGCCGACTTCGGGGTGGCCAAGCAGGCCGGCGCGGCGGCGGCCAGCCAGCCCGAGCTGACCGTCAAGGGCGAACTGCTGGGCTCGCCGTCCTACATGAGCCCCGAGCAGATCTCGGGCGAGGCCGTGACCCCCCGCTCCGACCTCTACAGCCTGGGCGTGCTGCTGTACGAGCTGGTGGCGGGCGAGCGGCCGTACAACGGCAAGTCGCTGATGGAGCTGCTGTCGACGCACTTCAAGGCGCCGCTGCCCACGCTGCCGGCGCAGGCGGCGGCGCTGCAGCCGATCCTGGACCGGCTCATGGCCAAGAAGCCGGCGGCGCGCTACCCCTCGGCCGAGCCGCTGCTGGACGACCTGCGTGCGGTGGCCCGCAGCCTCCAGCCGCAGGGCGGCGACACCGCGGGCGGGCCCTAGTCGATGAGCGCCGTCTCACCCCTCCTGGCGGACACGATGGCGGCGCAGGCGCCCCGGGCGAGCCACCACTCCACCCAGTTGTCCACGCTGCCGGCTGGCCGCCGCGAGCACCAGCGGGCGCTGGCCGTGGTGCTGGTGTCGGCCATCGTGTTCCTGGCGATCGTGCCGTTCGCCAAGACGCTGCTCGGGCCCATGCCCGCCTTTCTGCCGGCGTACCAGTCGGCGCTGGTGCTCGGCGAGATCTCCACGGCCACGCTGCTGTTCGGCCAGTACGCGACCTGGCGCTCGCGCGGCCTGCTGGTGCTGGCGTCGGCCTACCTGTTCAGCGCCTTGATGGCGGTGGCCCACGCGCTGAGCTTTCCGGGGCTGTTCCTGCAAGGGGGGCTGCCCGGCGGCGGGCCGCAGACGACGGCCTGGCTCTACTTCCTCTGGCACGGCGGCTTTCCGTCGCTGGTGGTGGCCTATGCGCTGATGGACCCGCGCGAGGAGGTGTTCGCCAGCGGCCAGCGGCCGTCGGCCCTGCCGGCGATCGGCCTGTGCTGCGCGCTCGTGCTGGCGGCGGCGCTGCTGTGCGTGGCCCTGGTCACGCAGGGCCACGGGCTGCTGCCGGTCATCATGAGCGGCGACTACGACGCGGCGGCCAAGCAGCTGGCAGCCTCTGCCACCTGGGTGCTGGGCCTGGTGTCGGTGCCGCTGCTGTGGCGCCGGCGGCCGCGCTCGGTGCTGGACCTGTGGCTGATGGTCGTGATGTTCGCCTGGGTGTTCGACGTGGCGCTGGCGGCCGTGTTCAACGGCGCGCGCTACGACGTGGGCTGGTACTTCGGGCGGGTCTACGGCATCCTGGCAGCCTCGTTCATCCTGATCGTGCTGCTGCTGGACAATGCCGTGCTCTACAGCGAGCTGGCGCGGGCGCACGACATCCAGCACGAGGCGGCCGCGGCCAGCCGCGAGGCGCGCGACGCGGCCGAGGAGGCGACGCGCGCCAAGTCGCAGTTCCTGGCGAACATGAGCCACGAGATCCGCACGCCGATGAACGCGATGCTGGGCATGACCCAGCTCGCGCTCAAGGGGCCGCTGGACACGCGCCAGCGTGGCTACCTCGAGAAGAGCCTGCAGGCGGGGCGGCACCTGCTGGGCATCCTCAACGACATCCTCGACCTGTCCAAGATCGAGGCCGGCAAGCTCGCGGTGGACAGCGTGGATTTTGAGCTCGAGCAGGTGCTGTCCGGCGTCGGCGACCTCGTCAATGAGAAGGCCGGCGCCAAGGGGCTCGAGGTGGTGATCGACGTCGACGAGCACGTGCCCAAGATGCTGCAAGGCGACCCGATGCGCCTGGGCCAGGTCCTGATGAACCTGGCCAACAACGCCGTCAAGTTCACCGACCAGGGCGAGGTGGCCATCACCGTGCGCGTGGCGCAGGAGACGGCCGACGGCGTCGTGCTGCGCTTCGCCGTCACCGACACCGGCATCGGCCTGTCGCCCGAGCAGCAGGAGCGGATGTTCCAGTCGTTCGAGCAGGCCGACGCCTCCACCACGCGCCGCTTCGGCGGCACCGGGCTGGGGCTGGCGATCTCCCGCCACCTCACGGGGCTGATGGGCGGCGAGATTGGCGTGGAGAGCGCGCTGGGCGAGGGCGCCACGTTCTGGTTCACGGCCCGCTTCGGGCGCTCGGCGCAGCGCGCTCGCGCGCTGGTCACCAACGGCGGGCTCAAGGGTCGGCGCATCCTGGTGGTGGACGACAGCGCCCGCGCGCGCGCCGTGATCGTCGACATGCTGCTGCGCATGAAGTTCGAGGTGGTCCAGGCCGACGCCGGCCGCGCGGCCCTGGCGCTGGTGGCCCAGGCCGACGCCCAGGGCCGGCCCTTCGACCTCGTGCTGCTGGACTGGCAGATGCCGGAGATGGACGGCATCGAGGCCGCGCGCGAGCTGGCGCGCCTGCCGCTCGGGCGCCGGCCCGAGGTGCTGCTGGTCACCGCCTTCAACCGCGAGGAGGTCATCAGCGGCGCTCGCGCCGCCGGCGTGCGCGAGGTGCTGATCAAGCCCGTGAGCCCCTCGCTGGTGTTCGACGCCCTGGTCGGCGCGCTGGGGCGCGGCCCGGCGCGGCCCCCCGCGGGCCGGGCCGCCGCCGGCGAGCCGGCCGCCGCCGCGGCCTACGACGCGGCGCGGGTGCTGCTGGTGGAGGACAACCCGGCCAACCAGGAGGTGGTGGTGGGCCTGCTGGAGCTGCGCGGCATCCAGGTGGACGTGGCCGGCAACGGCCAGCAGGCGCTGGAGCGGCTGCAGGCGGCGCCGGACGGCACCTGGGACCTCGTCTTCATGGACCTGCAGATGCCGGTGATGGATGGCATCACTGCCACGCAGGCGATCCGCCAGCTCGAGCGCTACCGTGCGCTGCCGGTGGTGGCGATGACGGCCAACGCCCTGGTCGGCGACCGCGAGCGCTGCCTGGCGGCCGGCATGGACGACCACGTGGCCAAGCCGATCGACGAGGAGCAGTTGCTGGCCGTGCTGGCGCGCTGGCTGCGCCGCCCGCCCGTCCCGCCGCCGGCCGAGGCGCCCGCGATGGCGCCCGACGCGGCCCTGGGCGCGGGCCGGCCCGGCCGGCGCGTGCGGCTCGACGTGGCCGATGCCCCGGCGCTGGCCATACCGCCGCCGCAGCCCGCGGCCGGCGCGCCGGCGTCGCCCTTCGAGGCGCTGGACGCCGCGATGGCCCACGACATTCGTTCCTCGCTCGGCGTGGTGGCTGGCTACGCCCGCCTGCTGGAGCTGAAGTTCGGCCCCGCGCTGGACGACAAGGGGCGCGAGTACATCGCGACGATGAGCGACACCACGCGCGAGACCACCCAGCTCGTGACCGCCTGGCGCACAGCGGCGCGGCTGCTGCGCCAGCCGCTGCAGCCCGAGACAGTCGACATGGCCGCCCTGGTGGCCGCGATGGTGGACGAGCTGTTCGCGGCCGACGCACCGCCGGCTGCGCCCACCCGCGTGAGCGTGCAGCCGGGGCTGCCCGCCGCGCAGGGCGACGGCGTGTTGCTAGCCCACGTCTGGCGCCAGTTGCTGGACAACGCGCGCAAGTTCACGCGGGACACCGCCGAGCCGGCCGTCCGCATCGAGTGGCGGCGCGAGGGCGGCGCCACGCACTACGGCGTGCTGGACAACGGCATCGGCCTCGCGGCCAAGGACCGGGCCCGGCTGTTCCAGCCGCTGCAGCGCCCGCATGGCGAGGCGTTCGACGGCCTGGGCCTGGGCCTGTTCGTGGCCCACCAACTGGCGCAGCGCCACGGCGGGCAGCTGTGGGCCGAGCCCGTGGAGGGGGGCGGCGCCGCCTTCTGGCTGGTGCTGCCGGACGCCGCTGCCGGCCCCGGCGCCGCGGCCTGACGGGCCGGCCACTCCCTTTTTTTGAGATTCGACCGCTCCGGCGAGCCGGAACGCCGCGCCCTGGTGCCGCGGCTGCCGCTGCCGCGCACACCGAACACACGCTGACCGCGCCCGACACGCTCTCGGTGGCGGCGCCGCTGGTGCTGCAGGGCATCGCCTTCGCGCTGGTCGTGGGTGCGCCCATGAGCCGCACCAGCGGACCGACCGACCTGATCGAGCGCCTGCGCATCATGGGCATGGAGCCCGGCCTGCCGACCGGCGAGCCGTTCCAGCGCTTCGTGCGCGACCAGCTCGACAAGTGGGGCCGCCAGATCCGCGACGCCGGCATCCAGCCGGAGTGAGGCTGTACTGGGCGGTTGCTCCTCTTTTAATAGCAAGGAATGACCACCCCGCCTGGACATTGGGCTGATTTAGTTCAAAAAAAGCGTTCAGTCGCCTTCCACGGTGCCTTCGCGGCGCGGATCGGCGCCGCCGAGCCACACCGGCTGGCCGTGGATCTGGCCGCGCGTGATGGCCTGCACACCGCTGCCCAGTTCCTGCTCGCGCACCTCGTGGCCGCGGGCCTGCAGCGCCTGCACCGTGGCCGGCGGGAAGCGGTTCTGCTCCAGCAGCGTGGGCCCGTTGAAGGTGCCGAAGTTGGGCAGGTTGACCGCCTGCTGCGGCAGCAGGCCCCAGTTGAGCACGCCGTACAGCGTCTTGGCCGTGGAGTGGATGATCAGCGGGCCGCCCATGCTGCCGGTGCTCATCACGAGCTGGCCGGTGGCCTTGTCGAACACCAGGGTGGGTGCCATCGAGGAGCGCGGACGCTTGCCGGGCTGAACGCGGTTGGCGATCGGCTGGCCCTGGGCGTCGGCGGGGGCGAAGCTGAAATCGGTCAGCTCGTTGTTCAGCAGGAAGCCCTTGACCATCTGGCGCGCGCCAAACGCGTCTTCCACCGTCGTGGTCATGGCGACCGAATTGCCATAGGCGTCGACGATGCTGAGGTGCGAAGTGCCGTGCTCGATCTGCTCGGGCATGGGCGCGTAGCTGGTCTTCACGGCGCCGGGCACGCCGGGCTGGGCCACCTTCATGCTCTGCGCACCGATCAGCCGGGCGCGCTCGGCCAGGTAGCCGGGCGCCAGCAGGCTCATCCAGCTGCCGGCGGGCGGCTGCACGAAGTCAGGGTCGCCCAGGTACTGCGCGCGGTCGGCGAAGGCCAGGCGCGAGGCCTCGGTGTACAGGTGCAGCCAGTCGGCCGAGGGCGCCGGGCTGCTGCTGCCGGGCGTGCCGCCCAAGCCGGCGGCCAAGGGCAGGCTGGCGGCGTTGGTGTTGTTCAGCATGCCCAGGATCTGGCCGATGGCAATTGCGCCCGAGCCGGGCGGCGGGAAGCCGCAGATGCGGTAGTCGTTGGCACTCACCCGGTAGTCGTGGCAGATCGGCGAGCGCTTCCGGGCCTGGTAGCCGGCCAGGTCGGCCAGCGTGAGCTGGCCGGGGTTGGTGGGGTGTTTCTGCACCTTGTCGACGATGGCCTGCGCCACCTCGCCTTCGAGCAGGCCCTTGGCGCCCTCGGCGGCGATCTTCCTCAGCGTGGCGGCCAGTTCCGGGTTGCGCAGGTTGAAGCCGGCGTCGCGCGCATCGCCGTCGGGCTTGTAGAAGTAGGCGGCGGCGACCGGGTCCTTCTTGAGGTGGGCGTCGTTCCTGATCTGCATGTAAAGGCGTGTGCTGATCTTGAAGCCACCCTCGGCCAGCGTGATCGCAGGCTCGAACAGCTTGGCCCAGGGCAGCCTGCCGTACTGCTGGTGTGCCATCTCGAGCATGCGCACCGCGCCCGGCACGCCGACCGAGCGGCCGCCCACCACGGCGTCGTAGAACGGCAGGGGCTTGCCGTCGGCGCCGAGGAAGAGCTTTTCATTGGCCGCCGCGGGCGCCGTCTCGCGCCCGTCGAAGGCCTCGACGTCCTTGCCGTTGTAGTGCAGCAGGAAGGCGCCGCCGCCGATGCCGCTGGATTGCGGCTCCACCAGGGTCAGCACCATCTGCATGGCGACCGCGGCGTCGATGGCCGAGCCGCCGGCCTTGAGCACCTGGTAGCCGGCGTCGGTGGCCAGCGGGTTGGCAGCCGCCGCGGCGAACCGGGTGGTGGCCCAGCCGGGCTTGTCGGTGTAGCCCCAGGAGCCCTCGGGCTGCGGCGGCACGGTATAGGTGAAGCTGGGCGGCGTGGCAGCGCAGGCGGTGAGCAGGGCCGCCACCGTGATCGAGCCGAGCGTATGTTTCATGGCACCTCCTGAAGTCGTGGGCGATATTAGCCCGGCAGACCCGTTCGCGGGTCAGGAGGCGCCGAGGCCGTGCCGGCGCTTCAGCGCGGCGCGAGGCGGATCGCGCCGTCCAGGCGGATCACCTCGCCGTTGAGCATGTCGTTCTCGATGATGTGCCGGGCCAGCCTGGCGTAGTCCTCGGGCGTGCCCAGGCGCGAGGGGAAGGGCACGCTGGCGGCCAGCGCGTCCTGCACCTCCTGGGGCATGCCGAACAGCATGGGCGTGCCGAAGATGCCGGGGGCGATGGTCATGTTGCGGATGCCATTGCGCGCCAGGTCGCGCGCGATCGGCAGCGTCATGCCCACCACGCCGCCCTTGGAGGCGCTGTAGGCGGCCTGGCCGATCTGGCCGTCGTAGGCCGCCACGCTGGCGGTGGAGATCAGCACGCCGCGCTCGCCGGTGGACTCGGGCTCGTTCCTGCACATGGCGTCGGCGGCCAGGCGGATCATATTGAAGCTGCCCACCAGGTTGACCATGACGGTCTTGCTGAACACCGCCAGCGAATGCGGGCCGTTCTTGCCCACCGTCTTTTCGGCCGGCGCGATGCCCGCGCAGTTGACCAGGCCCATGAGCTTGCCCAGCGACACGGCCTTGGCCACCACGGCCTGGCCGTCGGCCTCCTGGCTCACGTCGCACTTCACGAAGGCGCCGCCGATCTCGCGGGCCACGGCCTCGCCCTTGTCCGCCTGCATGTCGGCGATCACCACGGTGCCGCCTTGGGCTGCCAGCATGCGCGCCGTGCCTTCGCCCAGGCCCGAAGCGCCGCCCGTGACGATGAAAACCTTGCCCTGGATCTGCATGAAAGTCTCCTGATGTGACGTTTACGTTAACGTCAATTATGGCGCACAAAAAAGCCCGCACGGGGACGGGCTGGGGCAGGGCACTTGCGTGACGCTCATCGAGGGCGCCGTGCTCGCCGGCCGCTGCGCGGCCCTTCGCTTCGCGTCCTTACTTGAACCCCACCCGGTCCAGCATCTGCTGCACCTTGGTCTGGTTGGCGCCCACCGCGCTGATCGGAATGGTCTCGCTCTTGAACGAGCCGCCGGTCATGGCCTTGAGGGCCGCGTTGCTGGTGACCACGCCCTTGGCGGCGGGCCACTCGTTGTTGCCGTTGGCGAAGTAGTTCTGGGCCTCGGGGCTGGCCAGGTACTCGAGGAACTTCACGGCGTTGGCGGGGTTCTTGGAATACTTCGCCACGGCGCCGCCGGCGATGTTCAGGTGGGTACCCCAGGAGTTCTGGTTCGGGAAGACCACGCCCACGCGGTCGGCCACGACGCGGTCTTCGGGGTTGCTGGAGCGCATGATGCGCGCGAGGTAGTAGCTGTTGGTGACGGCGATCTGGCATTCGCCGGCCGCCACGGCCTTGATCTGGTCGGTGTCGCCGCCCTTCGGGTCGCGCGCCATGTTGGCGGCGAGGCCCTTGAGCCATTCTTCGGCCTTGACGTCGCCCAGGTGCTCGGTTACGGCGCCGAACAGGCTCAGGTTGTAAGGGTGGGAGCCCGAGCGGATGCAGAGCTTGCCCTTGTTGCGCGGGTCGGCCAGCTTCTCGTAGGTGTCGACATCCTCCTTCTTGACCTTGATCTTGTCGTACACCACGATGCGCGCGCGGGTGGAGAGGCCGAACCAGGAAATGCCGCCGTCGGCCGCCGGCTTGCTGCGCAGGTTGGCGGGGATGACCTCGTCCAGCACCGCGGACTTGACCGGCAGGAACAGGCCGTTGGCCTCGCCCTGGTACAGGCGGGCGGCATCGACCAGCAGGATCACGTCGGCCGGCGACGCGGTACCCTCGGCCTTCAGCCGCGCGAGAATGCCGGCATCGTCCGAATCAACCCGGTTGACCTTGATCCCGGTTGCCTTGGTGAAGTTGCTGTACAGGGCCTCGTCGGTGGAATAGTGGCGGGCCGAGTACAGGTTGACGACCTGTTCCTGGGCCGAGGCGGCGCCGGCGGAAAGCAGCAGCGCGGCGGAGGCGAGGCGGGCAGCACGTTTGAGCATGGGTACTTTTCCTTGGAAATGGATGCAAACGGCAGCATGATAAAGCAAACGCGAATCATTCTTAATATAAAACAGGGCACTTTGCAGGGGCTCTGGTCCTGGCTGGGCGCCGTTCTGCTGGGGTTGGCGCTGGCAGGCTGCGCCTCCAAGCCGGTCGAGGTGGCGCCGGCCGAGCCGCCTATGGCCACCCCCTCGACGCCCAAGCGCCCGCCGCGGATCGGCCTGGCACTGGGCGGCGGCGCGGCGCGCGGCTTCGCCCATGTGGGCGTGATCCAGGTGCTGGAGGAGGCCGGGATTCGGCCCGATTACGTGGTGGGCACCTCGGCGGGCAGCCTCGTGGCCTCGCTCTACGCCAGCGGCAAGACCGGCGCGCAGCTGCAGCAGGTGGCCGAAACCATGGAAGAGGCCGCGTTCACCGACTGGACGCTGCCTCTCTTCAATCGCGGCATGCTGCGCGGCGAAGCCCTGGCGCGCTACGTCAATGCCGCCGTGGGCAACCGGCTGATCGAGAACATGGCGCTGCCGCTGGGCATCGTGGCGACCGACCTGAACAGCGGGCAGGGCATGTTGTTCCAGCGCGGCGACACCGGCACGGCGGTGCGGGCCTCGAGCGCCGTGCCGGCGGTGTTCCAGCCGGTGAAGATCTCGGGGCATGAGTACGTGGACGGCGGGCTGGTGTCGCCCGTGCCGGTGCGCTTTGCGCGGCAGATGGGGGCCGAGCTGGTGATCGCCGTGGACATTTCCAGCGCGCCCGAGGGCAACCCGGCCGGCGACACGCTGCAGATCCTGTTGCAGACCTTCGCCATCATGGGCAAGAGCATCAACAACTACGAGCTGCGGGAGGCGGACCTCGTGGTGCGGCCTGCGCTGGCGGGCGTGAAAAGCGCCGATTTCACGGCCCGGCGCCGTGCCATCGAGGCCGGGCGCGCGGCCATGCAGCAACTGCTGCCAAGGCTCCAGGCCGAACTGCTGGCCAAGGCCAGATAAAAAAAGGCCCAGTCGTGAAACTGGGCCTTGAAGGGATCCCTGAACCCGAGGGTATCGAAAGGACCCGAGGAGACAACCTGAAGGAACTCCCATTGCTGAGGTTCCGAGTCAACGGGAGTATCGAATAGATGCCCGTCGATGTGTAGAGTTCCCGCTCCACAAAAAAACTGGGGGCAGGGATGCCGGTTTCAAGGCCGGCACCGCTGCGGCGGGAGGGCTTAGCGCTTCTTGGCGGTGGTGGTCTTGGCCGCGTTGACGGCGGTCGTGGCCACGGCGTTGAAGTTGGCTTCGGCCACGTCGGTCGCTTGCTTCACGGCCTTTTGCACGGATTCGAACGCGTTGTTGGCGGCGGCCACGGCGCTCTTCATCACGGCCACGGCGGTTTCGGAGCCGGCGGGGGCGTTCTTGGCGGCATTGTCGACCAGGCCCACGAAGGCCTTCTGGGCTTCGGCGGTCTTGGCTTCGAAAGCCTTGCCGAATTCGGCGCCCGTGCTCGAAGCGATGTCATACAGGTGGCGGCTGTAGGCGGCGGTCTTTTCAGCCAGGGGCTGGAACAGGGAGGCCTGCAGGGCCAGCAGCTCCTGGGCATCCTTCACGCCCAGCACGGCCTGGGTGTGGCCGGCGGCTTCGCTCAGGGCGGCCTTGGAGGCGGTCACGTTCAGTTCAACCAGTTTTTCGACGCCTTCGAAGGCCTTGCTGGTCAGACCGAACAGGGTTTCGACGTTGGCTTTCTGGGCGGCCAGGATTTGTTCAGCGGTAAGAGACATATGAAACTCCAATGAGAGGGGTTGGTGGACTGTCACTAACTGCGCTGAGCTACGGCTTGGGACCGATTTATGTTGCAGTGCAGCATGGATCGAAGTATAGGGCGGCGCCGGCTCTTTGCAAGCCCTTTATGCTGCAATGCAGCAATTTAGAGACGAACTCCTAGAGGCCGCGGTTTTCATGGGCCGGACACAATGCCGGCAGGCTCGCATGCCACAGGGGCTGCTTCATCGTGTCGCTGCCCGAAGGCCCGCGTTTCCCGGTGGCCAGCCGGCGCTGGTTCATGAGCCGGCCCAGATCACCCTGCCGCCTGAGCCGGCCCCGAGGCCCGGGCGCTGGCAGAATCAGGCCCGATGAGCGAGACCATTCCCCCGAAACCCCAGCCCGAGCCGCGCAGCGCCTACAAGGCGTTTCGCCGCATCGGCACCCGCTGGATGGACAACGACGCCTACGGCCATGTCAACAACGTCGTCTACTACAGCTGGTTCGACACGGTGGTCAATGCGCACCTGATCGAGCAGGGCGTGCTCGACATCCATCAGGGCGACACCATCGGCCTGGTGATCGAGACCCAGTGCAACTACTTCGCTTCGCTGGCCTTTCCGCAGAACGTGGATGCCGGCCTGCGCGTGGCGCATCGGGGGCGCTCGAGTGTGCGCTACGAGGTCGGCCTGTTCGCCGAGGGCGAGCCGCTGACTGCGGCCAAAGGCCATTTCGTGCATGTGTATGTGGACAAGGCCAGCCGCCGCCCGGTGCCGCTGCCGGCCGCCCTTCAATCCGTTCTGGAGAAACTCGCGTGAAGTCATTGCAGGTCAGTACCGTTGTCGAAGATCCGGCCAGCGTGGACGCGGCCATCGAGAGCCGCTTCTCGGCGCGCGCCTTTCTGCCTCGCGTCGTGCCGCGCGAGCAGATCACCGACATCCTGCGCGTGGCCAGCCGCGCGGCCAGCGGCACCAACACCCAGCCGTGGAAGGTTTACGTGCTGCAGGGCGAGAGTCGCGACAGCCTGGTCCAGAAGGTCTGCGCCGCGCATGACGCGGTCTATGCCGATCCCGCGCTGGCCGCCGAGTACCGCGAGGCCTACGACTACTACCCCGAGAAATGGGTGTCGCCCTACATCGACCGCCGCCGCGAGAACGGCTGGGGCCTGTATGGGCTGCTCGGCATCACCAAGGGCGACAAGGACCGGATGCATGCCCAGCATCACCGCAACTTCAAGTTCTTCGATGCGCCGGTCGGCCTGATGTTCACCCTCGAACGCGTGATGGGGCGCGGCTCGCTGGTGGACTACGGCATGTTCCTGCAGGGCATCATGGTGGCCGCGCGCGCGCGCGGCCTGCACACCTGCCCGCAGGCGGCCTGGAACCCCTTCGCCAGGATCATCCTGCCGCACATCGGCGCGGGCCCCGAGGAGCTGCTGGTGTGCGGCATGGCGCTCGGCTACGCCGACGAAGCCGAGCGCGTGAACAGCTTCCACACGCCGCGCGTGCCGGTGGAGCAGTTCACGACCTGGCTGGAGTGACGCCGGCTTGACCTTCGCCGCCCTCCAGTTTCTCAACGGGCTGTCCTACGCGACCACGCTGTTCCTGATGGCCGCCGGCCTGACGCTGATCTTCGGCGTCACGCGCATCGTCAACTTCGCGCACGGCAGTTTCTTCATGCTGGGCGCGCTGTTCACCGCGCACTGGGTCACCGACTGGTTTCCGGCCTGGGGCGAGAGCGCCGCGCTCTACGCGCTGGCCATGCTGCTGGGCGCGGCCTGCGCCGCCCTGGCCGGGGCCGTGGCCGAGTTCCTGCTGCTGCGCCGGCTGGCGGGCGCGCCCGAGCTGTACCAGCTCGTGGCCACGTTCGGGCTGACGCTGGCCATGCACGATGCGATGCGCTGGGCCTTCGGCCCGGGTGAGGTGTTCGCGCCGCGCTTTCCCGGCCTCAAGGGCTCGGTGGAGCTGGGCGGCGAGTATTTTCCCGCCTGGCAGCTCGTCACGATCGCGCTGGGCCCGCTGGTCTGGCTGGGCCTGCACCTGCTGCTGTCGCGCGCGCGCTTCGGCCGGCGCCTGCGCGCCGCCACGCAGGACCGCCACATGCTCGACGCGCTGGGCGTGAACCCGAAGCCGCTGATGCTGGGCGCCGTGGTGCTGGGCTGCGCGCTGGCCGGCCTGGGCGGCGCGCTGCAGCTGCCGCGGGAGCCGGCCCACCTGCAGATGGACATGAACGTGATCGTGGAAACCTTCGTGGTCGTGGTCACCGGGGGCCTGGGCAGCATTGGCGGCGCGTTCCTGGCGGCGCTGCTGATCGGGCTGGTCCATGCCTTCGGCGTGAGCCTGTTTCCGCAGGCCACGCTGGTGCTGGTGTTCCTGGCCATGGGCGTGGTGCTGGCCCTGCGCCCGCGCGGCCTGCTGGGGCTGCCGCTGGACGCCGGCCCGCGTGAATTGGTGCAAAAGTTCATGAAGGTCCCCGTCGGGCGGACCTGGAGTGCTATTGTTTTCATAGCGTTCGCCGTGGGCTGCGGCCTGGCCTGGTGGAGCGGCGACTATGGGCGGGCACTGGCCGCCGATGCGCTGATCCTGATGATCTTCGGCGTCAGCCTGCAGGCCATGATGGCGCTGGGCGGCCTCGTGAGCTTCGGCCATGCGGCGTTCTTCGCGCTGGGCGCATATGGCGCGGCTCTGTCGCATGCGCACTGGGGCGCGCCGCTGCCGCTGGCGCTGACCGCCGGCTGCGGCATGGCGCTGGCCGTGGCGGCGGTGTTCGGCGCGGCCGTGGTGCGCAGCGGCGGCGTCTACCTCGCCATGCTGTCGCTGGCACTGGCGCAGGTGGTGTGGGCCGCGGCCACGCAATGGGTGGGGCTGACCGGCGGCGACAACGGCGTGATCGGCCTGACGCTGGTGACGGCCGATACCGCGACGCTGTTCTACGCGCTGCTGGCCGGGCTGGCGCTGCTCAGCGTGGTGGCGCTGGGCCGGCTCAGCGGTTCGAGTTTCGGCGCCGCCCTGCAGGCCGTGCGCGATGCGCCGCAGCGCGCGGCGGCCTCGGGCCTGCCGGTGAGCTGGATCAAGTACCGCATCTTCGTCGAGAGCGCCGTGCTCGCGGGGCTGGCCGGCGGGCTGTTCGCGGCCCACAAGGGCGCAGTGTTTCCCTCGGTGGCGGCGGTGTCGACCTCGGTCGATGCGCTGCTGGTGGTGCTGCTCGGCGGCGCGCACCAGCTCTGGGGCGCGGCCGTTGGCAGCGCGGTGCTGACCTGGGCCGGCGCCGAACTGGGGGGCGGCTTCGACTACTGGCGCGGGGCGCTGGGGGTGTTCGTGATGCTCATCATGGTGCTGTCGCCGTCGGGCCTGCTCGGGCGGCTGGTGCCCCTGAAGCGGAGGGCCGGCTGATGCTGCAGGTGCGCGGCCTCGTCAAGCATTTCGGCGGCGTGCAGGCGGTGCGGGGCCTGAGCTTCGAGATGGTGCCGGGCGAGTGTGTGGCCCTGATCGGCCCGAACGGCGCCGGCAAGTCCACCAGCTTCGCCTGCATCGCGGGCCAGCACGCGCTGACGGCCGGCGAGGTGCGCTGGAACGGGCAGCGCATCGACGGCCTGCCGCCGGCGCAGCGCCTGCGGCGCGGTGTGGCGCGCACCTTCCAGGTGGCGCAGACCTTCGAGGCGCTCACGGTGCTGCAGAACCTGCAGCTATTGCTGGCCCGCGGGCTGCCGGCCTGGAACCGGCTGGACGCCGAGGCGGTGGCGCCGGCGCGGGCGCTGCTGGCGCGCGTGGGCCTGCAGGCGCTGGCCGGGGCCGATGTGCTGGGGCTGCCCTATGGCGCGAAGAAGCGGCTCGAACTGGCGATGGCGGTGGCGGACCTGCAGGCGGGCGGCCCGGCCTTGCTGCTGCTGGACGAGCCGGCCGCCGGCCTGGCGCCGCAGGAGCGCGCCGAACTGATGCAGCTCGTGAAGTCGCTGGCGGCGCACGGCCAGGACCGGCGCCGGCCCGAGGGCATGGCGGTGCTCTACACCGAGCACAACATGGACGCGGTGTTCGGCGTGGCCGACCGCGTGCTGGTGCTGATGGAAGGCCAACTGGTGGCGCAGGGCACGCCGGCCGAGATCGCGCGGCACGAGACGGTGCTCAGCCGCTACCTCGGTCAGTCGTTCCGCGTGCGGGCCGGCCATGCTTGAGGTGCGCGCGCTCAGTGCCTGGCACGGCGCCGCGCAGGCGCTGTTCGAGGTGTCGCTGCAGGTGGGGGCGGGCGAGCTGGTGGTGCTGCAGGGCCTCAACGGCGCCGGCAAATCCACGCTGTTGCAAGCCGTGATGGGCCTGGGTCCGCGTGTCTCGGGCGTCATCAGCTATCAAAATGAGAGCATCGCGGGGTGGCCGCCGCATCGGCGGGCCCGCGCTGGCCTGGGCTATGTGGCGGAAGACCGGCGGCTTTTCACCGGCCTCACGGTGCGCGAGAACCTGCACATCGCGGCGCGCGGCGACGTGCGGGCGCAGGAGGCGCGCGTCCTGGCGCTGTTTCCCGCGCTCGGCGGCATGCTGCAGCGGCCGGCCAGCCAGATGAGCGGCGGCGAGCAGCAGATGCTGGCGATGGCCCGCACGCTCATGACCGGCCCCCGGCTGCTGCTGCTGGACGAGCCCTGCGAGGGCATCGCTCCGCTGCTGGTGGAGGCCATCCGCGACGCCCTGCTGGCGCTCAAGCGCGAGGGCATGCCGATGCTGGTGGCCGAGCAGAACCGCATCCTGGCCGACCATGCCGACCGGACCGTGACCCTGTCGGCAGGCCGGATCGGCTAGCGCCGGGCGTCCTACTCCGATTTTTCGAAGAAGAGGGTGGGATTGCGCTTTTCCCAGTGGCCGAGCTGCTCCTCGGCCATCTCCTTGCTGAGGCCGTGCCGCTGCTGGATCATTCCGAGCAACTGGTCGCGCTTGCCCGCGATCACCTCCAGATCGTCGTCGGTGAGTTTGTCCCACTGTTCCTTGATCCTGCCCTTGAGCTGCTGCCAGTGGCCTTCGATGCGATCCTGGTTCATGCCGATCTCCTGAAGTTGGATGAAACGCTGCGGCGCCGATGCCAAGAGGCGATGCGCCGGGAGCGTGTTTCCACTGTAGCCGCCGGGCCGGGTGCGAACCGTAGGAGGGGCCGGCCAGCCGGCGTAGGTGCGTGCCTACAGCCGGCGCGGGCCGATGGGGCGGTGCGACACGGGCGCGCCGCGAATCCCCTACACTTTGATGTACTGCGGGCAGATGGCGCGCCGCACAGCCCCAGCCTTTCATGATCATCACCAGCCTTCTTGACACCGATCTCTACAAGTTCACCATGATGCAGGTGGTGCTCCACCAGTTTCCCGGGGCCCAGGTCGAGTACAAGTTCCGCTGCCGCAATCCCGGCGTGAACCTCGCGCCCTACGTGAACGAGATCCGCGACGAGATCCGCTCGCTGTGCCGGCTGCATTTCCAGGACGCCGAGCTGGCCTACCTGCGCTCGATGCGGTTCATCAAGAGCGATTTCGTGGACTTTCTGGGCCTGTTCCGGCTCAACGAGAAGTACATCACCGTCACGCCCCAGCCCTCGGGCGAGATCGAGATCAGCATCCAGGGGCCGTGGCTGCACACCATCCTGTTCGAGATCCCGGTGCTGGCCATCGTCAACGAGGTGTACTTCCGCAATACGCAGAAAGTTCCCGATTTCGTCGAGGGCCGCCAGCGGCTGGACCAGAAGGTGGCGCAGCTGCGGGCGGCGGCGCTGGACCTCAAGATCGCCGACTACGGCACGCGCCGCCGTTTCTCCAAGGCCTGGCACGAGGAGGTGCTGCGCGTGCTGGTGGCCCGGCTCGGCACGGGAGGCGCCGGCCAGCTCGCCGGCACCAGCAACGTGCTGTACGCGATGAAGCTGGGCCTCACGCCGCTGGGCACCATGGCGCACGAATACCTGCAGGCCTGCCAGGCGCTGGGCCCGCGCCTGCGCGACAGCCAGGTGTTCGGCTTCGAGTCGTGGGCCAGGGAGTACCGCGGCGACCTCGGTATCGCGCTGTCCGACGTGTACGGCATGAACGCCTTCCTGCGCGATTTCGACATGTACTTCTGCAAGCTGTTCGACGGGGCCCGCCACGACAGCGGCGATCCGTTCACCTGGGGCGAGCGCATGATCGGCCACTACATCGAGAACCGCGTGGACCCGCTGACCAAGACGCTGATCTTCAGCGACGGCCTGACCGTGCCGCGCACCATCGAGCTGTACCAGCAGTTCAAGGGGCGCTGCCTGCTGGCCTTCGGCATCGGCACCAACCTCACCAACGACCTCGGCTACGAGCCGCTGCAGATCGTGATCAAGATGGTGCGCTGCAACGGCCAGCCGGTGGCCAAGCTGTCGGACACGCCATCCAAGAATATGTGCGACGATGAGAAGTACCTGGCCTACCTGCGCCAGGTGTTCGAGATCGCCCCCGCGGCGTGACGGCCGCCACCAGGGCGCGCCAGCAGCGCGCGGGCGGGCGAGCCCATAACAACAGGATGGAGACTTTCATGACGATGCTGCGAAGGGCCGGGGCCTGGGGCCTGCTGCTGCTATGGCCCGGCCTGAGCGCGGCTGCCGACTTCGACGGCGCCCGGCTGTCGCCGGCCTGGGGTCTTCCGTTCGCGGGCATCCTGCTGTCGATCGCGCTGATGCCGCTGCTCGCGCCTTCGTTCTGGCACCACCATTTCGGTAAGGTCGCGGCGGCCTGGGCGCTGGCCTTCCTGTTGCCGTTCGCGCTGGCCTACGGGCCGGCCCTGGCCTGGGGCAGCCTGGTGCACGCGCTGGTGGCGGAGTACATCCCCTTCATCATCCTGCTGACGGCGCTGTTCACCGTGGCCGGCGGCATCCACATCCGGGGCAACCTGCACGGCAGCCCGGGGCTCAACACGGGGCTGCTCGCCATCGGCGCGGTGCTGGCCAGTTTCATGGGCACCACGGGCGCGTCGATGCTGATGATCCGGCCCCTGATCCGCGCCAACGACAACCGCCGGCATCGGGCCCATGTGATCATCTTTTTCATCTTCATCGTGTCCAACGCGGCCGGCTCGCTCACGCCGCTGGGCGATCCGCCGCTGTTCCTGGGCTTCCTCAAGGGCGTGGATTTCTTCTGGACCGTCGGCCACCTGTTGCCCGAGACGCTGTTCCTGGTGGGCGCGCTGCTGGCGCTGTTCTACGCGCTGGACGGCTGGTACTACCGCAAGGAGGGCGTGCTGCCGGTGGACCCGACGCCTGACACGCACCGCCTGGGCTTCGACGGCGCCGCCAATTTCTGGCTGCTGGGCGCGGTGGTAGGTCTCGTGCTCATGAGCGGCTTCTGGAAGCCGGGCATCGTGTTCGACGTGCACGGCACCGAGGTCGGCCTGCCCGGGCTGTTGCGGGACGCCGGCCTGATCGCGGTCACCCTGCTGTCGCTCAGGATCACGTCGGCCAGGGTGCATGCGGCCAACCAGTTCTCCTGGGCGCCGATGGCCGAAGTCGCCAAGCTGTTCGCGGGCATTTTCCTCACCATCATCCCGGTGATCGCCATGCTGCGCGCGGGCGCCGGCGGGCCGTTCGGCGCCATCGTCTCGGCCGTCACCCGGGCCGACGGCCAGCCCGACCCGGCCATGTACTTCTGGGCCTCCGGCTTCCTGAGCTCGTTCCTCGACAACGCGCCGACCTACCTGGTGTTCTTCAACACCGCCGGCGGCGACCCCGCGGTGCTGATGACCACCCTGGCGCCGACCCTGGCCTCGATCTCCGCCGGCGCCGTCTTCATGGGCGCGAACACCTACATCGGCAATGCGCCGAATATGATGGTGAAAGCCATCGCGGAGGACCGCGGCATCCGCATGCCCGGTTTCTTCGGCTACATGGCGTGGTCAGGCGCAATCCTGATCCCGCTGTTTTTCGTCATGACCTTCATCTGGTTCACGTAAATGAGCAAGCCTCCCATCCTGATCGCCCGCGCGATTTTTCCCGACGTCATCACCAAGCTCGAAGAGCACTTCGAGGTCGACACCAACCAGGCCGACGAGATCTGGCCGAAAGCCAAGCTCATCGACCGGCTGCGCGGCAAGCACGGCGTCTTCACCACCAGCAGCGAGCGCATCGACGCCGAGGTGCTGGACGCCTGCCCGCAACTGAAGATCGTGGCCAACATGGCGGTGGGCTACAACAATTTCGACATCGACGCCATGACCGCGCGCGGCGTGCTGGCCACCAACGCGCCCGACGTGCTGACCGAGACCACGGCCGACTTCGGCTTCGCGCTGCTGATGGCCACCGCGCGCCGCGTGACCGAGAGCGAGCATTTCCTGCGCGCCGGCAAGTGGGAGAAATGGAGCTATGACATGTTCGCGGGCTCCGACATCCATGGCGCCACGCTGGGCATCATCGGCATGGGCCGCATCGGGCAGGGCATTGCCAGGCGCGGCGCCCACGGCTTCGGCATGAAGGTGGTCTACCACAACCGCTCGCGCCTGGACGCGGCGACCGAGGCCGAGTGCAAAGCCAGCTACGTCAGCAAGGAAGAACTGCTCAGGACCGCCGACCACGTGGTGCTGGTGGTGCCGTACTCGGCGGCCTCGCACCACACCATCGGCGCGGCCGAGCTGGCGCAGATGAAGCCCACGGCCACCCTGGTCAACATCGCGCGCGGCGGCATCGTGGACGATGCGGCGCTGGCCCAGGCCTTGCGCGACAGGCGCATCGCCGCCGCCGGCCTGGACGTGTTCGAGGGCGAGCCCAAGGTCCATCCCGACCTGCTGACCGTGCCCAACGTGGTGCTGACGCCGCACATCGCCAGCGCCACCGTGCCCACGCGCCGAGCCATGGGCCACCTGGCGGCCGACAACCTGATCGGTTTCCTGGTGCACGGGCGGCCGCTTACGCCGCTCAACCCGGCCGTGCTGGCGGCAAAGTGAAGCGGGAGCAGACTTCTTGGAACTCTGGCTGATCATTTTTCTGGCGGCATGCAGCCTGCTCCTGCTGGTAGTGCTGCTGCTGCGCAAGGCGCCCGACAGCGGCCTGGCGGAACTGCTGGCCTCGAACGAGCGGCTGGAGCGCGAGCTGCGCCGCGAAATCAGCGAATCGTCGCGCGGCGGCCGGCAGGAGCTCAACGCCACCTTCGCCACCTTCCAGCAGACGCTGGTGCAGCAAAGCGCCGAGGCCACCCGCACCCAGAACACGCAGATCGACGCCTTCGCCCAGCAGCTGACGCTGCTGCAGAAAACGCTGTCCGACACGCTCACCACGCAGCTGCAGGGCCTGAGCGAGTCAAACGCGCGGCGCATGGCCGAGGTGCGTGCCACGCTGGAAGCGCAGCTCGCGCAGTTGCAGCAGTCCAATACCGCCAAGCTCGACGAGATGCGCAAGACGGTGGACGAGAAGCTGCAGACCACCCTGGAAGCGCGCCTGGGCGAGAGCTTCAAGCAGGTGGCCGACCGGCTCGAGCAGGTGCACAAGGGCCTGGGCGAGATGCAGAGCCTGGCCCAGGGCGTGGGCGACCTGCAGCGCGTGCTGACCAACGTCAAGACGCGCGGCATGTTCGGCGAGGTGCAGCTCGAGGCCCTGCTGGAGCAGGTGCTGACGCCGGAGCAGTACGGCAAGCAGATCGAGACCAAGCCGCGCAGCAACCAGCGCGTCGATTTCGCGGTGCGCTTCCCGGGCCGCAGCGCTGACGGCGCGCCGGTCTGGCTGCCGATCGACGCCAAGTTCCCGCGCGAGGACTACGAGCGCCTGCTCGACGCCCACGACCGCGCCGACGCGGCCGGCGTGGAACTGGCAGGCAAGGCGCTGGAGGCGCGCATCCGCGCCGAGGCGAAATCCATCTCCGAGAACTACCTCGCGCCGCCCCACACCACCGACTTCGCGATCCTGTTCCTGCCGATTGAAAGCCTGTATGCCGAGGTGCTGCGCCGCCCTGGTTTGATGGACGGCCTGCAGCGCGACCACCGCGTCACGCTGGCCGGCCCGACCACGCTGCTGGCCATGCTCAACAGCCTGCACATGGGCTTTCGCACGCTGGCGCTGGAGCAGCAGGCCTCGGAGGTGTGGAAGGTGCTGGGCGCGGTCAAGACCGAGTTCGAGCGCTACGGCGAATGGGTGGCGCGCATCAAGGAGCAGGTGCAGAAGGCCTCCGACACGCTGGACAAGGCCGACACCCGGACCAAGCAGATGCGCCGCGCGCTCAAGGTGGTGGAAGCGCTGCCCGATGCCCAGGCGCAAGCCCTGCTGCCGGCGGCCGACAACGAGGACGGCGCTTTCTGAGCGAGCGCAGCGCGATGCCCGATTACTTCAAAAACAATAGCAAGAAACAACCACGGGTCCTGGACATCGGGCCCTTTTCATCGCCGGGCCGCCCCAGGATGAAAAGCACCCCCTTGTTGGGGGGGCGCGACCCCACGGAGTGGGGCGCGTGGGGGCTCTTGTCGTTCGGAAAAATGGCATGAACGCCAAATTGCTGCGACTCATCCTCGCCCAGGTCTGCCTGCACGCCACCATGGCCGGCATCCGGCTGGCCGCGCCGCTGCTGGCGCTGCAGCAGGGCTACAGCGCGGCGGCGGTGGGGGTGCTGATCGCGCTGTTCGCGCTCACGCAGGTGTTCCTCGCGCTGCCGGCCGGGCGCTTTGCCGACCGCCACGGCGTGCGCCGGCCGCTGGGCCTGTCGGTGATCGCGGCCTGCGCGGCGGGAGGGCTAGCCATGCTGATGCCGGTGTTCCCGGTGCTGTGCGTGTCGGCGCTGCTGTCGGGCGGCGCCACCGGCGCCACGGTGATCGCGCTGCAGCGCCACGTGGGCCGCGCGGCCGCGGGGGCGGACGAGCTCAAGCAGGTGTTCAGCTGGCTGGCCATCGCGCCGGCGGCGGCCAACTTCTTCGGGCCGTTCCTGGCTGGCCTGCTGATCGACCACGGCGGCCGCGCGCCGGCCGACGACCTGGGCTTTCGCATCGCCTTCGGCGTGCTGGCGCTGCTGCCGCTGGTGTGCTGGGCCTGCGTGCGCGGCGAGCGCGAGCTGCCGCAAGCCAGCGCGCCCGAGGGCGACGACAAGCTGCGCGCCTGGGACCTGCTGCGCGCGCCGATGTTCCGCCGTTTGCTGTTCGTGAACTGGCTGCAGTCGTCGAGCTGGGACGTGCACGCCTTCGTGCTGCCCATCCTGGGCCATGACCGCGGCCTGAGCGCCTCGACCATCGGCTCCATCCTGGGCGCCTTCGCCATCGCCGCGGCCGTGATCCGCGTGCTGCTGCCCTGGCTGGCCGCGCGCGTGGCCGAGCGCACCGTGATCACGCTGTCCTCGCTGGCCACGGCACTGCTGTTCGCGGCCTACCCGTTGCTGGACTCGGCGCTGGCCATGGGCGCCTGCTCGGTGCTGCTGGGTTTCTCGCTGGGCGCGGTGCAGCCCATGGTGATGAGCATGCTGCACCAGATCACGCCGCATACGCGGCATGGCGAGGCGCTGGGCCTGCGGCTCATGACCATCAACGCCTCCAGCGTGGTCATGCCCATGCTGTTTGGCATGGCCGGCGCCGTGATCGGCATCTCGGGCGTGTTCTGGGTGGTGGGCGCCGTGGTGGGCGCCGGCTCGCGCGCGGCGTGGCGCCTCAAGGCTCCAGGCCATCCTTCCTGACGCGACCATCGCTTTTGCGAGAATTCATGCCAGGACCCTGAGATGAGGAAGACATGAAGAACAACATCCCTGTCGCGGCATCGGAGCCGCCGGCGCGGCGCGCCGCCATCTGGCGCAGGCTGGCGGGCCTGCTGATTCTGGGCGCGGCGGTGGCGGCCTGCGGCGGCGGTTCATCGAGTCCGTCCGTGTCCTTGAACCTGCTCGTTCGCCAGCCCGTGGACGACCAGGTCTACCCCGGCGTGTCGGTGGCGGTCGGCAACGCGGCCTCGGGCCTGCTGGCCTCGGCCGCCGCCGGCTGGGCCGACCTTGGCAAGCGCGTGCCCTTGACGGCGGATTCGCCGATGCGCATGGCCTCGGTCTCGAAATCGGTCACGGCGGTGGCGATTCTCATGCTCGACCAGGCGGGCAAGGTGTCGCTCGATGCTCCGGTCGGCACCTACGTGCCGGAGTACACGGCCCATGGCCACGAGATCACGCTGCGGCAATTGCTCAGCCACACCTCGGGCATCGGGGGGCACGACCACGGCGACCCCGTGATCCACGGGGACGGCCCTATCACGGAGGCGCAGTTCTTCGCCAGGCTGAACGCGCTGGCGCTGTACGCGGTGCCGGGAAAGAGCTGGGACTATTCGAACGAGAACTACTACCTGCTCGCCAAGGTCGTCGAGCGCGTGAGCGGCCTGACGTTCGCCGACTGGCTGAACCGGAACGTGTTCCAGCCGGCAGGCATGACGGTTCGCAGCTACGCCGACGAGGGGCAGGCCAATCCGGCGGTACCGCTGGGCTATGTGCACCGCCTGAAGACGGACCCGTTCATCCAATGCCCGGCGCCCGACTGGAGCGGCATGGTGGGCGGGGGTGGGATCATTGCCACGCCGGGCGACATGGTGCGCTTCGACGTGGCGGTGTTCGGCGGCAAGCTGCTCGACGCGGCGCATCGTGCCGAGATGGTGCGGACGGTGGCCGACCTTGGCGGGGGCCTGGGCTACGCGCTGGGCTGGTTCACCTACCCGCAAGGCATCGTGAAGCACGATGGCGACTTCACGACGGCGACCACGAGCAACACGATTTTCCCTGACGGCACCTTCGTCGTGCAGGCCGCGAACGGGGCTGACCTGGCCCCCGATTTCGACCGCCTGTACTTCGCCACGCAGGTGCAGAACCTCTACGGCAAGACGCCGTTGCCGCTGGGCAAGCCCAACCCGGCATCGCTGCTGCACCTGTTCGGCCCGTTCACGACCTGCCAGCAGATGGACGACATGCTCTACCCGCCGCCCAAGTAAAGCTCAGAGCCTGTGAACAGGCTCTCAGGCCAGGCCGTAGAAGGCCTTGATCGCGTTCCAGGCGTCCTGCGGCGTGTCGACGTACTCGAACAGCTTGAGGTCGTCGGGCGAGATCACGCCTTCCTCGATCAGCACGTCGAAGTTGACCAGCCGCTTCCAGTAGTCGGAGCCGAACAGCACGATCGGCACCGGCTTGGCCTTGCGCGTCTGCACCAGCGTGATCACCTCGAACAGCTCGTCCAGCGTGCCGAAGCCGCCCGGGAAGGCCACCAGCGCCTTGGCCCGCATCATGAAGTGCATCTTGCGCAGTGCGAAGTAGTGGAACTTGAAGCTCAGCGCCGGCGTGACGTAGGGGTTGGCGGCTTCTTCCATCGGCAGGGCGATCGCCAGCCCCACGCTGATGCCGCCGCCTTCGTGCGCGCCGCGGTTGGCGGCCTGCATGATGCCGGGGCCGCCTCCGGTGCAGATGAACAGCCGGTCGGCCGCCGCCTTGTCCTGGCTGTACCGAGCCACCATCGTGCCGAAGCTGCGGGCCTGCTCGTAGTAATGCGCATTGCGCTGCAGGCTGCGGGCCCGCCGGATCAGCGCCTCGTCGCCGCTGGCTTCGGCCTCGGCCAGCAGGGCGCGTGCGTCTTCCTCGCTGCGAAAGCGCGCGCTGCCGAATACCACCACCGTGTTCTCGATGCCGTGCGCCTGCTGCTCCAGATCCGGTTTGAGCAGCTCGAGCTGGAAGCGGATGCCGCGCGTCTCGCGGCGCAGCAGGAACTCCGGGTCGGCGAAGGCCAGCCGCCGCGGATCGGGCTCCAGCGGGTTGTCGCCGTTGGTGTCGGCATAGCTTTGGAGGGTGGCCCAGGCGTCGGCCAGGCTGCGATCGTGCAGATTTGATTCCATGGGCGTATTTTGGGGCAAACCCGTAGTACGTTTCCGGTATCCTTTTCGCCGCGCTGAGGATTCAAAAAAAATGAGCGGACAAGAATCGTTGGGTTATCGAGTGGTGCTGGATGGACAGGAAGTCGGGCCCTATGACCGGCGCACCATCATCGGCATGCGGATCAGAAAGACGCTGAACAACGGCCATGTGCTGATCGACGCCCAGGGCGGGAGCACGACCGTGGGCGACCTGATCGGCCGGCCGCCGCCGCGCCCATCCACCGGCTTTGCCGCCTCGCGCGATCTTTTGACCAGCGGCCAGTTTCCGACATTCGACGTGAGGTTTTCCGGCGCGCTGGGGTTTGTCGGCGCCGGCGAAGCGCGCGTGCAGCCGGATGTGCTGCGCCTGGCGGGGCGGCGCAGGCGCTGGGGGCTCTGGTCGCGCGAGGCGCGCGTCAAGCTGCCGCTGGACTGCCTGCAGGACGTGGCGGTCGAAGGCGCCACGCTGTCGTTCGGGCTGTCGCCGCAGGCGCCATTCGATGCGCCGGTGCGCGCCTCTCGCCTGAGCTGCGTGCTCGACAGCGCGGAGGCCGCGCGCGAACTGCAGTCCCTGCTGCCGACGCGCACCAGCCCGCAGGCCGAGCAGCAGCGCCAGCTGGCCCAGCGGCTGGCGGCCTACCCGCACCGGGCCTGGGGCACCGGCGTGCTGCTCGTGCTGAACCTGCTCGGGTTTGCCCTGCTGCTGGCCCAGGGCGGCGACCCTCTCGGGGTGAGCGGCCAACTGCTCGTGGCGTCAGGCTCCGGTTTCGGCCCGCTGGTGCGGGACGGCGAGCTGTGGCGCCTTCTGACGGCCCTGTTCCTGCATGGCAGCCTGCTGTCCCTGCTGGTGAGCCTGTGGGCGCTGTGGGATCTGGGGCGCCTGGCCGAACGCCTGATGGGGCTGCCCAAGTTTCTGATCGTCTATGCCGCCAGCGGCCTGCTGGGCGGGCTGGCGGGCCTGTGGTGGGACCCCTGGGGCAACGGCGCCGGGGCCTCGGGGGCGATCTTCGGCCTGCTGGGCGGCCTGCTGATGTACCTGAGCCTGCCGGGCAACGGCGTCTCGCTGTCGGTCATGAGAAAGCACCTCGTGCCGGTCGCCGCACTGGTGGGCTATGCGCTGTGGGCCGGGCTGGCGTCGCCCGGCATCGGCCCCGCCGTGCAGGGGGCGGGCTTGGTCATGGGCGCGCTGTGCGCCCTGGTGCTCTCGCAGCCGCCGCGCGAATGGCCCGAGCTGTGGACCCTCATGGCGCGCGTCCTGCTGACGGTGCTGACCGTGGCCGCCGGCCTGCTGCTGTGGTCGCAGACGCCCAACCGCGGCCCGGCCTACCGGGCCGACCAGGCGTTTGCCGCCGAGCTGAGCCAGCTGATGGGCGAGCAGCAGCGCCGCGCCGCGCAACTGCGCCAATTGCCCGAGCCCGGGCAGGCCGGCGACGTTCGCGACAAGCCCACGCGCGAACTGCTGATGGTGGAGCTGCGCGACCACCAGCGGTTCTGGCAGGACAGCGTGGCCCGCCTGGGCAAGCTCTACCTGCCCAAGGACGCCCGCATGAGCCGGCTGCAGGCCGCCCTGAAGCGGCATGCCTCGGAGCAGCAGGAGCTGAGCGCGCAGTGGCTCGACTGGGTGACCGGTCCCGAGAGCCCCGAGGCCCGGCGCCAGCTGGCCGAGGCCCGCTCCCAGGCCTGGCGGGCCGAGCAGTCGCTGCAGCAGGAATGGCGGGCGCTGGCCGCGCTGCCGCGCTGAGGTCACAACCCGGAATCAGAGCTCGAGATCAGAGCCCGAGGGCCAGGCCCAGCGGCACGAACAGCACCGACAGCGCATTGCCCAGCAGGATCATGGCCGCCACCTTCTCAGGCTCCTGGCGGTAGCGCTCGGCCAGCAGGAACTGCATCACCGCCGGCGGCAGCACGGCAAACAGCACCAGCTGGCCGCGCGCCGCGCCCTGCAGGTCGAGCAGCCACACCAGGGGCCATACCACCGCCAGCCCGGCCAGCGGGCGCGCCAGCGCCCCCAGCAGGCCCAGCGCCAGGCCGCTGCGCGTCAGCGCGATCAGGCGCACGCCCAGCGAGAACAGCATCAGCGGCAGCATGGCATCGCCCAGCATCTTCATGCCGGTGAGCAGCATGGCCGGCGGGCGCAGGCCGGTCAGGGCGCTGGCAAAGCCCAGCGCGGTGGCCAGCATCAGCGGGCTGAGCAGCAGCTCGCGCGTGGCGGCGTGGGCGCTGGTGATGCGCATGCCGAGCGAGAAGTGGAGCAGGTTGCTGATGGAGAACAGCGCCACCGCCGCGCCGAAATGCTCGGGCCCGAACGCCAGCAGCGCCAGCGGCAGGCCCATGTTGCCGCAGTTGGTGAACATCACCACCGGCACCAGCGAGCGCGGCTGCGCCCGGAAGGCGCGCGCCACCACCCAGGCCAGCAGGCCGCAGCCCAGCATCAGCAGCGTGCCGCCGAGCAGCAGCGGGCCGTGGTCCTGCAGCCGGAACGAGCGGTCCGCCAGCGCGGCATAGACCAGCAGGGGCGAGAGCACGTCCAGCGTGATGCGGTTGAACACGGTCATGTCGGGCCGGGCGCGGCGGCCGTAGAACCAGCCGATGGCCACGATGAGGAACACCGGCACGATGACCTGGGCGATGCGGGAGAGCAGATCCATGGGCGGGGCCGGGCGTCAAATGAAAAAGGCTCCTTGCGGAGCCCTGTCGGAATGGCGTTGGCCGAGGCGGCTGGCCATCAGACGCGGCGGCGGTATTCGCCGGTGCGGGTGTCGATTTCGATGCGGTCGCCCTGGGCCACGAAGATCGGCACACCGACTTCGAAGCCGGTGGCGATCTTGGCAGGCTTGAGCACCTTGCCCGAGGTGTCGCCCTTGACGGCGGGTTCGGTCCAGGTGATCTCGCGCTCGACGCTGGTGGGCAGTTCCACCGAGATGGCCTTGCCTTCGTAGAACACCACTTCCAGGGCCATGCCGTCTTCCAGGTAGTTCAGTGCGTCGCCCATGTTCTCGGCTTCGACTTCGTACTGGTTGTACTCGGCGTCCATGCAGACGTACATCGGGTCGGCGAAGTAGGAGTAGGTGCAGTCCTTCTTGTCCAGGATGATCTGGTCCATCTTGTCGTCGGCCTTGAACACGACTTCGGTGCCGAAGTTGTTGAGCAGGCTCTTGAGCTTCATGCGCACGGTGGCGGCGTTGCGGCCACCGCGGCTGTATTCGGTCTTGAGCACGACCATCGGATCCTTGCCGTGCATGATGACGTTGCCGGCGCGGATTTCTTGAGCGATTTTCATAGCGGTTTGGAAAGATAGGCCGCGGCGAGCGGCGAAGGGCGAATCAGCGGGCACCAGCGCCCCAGCCGAATTTCGCAAAGCCTTGAATTTTAACGGGTTTTGGCTGCGAACCGGAGCAACTGCGTGGTCAGGTCGTCCTGCGCCAGCAGGCGCTGGCGCGCGGCCTGGACGCAGGCGCCCCAGGCCGGCAGGTCGCAGGCAGGCAGCGGGCCGCTGCCCAGGCCGTTCCACACCCGGTGGAACTGCCGCAGCGAGGCCGGGGCGTCGAGCCAGGCGAGAAAGGCCTCGAGCTTGGCGCGGTGCGCGTCGTCGTGCTGCGGGTAGATGTGCCAGATGAACGGCCGGCCGGCCCAGAGCGCGCGCACCAGCGAGTCTTCGCCGCGCACGAAGTTGAGGTCGCAGGCCCACAGCAGGGCGTCGAAATCGGTCTGGCTGAAGGCGGGGAGGTATGAAATTGATAGCACTCCATGACCGCCCGACAAGGACATCGAGGCATTTTTGCTTGAAAAAACGGCCTGGACGGCCTGCGCCGCGCGCCCCGGCGTCACCAGCAGCCGCACGGGCTGCCGGCCGGCCGCCAGAGCGGCCAGCCAAGCGCCGAGCGCCGCTGGCTCGTAGCAGAACAGCGAGACGAGCTGCTCTGCAGCCGCCGGCCGCCCGAGCGGCTGCAGCCAGGCGGCCCGGTCGAAGCGGGCCTGGCGCTCCAGCAGCCCGGGCTCGCGCAGCAGGCCGCCGGTGCGCGCGGTGAAGCCGGGGTAGAAGAAATGCTTGGTCAGCCCGGCGCCCGGGCCGCTGAGCACGGGCGAGGGCAGGCCGTGGCTGCGCTCCACATAGGCCTCGGCGGACAGGTATTCGAGGTTGATCCAGGGGAGGCTGCGGCCGGAGGCCCGGGTCCGCTGGGCCATGGCTGCGACGAAATCGGGCGCAAGCTCGCAGCCGAAGGCCTCGATCACCGCGTCGCCGGGCTCGGTGTCCAGCGGGCCGGCGGTCCAGGGCCGGACCTCCACGCCGGGGCAGCCCTGCGGCGCCATCCAGGGCAGGGCCGAGGCGTCGTCGACCCACAGCCGCACGCGCTCGCCGCGCGCGGCGAGGTCGGCCGAGAGGCGCCAGCACACACCGATATCGCCGTAGTTGTCGATGACTTTGCAGAAGATGTCCCAGAGCATGGGGCGAGATTGTCCACAATACGGGTCTATGTCCGAGGTGCATTCCGAACAATTGCTGGCCGAAGTGGCCGCGCTGCCCGCGCTGCCGGGCGTCTACCGCTATTTCGACGCCGCCGGCGGCGTGCTCTACGTGGGCAAGGCGCGCAACCTCAAGAAGCGCGTCTCCAGCTATTTCCAGAAGAACCACGGCGGCACGCGCATCGGCCACATGGTCAGCAAGATCGTGCGCATGGAAACCACGGTGGTGCGCTCCGAGGCCGAGGCGCTG
The DNA here is from genome assembly GCF_022809125.1 of Variovorax terrae. Taxonomy (NCBI): domain Bacteria; kingdom Pseudomonadati; phylum Pseudomonadota; class Betaproteobacteria; order Burkholderiales; family Comamonadaceae; genus Variovorax; species Variovorax terrae. The sequence goes on along the minus strand of NZ_JALGBI010000001.1, from coordinate 2,427,686 downwards.
CTGCTGGAAAACAACCTGATCAAGACGCTGAACCCGAAGTACAACATCCTGTTCCGCGACGACAAGAGCTATCCCTACCTGCGCATCTCCGCCGCCACCGGCCAGGACGCCGGCTCGCGGCCCTCGGCCGCCGCCTACCCGCGCGTGGCCTACTACCGCGGCGCGGTGGACCGCAAGCACCACTACTTCGGGCCGTACCCGAGCGCCTGGGCGGTGAAGGAGTCGATCCTGCTGCTGCAGAAGGTGTTCCGCCTGCGCACCTGCGAGGACACGGTGTTCAACAACCGCACCCGACCCTGCCTGCTGTACCAGATCAAGCGCTGCACCGGCCCCTGCGTGGCCAACATCTCCCAGCCCGACTATGCGCAGGACGTGGCGAATGCCGAGGCCTTTCTGCGCGGCGAAACCCAGGCCGTGCTCGACGTGCTGGAGACCCGCATGATGGCGCACGCCGAGCGGCTGGAGTTCGAGCAGGCGGCGGAACTGCGCAACCAGATGTCGGCGCTGTCCACGGTGCTGCACCAGCAGGCGGTGGACACGGTGTCGGACAAGGACGTGGACATCCTGGCCGTGAAGGTGCAGGGCGGCCGCGCCTGCGTGAACTTGGCCATGGTGCGCGGCGGGCGCCACCTGGGCGACCGGCCCTACTTTCCCTCGCATGTGGAGGACGCCTCGGGCGTCTATGCGAGCGAGGACGACAGCGGCGAGACGGCGGCGGCGCGGCCCGTGGAGGTGCTGGTGCTGGAGGCCTTCATCGCGCAGCACTACATCGACGTGCCGGCGCCGCCCGCGCTGATCACCAGCCACGCCGTCGGCAAGGACCTGATCGGCGCGCTGTCGCTGCAGACCGGCATCCGCATCACGGCCGCGCACCAGCCGCGCGAGCAGCGCCGCATCTGGCTCGAGATGGCGCAGAAGAACGCCGAGCTGCAGCTTGCGCGCCTGCTGTCCGAGGAGGGCTCGCAGCAGGCTCGCACGCGCGCGCTGGTGGACGCGCTTGATCTCGTGCCCGACAACCTCGACACATTCCGTATCGAGTGTTTCGACATTTCCCACACGGCCGGTGAGGCCACGCAGGCTTCTTGCGTAGTATTCGAGCACCACAAGATGCAGAACTCCGAATACCGCCGCTACACCATCGACGGCATCACGCCCGGCGACGACTACGCCGCCATGCGACAGGTGCTTACGCGGCGCTACAGCAAGCTGGTCGAGGCCGCGAAGAACGGCGAGAGCCGGCTGCCCGACCTGGTGCTGGTGGACGGCGGCAAGGGCCAGGTGGCGATGGCGCGCGAGGTGTTCAGCGAGCTCGGGCTCGACCTGTCGCTGATCGCCGGCGTCGAGAAAGGGGAGGGCCGCAAGGTCGGACTCGAGGAACTGGTGTTCGCCGACGGCCGCGCCAAGGCCTACCTCGGCAAGGACTCGGCGGCGCTGATGCTGGTGGCCCAGATCCGAGACGAGGCGCATCGCTTCGCCATCACCGGCATGCGCGCGCGGCGCGCCAAGGTGCGCGTGGGCGGCAGCCAGCTCGAAGACATTCCCGGCATCGGCCCGAAGCGCCGCGCGCGGCTGTTGCAGCGCTTTGGCGGCATCCGCGGCATCGCGGCCGCCGGTGTGGAGGACATCGCCACGGTGGATGGCATTTCAAAGGAACTCGCAGAGGAGATTTATCGTGCGCTTCATTAAACTCGCGACCGCATCGGTGTTGTCGTTTCTGGCCGGCTGCGTCAGCACGCCGCTGCCGCCCGAGCGGCCGGCACCCGGGCCGGCCAGCCTGCCGCCCGGCGCCAGCCTGCCGCCGCCGCCCACTTCGCTGGCGCGCTCCTGGGACGAGTACCGGCTGCGCGCGGCGCGCCGCATCCTGCAGACCAGCGGCAGCGAGGCCTTCGCAGGCCAGTTGCCCGAGGTGCTGCAGGCGATTCCCGTGCTGCAGGTCCAGCTCAACCAGGACGGCTCGGTGCGCCGCATCGACGTGATGCGCTCGCCGCAGTTCGCGCCCGAGACCATCGAGATGGCGGCCAACGCCATCCGCCGCGCCGCGCCGTTCGGGCCGGTGGCCCATCTGCCGCATCCCTGGCAGTTCAACGAGACGTTCCTGTACAACGACGACCTGAAGTTCCAGATCCGCTCGCTGGTCGAATCGCGCTAGTCCGGTGGCCCCGGACGGGCGCCGTCAGGCGCCTGCGCCGGCACCGTGGCCGCCGCGTTCGCGCGGCCAAAAGCAGCGTGAACAGGCCCGGGCCCGGCGGGCCGGTGCGCCTCATGCCAGAATCGGGGGATGTTCTTCACTATCCCCACCATCATGACCTGGACGCGCATCGTCGCGATTCCGTTGATCGTGGGGGTGTTCTACCTGCCGCTGCAGCAGTCCGACCGCAACCTGATCGCCACCGTGCTGTTCGTGGTGTTCGCGCTGACCGACTGGCTTGACGGCTACCTGGCGCGCAAGCTCAACCAGACCTCCTCGTTCGGCGCCTTCCTCGACCCGGTGGCCGACAAGTTCCTGGTCTGCGCCTCGCTGCTGGTGCTGGTGCACCTGCAGCGCGCCGACGTGTTCGTGGCACTCATCATCATCGGCCGCGAGATCGCGATCTCGGCGCTGCGCGAATGGATGGCCCAGATCGGCGCCTCCAAGAGCGTGGCCGTGCACATGCTCGGCAAGGTCAAGACCACGGTGCAGATGGTGGCCATTCCCTTCCTGCTGTTCGACGGGCGGCTGTTCGGCCTGATCGACACCGGCGTCTGGGGCACCTGGCTGATCTGGATCGCCGCGATCCTGACCGTCTGGTCCATGGTGTACTACCTGCAAAAGGCCCTGCCCGAAATCCGCCAGCGCGTGAAATGAGCGCCTTGCCTCAGGAAAACGCTTTCATCAAGGCGATGCCCGCCGTCTTCGTGCTGATCTGGAGCACGGGCTTCATCGTGGCGCGCTATGGCATGCCGCACGCACCGCCGCTGAGCTTTCTGGCCGTGCGCTATTTCCTGTCGGTGCTGTGCTTCGCGGTCTGGGCGCTGCTGGCGCGCGCGGCCTTTCCGGCCGGCCTGCGGCAGTGGCAGCACCTGGCCGTGACCGGCGTGCTGATGCATGCGGGCTACCTGGGCGGCGTCTGGGCCGCCATCAAGCTCGGCATGGGGGCCGGCCTGGTTGCGCTGCTGGTGGGCCTGCAGCCGGTGCTGACCGCCGTGTGGGTGTCGTCGCGCGGCGGCCAGGTGTCGGCGCGCCAGTGGGGCGGGCTGGCGCTGGGCTTCGCGGGCCTGGCGCTGGTGGTCTGGCAGAAGCTCGGCCTGGGCGAAATCCACGGCCTGAACTTCATGCTGGCGCTCGGCGCCCTGCTCAGCATCACGGCGGGCACGCTCTACCAGAAGCGCTTCGTCGCGCCCTGCGACGTGCGCACGGCCAGCTTCGTGCAACTGGCCGCGGCGTTCGTGGTGACGCTGCCGCTGGCGTTGTGGGAGACCGAGCCCATGCGCTGGAACGCGGAACTCGCGGGCGCCATGGCTTGGTCGGTGCTGGCGCTCACGCTGGGCGGCAGCTCGCTGTTGTACCTGCTGATCCAGCGCGGCGCCGCCACCGCGGTGACCAGCCTGCTCTATCTGGTGCCGCCCTGCACGGCGCTGATGGCCTGGCTGCTGTTTGCGGAGCCGATCACCGGGTTCACGGTGGCGGGCATGGCGCTCACCGCGTTTGGCGTGAGCCTCGTGGTGCGCTCCGCGCGGCCGGCGCGGGGCTGAGCCGCCAGGGCTCGCCGCGAAAGCGCTCCACCAGAAAATCGATCAGCAGGCGCGTGCGCTTCGGCGTCTGCGCCTGGTGGGGGGCCAGCCAGTGGATGTCGGCGTCCAGCATCGCGTAGCCGGGCAGCACGCGCACCAGCCGGCCCGAGGCGATCTGCGGCGCGATGTCCCACAGGCTGCGCAGCATGATGCCGTGGCCGGCCAGGCACCAGTCGCGCACCAGCTCGCCCGAGTTGCTGGACAGCGGGCCCTGCACCCGGATGCGGCTGGCGGCCCGGTCCCGCTCTTTCTGCAGGCTCCAGATGTCGAAGCGCTGCTCGTTCTCGCGCACCACCAGGCAGTCGTGCTGCGGCAGATCCTGCGGGTTCGCCGGCATGCCGCGCCGCTTCAGATAGGCGGGCGACGCCACCAGCACGCGCTGGTTGCGGGCCAGGCGCCGCGTCACCCATTCCGAGGCGCGCTGCCCCTGCACCGACCAGAGCCAGACCGCGCCGTCGAACCCCTGCACCGCGAGATCGGGCAACTGCTCGGTCAGCTGGAGCTGCACCTGGAGCTGGGAGTGGCGGGCCTGGAACTCGGCCAGCGCCGGGCCCAGCCACAGGCGCCCGAACCCGAACGTGGCGGCCAGCCGGATCAGGCCGGCCGGCTCGCTGCGCCGCTCCTGCAGGTCGCGCTCCAGCATGCTGAAGTCGTGCAGCAGCTTCACGGCGCGCTCGCACAGCGCCTCGCCTTCGGCGGTGGGGGTCACGCGCCGCGTCGTGCGCTGGAACAGCCGCAGGCCCAGGCGCGACTCCAGCGCGGCCAGCCGCTTGGTGACCACGGAGGGGACGACCGCTGCCGCCGAAGCGGTGGCCGAGAGGCTGCCATGGGCGCGAATGGCAAGCAGCAGTTCCAGGTCGCCACGGTCCAGCGGGTAGTCCATTTGATTCCATTTGGGAAATAATCAATTGCCGGATTATTGCTTGATGATGCAGGCCGGTCCATGCAGAATCCACCCATGTTCGAGACATTTGACCGGTTCGAGATCGTCCGCAAGGGCGTGCCCCTGCAAGGCTGCAAGGGCGGCCGGGGCGAGCCGCTATTGCTGCTGCACGGGCATCCGCAGACGCATGCGATGTGGCACCGCGTGGCGCCGGAGCTTGCCAAGCGGTTCACGGTGGTGATGATGGATTTGCGCGGCTATGGCGATTCGGGCCGTCCCGTTGCGCATGGCGCGTATGCCAAGCGCGAGATGGCGCAGGACGCCATGGCCGTGATGCAGCACCATGGCTTCGACCGCTTCCAGGTGCTGGCCCACGACCGCGGCGCGCGCGTGGCGCACCGTCTCGCGGCCGATCATGCGCAGGCCGTGGAGCGCCTGATGCTGCTGGACATCGCGCCCACGCTGGCGATGTACGAGAACACCTCGGAGGCCTTTGCGCGGGCCTACTGGCACTGGTTCTTCCTGATCCAGCCGCCGCCCCTGCCCGAAGCCCTGATCGAATCCGCCCCTGCTCGCTACGTGCGCAGCGTGATGGGCGCGCGCCACGCCGGCCTGGCTGCGTTCGCGCCCGAGGCGCTGGCCGAGTATGAGCGCTGCGCTGGCATCGCCGGCACCGCGCACAGCATCTGCGAAGACTACCGCGCGTCGGCCACGCTCGACCTCGATCACGACCGCGAAGATGTCGTCCGCGGCAGCAGGCTGCGGCAGCCGCTGCGCGTGCTGTGGGGCGCGCATGGCGCCGTCGGCCAGTGCTTCGATGTGCTGGCCCTGTGGCGCGAGCGGGCCGAAGCGGTGAGCGGCGCGGCCCTGCCGTGCGGCCATTACATTGCCGAAGAGGCGCCAGCCGCGCTGCTGGACGAAGCATTCCAATTTTTCAGGAGCTGATGATGAGCAAGAAGAGAATCGCCGTGATCGCGGGTGACGGCATTGGCAAGGAAGTGATGCCCGAGGGGGTGCGCGTGATGGATGCCGCTGCGCGCAAGTTCGGCATCGACCTGCAGTTCGATCATTTCGATTTTTCGAGCTGGGACTATTTCGAGAAGCACGGCAAGATGCTGCCGGACGACTGGAAGGACCAGATCGGCGGGCACGACGCGATCTATTTCGGCGCCGTGGGCTGGCCCGAGAAGATTGCCGACCACGTGTCGCTGTGGGGCTCGCTGCTGCTGTTTCGCCGCGAGTTCGACCAGTATGTCAACCTGCGGCCCGCGCGCCTGATGCCCGGCATCACCGCGCCCGTGGTGCGCCGCGACGGCAGCCCGCGCCAGCCCGGCGAGATCGACATGTACATCGTGCGCGAGAACACCGAAGGCGAGTACTCCAGCATCGGCGGCCGCATGTATGCGGGCACCGAGCGCGAGATCGTGATGCAGGAGACCGTGATGTCACGCATCGGCGTGGACCGCGTGCTCAAGTTCGCCTTCGAGCTCGCCCAGTCGCGCCCGAAGAAGCACCTGACGAGCGCCACCAAATCCAATGGCATCGCCATCACGATGCCGTACTGGGACGAGCGCGTGGCCGAGATGGCGAAGGCCTACCCGGCCATCCAGCTCGATAAATTTCATATCGATATTCTCACGGCGCATTTCGTGCAGCGCCCGGACTTCTTCGACGTGGTGGTGGCGAGCAACCTGTTCGGCGACATCCTCAGCGACCTCGGCCCGGCCTGCACCGGCACCATCGGCATCGCGCCCAGCGCCAACCTCAATCCCGATCGCCGGTTTCCCTCGCTGTTCGAGCCGGTGCATGGCTCGGCACCCGACATCGCGGGCAAGGGGCTTGCCAACCCGATCGGCCAGATCTGGTGCGGCGCGATGATGCTGGAGTTCCTCGGCCACAAGGAGGCGCACGACGCGGTGCTGGCGGCCATCGAGAAAGTGCTCGATCCCCAAAGCGGTGCACCACGGACACCCGACATCGGGGGCCGGGCCACCACGTCCGATCTGGGTCGCGCGATCGCCGCGGCCCTGTAACTTTTTGCACGCTTCGGCGCGAGCGCAGGAATTGCGCACTGCGGCACAAAAATCGCCGCGCGCCGAGCGTGGAGCCCCGCGCAAAACAGACTAGAATCCGCCTCCGCGCTGTTGTAAAGCTGCATGTCGTATTGACACGGTGGTAGTCCGTGGCTCTAATGCCATTCAGCAGCCAGCGCTGCGAAGAAGTCTCCCGCACTCTTGCAACAACGCAACGGTGGGGAGACAAAAATTTTTTGAAGAGACGTTCTCTTCCAACACTTTCTGTACGAGGGGCTCCTTGTGAACAAAACCGAACTGATTGAACACATTGCAAAGCATGCCGACATCTCCAAGGCCGCTGCCACGCGCGCACTGGAGTCCACCATCGGCGCCGTGAAAACCACGCTCAAAAAAGGCGGTTCGGTCTCGCTGGTCGGTTTCGGTACCTTTGCCGTGGGCAAACGCGCTGCGCGCAGCGGCCGCAATCCGCGCACCGGCGCTACGATTAAAATCAAGGCTGCCAAGGTTCCCAAGTTCCGTCCGGGCAAGGCATTGAAAGATGCTTTGAACTGAGACATCCGTTCAGGTGGGGTGCTTAGCTCAGCTGGTAGAGCGGCGCCCTTACAAGGCGTAGGTCGGCGGTTCGATCCCGTCAGCACCCACCACCCAAGCAAAGGCGAACAGGTTGTTCGCCTTTTCTATTTGAGCATCGCCGGGCCTCTCCAGGCACGCGGCCTCCCTTGTGGGGACGCGTGGCACGGAAGGCCATTTTTTAGAGAGTTCGAGCATGTTTGATTTCGTCCGCAAGCACACCAAGATCATGCAGTTCCTGCTGTTCCTGCTGATCTTTCCCTCGTTCGTGCTGTTCGGCGTGGATGGATACAACCGCTTCCGCGAGAAGGGCGAAGCGGTGGCCAAGGTCGACGGCCACGACATCAACCAGAGCGAATGGGATGCCGCGCACAAGGAGGAGGTGGAGCGCCTGCGTTCCTCCATGCCTTCGATCGATCCCAAGCTGCTCGACTCGCCCGAGGCGCGCTACGCGACGCTCGAGCGCCTGGTGCGCGACCGCGTGCTGCTGGCCGCGGCCGACAAATTCAAGCTCGCCACCAGCGACCAGCGGCTCGCGCGCGAGCTGCAGGAGAACCCGACCATCGCCTCGTTGCGCCGCCCTGACGGCACGCTGGACATGGACCGCTACCGCCAGCTCGCCGGCAGCCAGGGCATGACGCCCGAGATGTTCGAGGCCCGCGTGCGCGGCGATCTCTCCACCCGCCAGGTGCTGATGGGCGTGGCCGGCACGGGCTTCGCCACGGCGGCGCAGGCCGATGTGGCGCTGAACGCCTATTTCGAGAAGCGCGACGTACAACTCGCGCGTTTCAACACCTCCGATTTCGCGGCCAAGATCAGCCCGAGCGATGCCGAGCTGGAAGCCTTCTACAAGAACAACCAGGCGCTGTTCCAGGCGCCCGAGCAGGCCAACATCGAATACGTGGTGCTCGACCTCGACACCGTCAAGAAGGGCCTCACCGTCAACGAGCAGGACCTGAAGACCTACTACGAGCAGAACGCCACCCGGCTGTCGGGCCAGGAGGAACGCCGTGCCAGCCACATTCTGATCAACGCGCCCAAGAGCGCTTCCGCCGCCGACCGCCAGAAGGCGCGCCAGAAGGCCGATGCCCTGCTGGCCGCCGTGCGCAAGGCGCCCGACAGCTTTGCCGACGTGGCCAAGAAGAACTCGCAGGACCCGGGCTCCGCGCCCAACGGAGGCGACCTCGATTTCTTCGCGCGCGGCGCGATGGTCAAGCCGTTCGAAGACGCCGTGTTCGCGATGAAGAAGGGCGACATCAGCGACGTGGTGGAGTCGGACTTCGGCTACCACATCATCAAGCTCACCGACATCCGCGCGCCCAAGCAGCGCAGCTTCGAGGAGATGCGGCCCGAGATCGAGGCCGAGCTGATGAAGCAGCAGGCCCAGCGCAAGTTCGCCGAGATGGCCGACGCTTTCACCAACGGCGTGTATGAGCAGTCGGACAGCCTCAAGCCGGTGGCCGACCGGCTCAAGCTCGACATCAAGACCGCCAGCAACGTGATGCGCAAGCCCGCGCCGGGCGCAACCGGCGTGCTGGCCAACCCGAAATTCCTGAACGCCATCTTCTCGCCCGATTCCGTGGAGAAGAAGCGCAACACCGAGGCCGTGGAAACCGGCGCCAGCCAGCTGGTGGCCGGGCGCATCACGCAGTACACGCCGGCCCATGTGCTGCCGCTGGCCGAGGTGAAGGCCAATGTGCGCGAGCGCGTGCTGGCCGCGCGCGGCGCCGAGCAGGCGAAGAAGGAAGGGCTCGCCAAGCTCGAGGCCTGGAAGGCCAATCCCGCGGCGGCGGTGCTGCCCGAGACGGCCGAGGTGTCGCGCGACCAGACGCAGAAGCTGCCGGCGCCGGTGGTGGAGGCCGCGCTGCGGGCCGACGCTTCGGCCTTGCCGGTGCTGGTGGGCGTGGACCTGGGCGCCCAGGGCTATGCGGTGCTCAAGGTCAACAAGGTGGTCGCGCGCGACGAGGCCAAGGAAGCCTCGGCGAAGCAGGACCGCGCCCAGTACGCGCAATGGGTGACCTCGGCCGAGGGCATGGCCTACTACAACCTGCTCAAGGAACGCTTCAAGGCTCAGATCAAGGTGGCCAAACCGGCCGCCCGAAAGAGCGAGGAGCTCGCGCAGGCGGAGTGAAAGGGCCTCCAAGTCGAGCTATAATCCCATCCTTGCGGTGGCTGTAGCTCAGTTGGTAGAGTCCAGGATTGTGATTCCTGTCGTCGTGGGTTCGAGTCCCATCAGCCACCCCATCGAATAAGTGGATGCCGAAGCGGCCTTGGAGTGATTCCAAGGCCGCTTTTTCTTGGGCGGGCCGTGGCTGCAGCGGGGCTTGGCGGATCTCATCCGCCCGGTTGCCGGGACCTGTGGCGATTGATGCTGCGCGAGTCAGGGAGACCGGCGCTTTCTCCCATGAAAAAGCCCGCATCGAGCGGGCTTGGGCTGCACCGGCGGCGAGGCGCGCCGCGGCTGCGAGACTCAGTTCACCATCACCAGCTTGCCCTTGACGCCGCGCGAGCCCATGTGTGCGTAGGCCGCCTTGAGTTCGGCCATGGGCATGGTGCGGTCGATCACGGGCTTGACCTTGCCCTGTGCATACCATTGCGCGAGCTCGCCCATCATGGCCGCGTTGGCCTTGGGCTCGCGCTTGGCGAAGTCGCCCCAGAACACGCCCACGATGGAGGCACCCTTGAGCAGCGGCAGGTTCAGCGGCAGGGCGGGGATCGGGCCCGAGGCGAAGCCCACCACGAGGTAGCGGCCGCGCCAGGCGATCGAGCGGAAGGCCGGCTCGGCGAAGTCGCCGCCCACCGGGTCGTAGATCACGTCGGGGCCCTTGCCATCGGTGGCGGCCTTGATCGCGTCGCGCAGGTTCTCGTTGCTGTAGTTGATGGTGGCGTCGGCGCCGATGGAGCGGCACAGCGCGCACTTTTCGTCGGTCGAGGCCGCGGCGATCACGCGCGCGCCCATGGCCTTGGCGATCTGGATCGCGGCCGTGCCCACGCCGCCCGCGGCGCCCAGCACCAGCACGGTCTCGCCGGCCTTGAGCTGCGCGCGGTCCACCAGCGCGTGGTAAGAGGTGGCGTAGATCATGATGAAGGCCGCCGCATCCACGTGCGGGAAGCCCGGCGGCAGCGGCATGCACAGCGCGGCGGGCGCCAGCGTGTGGGTGCCGAAGCCGCCCGTGCCCGACAGGCAGGCCACGCTCTGGCCCACCTTCAGGTGCGTCACGCCGTCGCCCACGGCCTGCACCACGCCCGCGTACTCCGAGCCCGGCACGAAGGGCAGGGGCGGCTTCATCTGGTACTTGTTCTGCACGATCAGCAGGTCGGGGAAATTGAGGCTCGCGGCCTTGATCTCGATCAGCACCTCGCCGGCCTTCGGGCTCGGCGTGGGCAGTTCCTTCCAGGCCAGCGCCTCGACGCCGACGGGGTTTTCGCAAAGCCATGCGTGCATGGGGTTCTCCAGTGAGGTCAGGGGATGTGTCGCGGCAATGATAGGCGCTGCGCCCGGGGTGCAATGTCTCTGCCGTGACGCCCGGCCACCTACAATGGGACAACTCCCTTTCCCTATGAAAATCCTCATCTCCAACGACGACGGCTACCAGGCCCCGGGCATCGTGGCCCTGTACGAAGCGCTCAAGGACGTGGGCGACGTCGAAGTGGTGGCGCCCGAGCAGAACAACAGCGCCAAGTCGAACGCGCTGACGCTGCATTCGCCGCTGTACGTGCACCGGGCGGCCAACGGCTTTCGCTACGTCAACGGCACGCCGGCGGACTGCGTGCACATCGCGCTCACGGGCCTGCTGGGCTACCGGCCCGATCTCGTGGTCTCGGGCATCAACAACGGCGCCAACATGGGCGATGACACCATCTACTCGGGCACCGTGGGCGCGGCCATGGAGGGCTACCTGTTCGGCGTGCCGGCCATCGCGTTCTCGCAGGTCGAGAAGGGCTGGCAGCACATCGATGCCGCGGCGCGGGTGGCGCGCGAGCTGGTGCAGCGCATGGCGCAGCAAAGCCTGGTGGGGACGACCCCCTGGCTGCTCAACGTCAACGTCCCGAACCGGCCGTTCGATCAGCTCAAGCCGCTCAAGGCGTGCCGGCTGGGCCGTCGCCACGCGGCCGAGCAGGTCATCACCCAGCTGAGCCCGCGCGGCGAGACCATGTACTGGATCGCCGGCGCCGGCCCGGCCAAGGATGACACCGAGGGCACCGACTTCCACGCCACGGCGCAGGGCCATGTCTCCATGACGCCGCTGCAGATCGACCTGACCGACCACGACCACCTGCGCTACTGGTCGCAGACCGCCGCCCGGCTCGCGGCGGATGCAGGGCCGCCGGCATGACGCAGCGCCCGCGCTTTCCGGTGACGCTGGACCTTCATGCCGGGAAACCGGTTGCTACCAAAAATATAGCGTCCAATGGCCATGCGACAAGGACATCGGGCCCAAATGGCACCAAAACGGCGACTGCACCCGTGACCCGGGGCCTGGGGCTGGATTCGCAGGCCGTGCGCGCGCGCATGGTGCAGAAACTGGCCGCGCAGGGCATTGCCGATGCCGCCGTGCTGCAGGCCATGGGCACGGTCGAGCGGCACTGCTTCGTGGACAGCGCCCTGGTCAACCAGGCCTATGAGGACACCAGCCTGCCGATCGGCCTGGGCCAGACCATCTCCAAGCCCAACGTGGTGGCGCGCATGATCGAGCTGCTGCGCCACGGCCATGAGGGCAAGCTCGGGCGCGTGCTGGAGATCGGCACCGGCTGCGGCTACCAGGCCGCCGTGCTGAGCCTGCTGGCCAGCGAGGTCTACAGCATCGAGCGCCTGCGCGGCCTGCACGACAAGGCGCGCGACAACCTGCGCGCGTTCCGGCTGGCCAATGTGCATCTGCTGTTTGGCGACGGCATGGCCGGCTACGCCAAGGGCGCGCCGTACGCGGGCATCATCGCCGCGGCCGGCGGCGAGGCGCTGCCGCAGGCCTGGGCCGACCAGCTCGCCATGGGCGGGCGCCTGGTGGCGCCGATGGTCACGGCCACTGGCCGGCAGGCGCTGGTGGTGCTCGACAAGACGCCGCAAGGCTTGAAACAAAGTGTTCTTGAGGCGGTGCACTTTGTCCCCCTAAAATCGGGTATCGCTTGAAGGGAACAGATATGCACGGGTTGCGCAGACAGGGTTGGATGCTTTCGGTGGGGCTGGTGGCCGCGATGGTGCTGGCGGGCTGCTCCTCCACCAAGACCGCCAATCGCGCACCGGTGGAAGACCGGGGCAGCGCACTCGGCAAACCCCCGGCCGTGGCGATGGACCCCAATACGCAGGCCGTCAAGCAGCCGCCCGGGTTCGAGAACGCCGGCAAGCCGGGCTACTACACCGTCAAGCCCGGCGACACGCTGATCCGCATCGGCCTGGAGACCGGCCAGAACTGGCGCGACATCGGCCGCTGGAACAACCTCGACAACCCCAACGTGCTCGAAGTCGGGCAGGTGCTGCGCGTGGCGCCGCCCACGGCGGTCGTGGCCGAGAGCGGGGCGGTGGCAAAACCCATTCCCTCGTCCTCGGTGACGCCCGGCACGCCCACCCAGGCGGCCAGCGCGGCCAAGCCCGCGGCCTCGGCGCCGGCCGCCACGGCCAGCGCGCCTGCGGCGGCCTCGGGCGAAGACGAACTGGCCTGGATCTGGCCCACCAGCGGCAGCCTGCTGGCCGGCTTCGACGAGGCCAAGAACAAGGGCCTGGACATCGGCGGCAAGGCCGGCGACCCGGTGGTCGCCTCGGCCGACGGCCGCGTGGTCTATGCCGGCGCCGGCCTGCGCGGCTATGGCAACCTGATCATCCTCAAGCACAACAACACCTACCTCACGGCCTATGCCCACAACCAGACGCTGCTGGTCAAGGAAGACCAGACGGTGCGCAAGGGCCAGAAGATCGCCGAGATGGGCAACAGCGACGCCGACCGCGTGAAGCTGCACTTCGAGATCCGACGCCAGGGCAAGCCGGTCGATCCGGCCAAGTACCTGCCGGCCAGGTAGCTGCCATGAAAAAGCGCGACGGACACAGGCCCCCCCTTGCCGTGCCGGATGCGCTGGATGGCGTCAGCCTGAACGGCAAGGCGCCCGAGGCCCGGGACGGGCCGGCGGACGGCGCCGCCGATTTCACCGCGCATGAGCTGCCCAGGGCGGGCGCTCCCGAGCTGGCCGGCGAGTCCAGCGACACGCTCACCCTCTACCTGCGCGACGTGCGCCGCACCGAGCTGTTCAGCGCCGAGCAGGAGTTCGAGGTGGCGACGCGCGCGCGCAATGGCGACTTCGCGGCGCGCCAGTCGATGATCGAGCACAACCTGCGGCTGGTGGTGAGCATCGCCAAGGGCTACCTCGGGCGCGGCGTGCCGCTGAGCGACCTGATCGAGGAGGGCAACCTCGGGCTGATGCACGCCACCACCAAGTTCGAGCCCGAGCGGGGCTTTCGCTTCTCCACCTATGCCACCTGGTGGATCCGCCAGGCCGTGGAGCGCGCCGTGATGAACCAGGGCCGGGTGATCCGCCTGCCGGTGCACGTGGTGCGCGAGCTGCAGCAGGTGCTGCGCGCGCGCCGCATGCTGGAGAACGATTCCGCCTTCGCCGCCACGCGGCCCGATGGCGTGCGTGTGGACGACGTGGCCTCGCTGCTCGGGCGCGACGTGCACGAGGTGGCCGAGCTGCTGGCCATGGCCGAGACGCCGCGTTCGCTGGACGCCACCCTCACGGGCGCCGGCAAGGCCGACGACGAGCACACGCTGGCCGACACCATGGCCGACGAGCTGGCCGTGGACCCGACCGGCGTGACGCACAGCCACGAGGTCGAGCGCCTGCTCAACGGCTGGATCGATGCGCTCTCGCACCGCGAGAAGGAAGTGCTCGAGGGCCGCTTCGGCCTGCACGACCGCGAGCCCGAGACGCTGGAGGTGCTGAGCGACCGCCTGGGCCTCACGCGCGAGCGCGTGCGCCAGATCCAGAACGAGGCCCTGCTCAAGCTCAAGCGCCACCTCACGCGCAACGGCATCTCCAAGGAAGCGCTGCTGTAACGGATCACGCCGCCGGCTGCAGGATCTCGTCGTAGCCGCGGCCCTGGAACTCCAGCAGGTCGAAGCCGTGCCCGAACGGGTCGGCGAGGTTGGCCATGCGGCCCCAGCGGCGCTGCTGGACCGGGCGCTCGAGCGTGGCGCCGGCGGCCTGCAGGCGCGCCACGGCCTGGCCCAGGTCCGTTACCACGAAGTCCAGGTGCACCGGCGTCCAGTGGCGCGCATAGTCGCGCCGCGGCGCCAGGGCCTCGCCCAGCGGGGCCGTGCCCGGCGCCTGCGCCAGCAGATCGATCGGGCTGCCGGCGCCCAGCAGCTCGGCCCAGTCGTCGCCCAGGCGCCGCGCCAGCCGCAGGCCCAGCCCGTGGGTGTAGAAGGCGATGCCGCGCTCCAGGGAGTCGACGTCGATGCAGATGCGCAGTTCCATGGCGTTCCCTTCGTGCAGGAAGGCCCATCGTAGCCTGAGACAATCGGGGGATGACAGAAGAGATCCAGAAAGTACCGGCCCTGCCCGAGGGCTGGCTCGCCGTCGAGTCGCTCGACATCGAGGCCCAGGGCGTGGCGCACAAGGCCGACGGCAAGGTGGTGTTCATCGAGGGCGCCCTGCCGTTCGAGCTCGTGACGGCCAACGTCAACCGCAAGAAGAACAACTGGGAGCAGGCCACGCTGACCGCGGTGCACCGCGAGTCGTCGCAGCGCGTGCGCCCGGCCTGCCCGCATTTCGGGCTGCACGCGGGCGCCTGCGGCGGCTGCAAGATGCAGCACCTGCACGTGGGGGCGCAGGTGGCGATCAAGCAGCGCGTGCTGGAGGACAACCTCTGGCACCTGGGCAAGGTGAAGGCCGAGAACCTGCTGCGCCCGATCGAAGGGCCGGCCTGGGGCTACCGCTACCGCGCCCGCCTGTCGGTGCGCTACGTGCATAAGAAGGGCGTGGTGCTGGTGGGCTTTCACGAGCGCAAGAGCCGCTACGTGGCCGACATGACGGTGTGCCACGTGCTGCCGCCGCACGTGAGCGCCATGCTGGTGCCGCTGCGCGAGCTGATCGGCGCGCTGGACGCGCGCGAGACCTGCCCGCAGATCGAGCTGGCCTGCGGCGACGACGTGACGGCGCTGGTGCTGCGCCACCTGGAGCCGCTGAGCGCGGACGACACCGCCCGGCTGCGGGCCTTTGCCGCCCGCCATCCCGGCGTGCAGTGGTGGCTGCAGCCCAAGGGGCCGGACACGGTGCACCGGCTCGACGAGGGCGGCCCTGCGCTGGCCTACGCCTTGCCCGAGTTCGGCATCACCATGCCGTTCAAGCCCACCGATTTCACGCAGGTCAACCCGCACATCAACCGCGTGCTGGTGTCGCGCGCGCTGCGCCTGCTCGACGCGCAGCGGCAGGAGCGGGTGATCGACTGGTTCTGCGGCCTGGGCAACTTCACGCTGCCCATCGCCACCCAGGCGCGCGAGGTGCTGGGCATCGAGGGCAGTGAGGTGCTGGTGGCCCGCTCGCGCGAGAATTACAAGCGAAATCAGGCGGATGTCCAGGCAGGGCGGTCATTGGCTGCTACTGAATTTGTAGCGCGCAACCTGTTCGAGATGACGCCGGAGCTGCTGACCCGGGATGGCTCGGCCGACAAATGGCTGGTCGATCCGCCGCGCGAGGGCGCGTTCGCGCTGGCCAAGGCGCTGGCCGACCTGCACCAGCAGCCCGAGCTGCGCGGCGGCTGGACGCCGCCCCGGCGCATCGTCTACGTGAGCTGCAACCCGGCCACGCTGGCGCGCGATGCCGGCCTGCTGGTGCACCAGGCGGGCTACCGCTGCACGGCGGCGGGCGTGGTCAACATGTTCCCGCACACGGCACATGTGGAGAGCATGGCGGTGTTCGAGCTGGCATGAAGAAGGGCCCCCACGCTCCCCGCTTCGTGGGGGCGCTGCCTGCCTATGGGGCGTCCCGGCGATGAAAAAAGGGGCCCGAGGGCCCCTTGTCTTGCTGGCGCGTGCCGTTGTCAGTCGCGCTCGCCGCCGAAGATCCCCAGCAGGGCCAGCAGGCTCTGGAAGATGTTGAACAGGTCGAGATAGATCGCCAGCGTGGCGCTGATGTAGTTGGTCTCGCCGCCGTCGATGACCTGCTTGATGTCGTAGAGCATGTAGGCGCTGAAGATGCCGATGGCCATCATGCTCATCACGGCGAAGCCGGTGGTGGAGCCCACGAACACGTTGATGATGCCGCCGATCATCAGCACCACGGCGCCCCAGAACAGCCACTTGGCCATGCCGGAGAGGTCCTTCTTGATCACGGTGGCGAGGCTGGCCATCACGAAGAACACGCCGGCCGTGCCGCCGAAGGCCGTCATGACGAGGCTGGGGCCGTTCTTGAAGCCCAGCACCATGGCGATCAGGCGCGACAGCATCAGGCCCATGAAGAAGGTGAAGGCCAGCAGCACCGGCACGCCGGCGGCCGAGTTCTTGGTCTTCTCGATGGCGAACATGAAGCCGAAGGCGCCGCCCAGGAACACGATCAGCCCGAGGCCGCCGGAGAGCGAGCGCGTCACGCCCGTAGCCACGCCCAGCCACGCGCCCAGCACGGTGGGCACCAGGCTCAGCGCCAGCAGCCAGTAGGTGTTGCGCAGCACCTTGTGGCGCTGCTCCTGCGAGATCGCGTAGCCGTAGCCCGCAGCCTGTCCGATGGTGGAAACCTGGTCATTCATGTTGCTTGACTCCTTCTCTGTCTGCGACGTGCAGATGGGGCGCATTCTAGGTGGATTCAAGGCATTTGCCGAAAATCCCCCCGCAGGGGGCTTCCTACTTTTTGTAAGGGTACTTTTGCGCTGGCCATGCGCACTGTCCAGCGGCAAAGAGGCGCATCAGCCGTTATGCTCGGCGGTCCACTCAGCTGTACATCCCTTCATCATGAAAAACAAACCCTTTCTCGAACTGGCCGACGTCAAGGCCATCGCCGCCGCCGCCGAAGCCGAAGCGCTCAAGCACCACTGGGCCGTGAGTATCGCCATCGTGGACGATGGCGGCCACCTGCTGTGGCTGCAGCGCCTGGACGGCGTGGCGCCGATCTCCGCGCACATCGCGCCGGCCAAGGCCCATACCGCGGCCGTGGGGCGCCGCGAGAGCAAGGTCTACGAGGACATGGTCAACGGCGGCCGCGTGTCGTTCCTGAGCGCGCCGGACCTGCAGGGCCTGCTCGAAGGCGGCGTGCCGATCGTGAAGGACGGCCAGGTGCTCGGTGCGGTGGGCGTGAGCGGCGTGAAATCGTCCGAAGACGCGCAGATCGCGCGCGCCGGCATTGCCGCCATCGGCTTGTAAATGCTCCTGTTTTGATAGCGCTCCGCGTCCACGCGACGCGGACATCGCTGCAAAACCATGCAAAACGCCGGCTTCGAGCCGGCGTTGTTGCGGAAGGCGATGGGAAAAAATGCTTGGCTGGCCGGGCAAGCCCGATGGCTAGCAAAAACGACCCTTGGAGACTTGAAAAAGTCTGCTGAGTCGCCCCACGATGAAACCTATTTCGTCAGGATCAGCTTCCCCAGCTTGGTGGCCTGCAGCCGGTAGACCGCGCCGTTGTGCTTGATCTCCACCGCCTTCTGCCCCTGCAGCAGGTCGGCGCTTTCCACGGCCTGCGGCCGCAGCGCGGAGGGCGCCTCCTGCAGGCCCGCGGCGTCGGCATGCGGCTGGGGGCCGAGCGAGGCGGGGGAGGAGAGCGAGGCTTGCATGTCGGGTCCTGATTGAATCACGATATACAAATGATAATCATTCTCAAATAAAAGTCAAGCAGGATGGCCCGTTTTTCTGCGCAAAAAAACGGGGCCCGCTAGTGCTTGGGTTCGGTGATGAAGCCGATCTTGCGCAGCCCGGCCTGCCGCGCCGCGGCCATGGCCTGCGCCACGCGCTCGTAGCGCACGTCCTTGTCGCCCCGGATGTGGAGCTCGGGCTGCGGCTCCTTGGCGGCCTCGGCCTTGAGCAGCCGGTCGAGGTCCTGGTCCCCGACCTTCACTTCGTTCAGGTAGTAGCCGCCCTGCGCGTCCACGCTCAGGCGCACGGTCTCGGGCTTGGCGTCTTCCGGATGGTTGGTGGCGCGGGGCAGGTCGATGTTGATCGAATGCTTCATCACCGGGACGGTGATGATGAAGATGATGAGCAGCACCAGCATGACGTCGACCAGCGGCGTCATGTTGATCTCGTTCATCACGTCATCGGTCTCGTCTTGCGTTCCGAAGGCCATGGTCAGGCACCCTTCTTCATGGCGACGACGTTGGCCGGGCCGGCTGCGCTGGAGACGCGCGCGCCCGTCACGTAGTAGGCATGCAGGTCATGGGCGAAGCGGTTCAGCCGCACCAGCACGGCCTTGTTGCCGCGCACCAGCGCGTTGTAGCCCAGCACGGCAGGGATGGCCACGGCCAGGCCGAGCGCCGTCATGATCAGCGCCTCGCCCACCGGGCCCGCCACCTTGTCGATGGTGGCCTGGCCGGCCACGCCGATCGACAGCAGGGCGTGGTAGATGCCCCAGACCGTGCCGAACAGGCCGACGAACGGCGCCGTCGAGCCCACCGAGGCCAGGATGGCCAGGCCCGACTGCAGCTTGGCGGTGCTGTCGTCGATCGAGTTGCGCAGGCTGCGCGTGACCCAGTCGCTCACGTCCAGCGAGTCGTGCAGCTGGGGCTTGGTGTTGCCGTCCTTGTGCAGCACGTGGGCGGCGGCTTCGCGGCCCTCCACGGCCAGCAGGCGGAACGGGTTGGACGCGTCGGAGCCGAACTTGCTCAGGCCGTCGGCGAAGTCGGCGCTGTGCCAGAAGCTCTCGGTGGCCCGGGCCTGGGCCGAGAAGCGGCGCACGTCCAGCGCCTTGATCAGGATGACCATCCACGAGGCCAGAGACATCAGCAGCAGCAGCAGGGCCACGCCCTTGGTGACGATGTCGCCTTGCGACCAGACATGGGCCAGACCGAATTGGGAATCCATAAATACTCCAGAGAATTATTCGAGAATGAAATTGACGGGCGCTTCATGCCACATGGCCTGCGCCACGCCGTTGACCTTGCCGGGCACGTAGCGGCATTTCATGACGTAGTCCAGCGCCGAGTTGTCCAGGCGGGTGTAGCCGCTGCTTTTGCGCAGCTCGGCTTTTTGCGGCGTGCCATCGGCGCCGATGTAGACGCGCACGATGACCTTGCCCTGTTCGCCCAGGCGTTTGCTCAAAGGCGGGTAGTTCGCCTTGGGGTTGTCCAGGTAGGCGGCGTCGCTCGAAGGCATTTCCACCTTGGGCGGGGCCGGCGGTGCGGCGGGCGCGGCAGCCACCGGGACCGTGATCGGTGGAGCCGGGGGCTGTGGGGTGAGCACGCCGGTCGGCGCTGCTGGGGCCGGCGTCGGGTCCTGGATCGCCACGGGCTGGGGCGCCGGTGCCGGCACGGGCTTGGCGGCGCGCACGACGGGCCGCTGGACCGGGACTGGCGGCGCGGGCGGTGGCGGCACCACTTTGGGCGCGGGCGGTTCGATGAACTGGCTCAGCACCTCCACCGGGACCACGATTTCCACGGCCTGGCGCAGCAGGCCGGCCTGCAGCGCCCAGAGCGCAGCCACATGCAGCAGCACCACGCTGCCTGCGATGACAACATTGCGATTCATGCCGGACGATGAGGCGGGGAGGGCGGACAAGGTCATAGTTTAGAAGAGCGCCACCGCAGGCGGCAAAGACGGCATGCGCCGGTGGGTTACTTGCGAAAGATCCACCAGGCCGAACCAACGACCAGCATCAGGCTGCCGCCAAGTGTGGAGAGGAGTTCCATGCCCTGCTTTCCGTGATGGAGCTGGCGAGCTGGATGGTGGCCGTCTGCGGATGCGGGTCGCGGTTCAGCGCCGCGACAGGGTGCGCTGCATTGCACTGCGCCACCACGTCGCGGGCGCAGCTTTCGCAGCGGCCGCATTGCGTGGCCACACCCAGTTCGAACTGGATGTCGTCAAAGCCCATCCCGGCGCGCACATGGCGCGCGATGTCGCGATCGGAGATGCGGCGGCAGACACAGACAATCATGGTGGCACGCAGACAGGTGGCTGGCTGTTGAAGATACGCAAGTATAAGTGATAAATGCGAATCCATCGCATTTGCAATACTGTAAACGTGGATTTTGCGGCCCCCGGGGGCGCCGGGCGCTCAGGCGGGCTTGAACAGCAGCCCGCGCGAGGCCTGCTCCAGCGTGGCGCAGCCGCTGAGCGCCATGGCGATTTCCAGCTCGTCGCGCAGCAGCCGCAGCACATGGGCCACGCCCAGCGCGCCGGCATTGGCCAGCCCGTAGAGGTAAGGGCGACCCACCAGCACGGCGCGCGCCCCCAGCGCCACGGCCTTCAGGATGTCGGTGCCGCGGCGGATGCCGCCGTCCACCAGCAGGGGCAGCTCGCCCGCCACTGCATCGGCGATGCGCGGCAGCACGGCGGCCGTGGCCGGCGTGGTGTCCAGCGTGCGCCCACCGTGGTTGGAGACGATCACGCCCGCGAGCTGCAGCGCGGCGGCCTGGCGCGCATCGTCTTCGTGCAGCACGCCCTTGACCAGCACGGGCAGGCGGGTCTGGTTCTGCAGCCATTCGACATCGGCCCAGGTGGGCGCCGAGGCCAGCAGGCCGTCGAACAGGGCGCTCTGGCCCGGCTGCAGGGTGAGGGGGGCGGGCGGCCGGAGGCCTTCCAGGTTGACGGCCGACACGCCGGGCGGCAGGCGGAAGCCGGCGCGGCGCACGCGGTCGCGCGCGCCGCTGCTGGGCGCGTCCACCGTGAGCACCAGGGCTTCGTAGCCGGCGCGCTCGGCGCGCTGCACCAGCTCACGGGTGAAGCCGCGGTCGTGCTGCATGTAGAGCTGGAACCACAGCGGGCCTCGCTGCGGCTCGCTGCTCACGGCCTGCGCCACGGTTTCGAGCGGCAGGCTGGCCTGCGTGCTGAGCACCAGGCCGGCGCCCTGCACGGCCGCGGCATAGGCCGTGGCCAGTTCACCGTCGGGATGCGCCATGCGCTGGAAAGCCACCGGCGCCAACAGCACCGGGTGCGCCAGCGTGCGGCCCAGCAACTGCACCCGGGTGTGGCCGCCGGCCAGCGGGCGCAGCACGCGCGGATGCAGCTGCAGGGTGTCCCAGGCCTGGCGGTTGGCGCGCACGGTGAGTTCATCACCTGCTCCCCCGCTGAAATAGGCCCAGGCGTTGTTGTCCAGCAGGGTGCGCGCATGCGCTTCGTGGTCCGCCAGCGTGACGACGCCGGGCGGGATCGTTCCCAGGGCGGGAACGTCGTTCATGGGGCGGTCTTCGCCTGGCGTGCGGCCCGGCGGCTCATGTATCAACCCACTGGCGCAGCAGGTTGTGGTAGGTGCCTGTGAGGCCGATGACGGCCGGGTCGGTTTCGCCGATGCTGCCGCGCAGCTGCCGCAGGTGCGTGTCCATCTCGAACAGCAGGCGGCGCTGCTCGTCGCTGCGCACCATGCTCTGGATCCAGAAGAAGCTCGCAAGGCGGTGCCCGCGCGTGACGGGTTCGACCCGGTGCACGCTGGTGCCGGGATAGATCACCATGTGCCCGGCCGGCAGCTTGACCTGCTGCTGGCCGCCCGGGTGCTCGATCACCAGCTCGCCGCCTTCGTAGTCGTCGGGCCCGGTGAGGAACAGGGTGCAGGAGATGTCGGTGCGCACGCGCCCGGCGCCGTTGCGCAGGTAGCGCACTGCGCTGTCCACGTGGTTGCCGAAATGGTTCGCCGCGCCGCCATAGCGGTTGAACAGCGGCGGGGAGATGTGCTTGGGCAGGGTGGCCGAAAAGAAGACCGGGTGGCGCTCCAGCCCGCGCAGCACCAGGTCCTGCAGTGTCCGCGTTTCGGGGCTGGTTTCGGGCAACTGCTCGTTGTGCTTGGCTTGCGCCGACTGTTCGCCCGCCGTCACGCGCCCGTCGCCCCAGGGGGCGCGGGCCAGCACGTCGCGTGCCTGGCGCACTTCATCAGGCGTGAGGACATCGCGAACGTGCAGCAGCATAGGCGGGATGATACGGTCAGAAGCGCGTGCCGATCGTCAGCTTGACGGTGCGCGGAACGCCGGAGATGACGAAGCCCGGGTACAACTGGTCGCCATACAACTTGTTGCTGATGTTGGACACGTTGACCTGCATGTAGGTCTCTTCCGTGAACTTGTATTCCACCATGGCATCGGCCACCACATAGCCGGCGGCGCGGGCCGTGAGCTGCGCCGCGCCGGAAGTGCCCTGGAGCGCGAAGTTCTCGCTTGCGCCGTTGATGCCGCCGGCGACGCGCAGCTTCGGCGTGGCCTGGTAGCTGACCCAGGCGCTGCCGCTGTGCTTGGGCGTGAGGCCCACGCGCTGGCCCACCGAGGCCTGGGCCGCGGCGGCGCTGCCGGCCTGGTCGATCTTGGCCACCGGGGTGTAGGCGTACGAGAGGTAGATTTCCCACTGCGGCGTCAGGCGGCCGACCACGTCCAGCTCCAGGCCGGCCGAGTGGCGCTTGCCCGAAAGCGTGTAGGCGGTGCCGGCGAAGTCGGCGTCGGTGGTGCGTTCGTTGTACTTCTCGGTGCGGAACAGCGCGGCGCGGGTGGAGAGCTTGCCATCGAGCCAGTCGAGCTTGGCGCCCAGCTCGATGTTGCGGCTCTTCTCGGGCGGCGTGTTGGCGTTCTGCGGCGTGACGTACTGGTAGGTGTCGGCCGAGGTGTTGAACGAGGTGCCGTACGAGAAGTGGAACGAGCTGGTCGGCGTGGGCTGGTAGAGCACGCCGGCGCGGTAGCTGAACAGCGAATCGGACAATTGGGTATTGGTGGTGCCAGTCGGGGCGCCAGCGCTGGAGTAGCCGAACTGCTTGAAGTTGCCCTTGAAGCTGTCGTAGCGGATGCCGCCGAGCAGCTTCCAGTCGGGTGCCACCTGCACCAGGTCCTGGACATAGGCGCCCAGCGAATTCGACGCGTAGCCGCTGGAGTCGCGCCAGGTCGGCGTGATCGGCAGGGTGCGGCCGTCGTCGGGCGTGCCGATCGTGGTGTTGCCCTTGTTGTAGTTGGCGCCGATGCCGTTGGCGGACTGGTACCGGTCGGCGGTTTCGCGGGCCGCATCGATGCCGGCCAGGAATTCGTGCTTCAGGCCGAACCAGTTGAACTTGTTGCTGTAGTCGCTTTGCAGGTAGGTGCCGTCGTAGCGGTCCTTGCGGGGCGTCAGGCCCGCCCGCGTGAGCACCGTGTTGCCGCTCAGATTGAACGGCGTGACTGCGACCGGGTTCAGCGGCGCCCCAGGGAAGCCGGCCGAGGTGCCCCATTGCGCACGGTCGAAGGTGCCGGTGCGCAGCTGGCTGCGCAGCTCGCCGCCGTCGTCGAAGCGATGGGTGTGCTTGAAGGTCCCGTAGGTCGCCTTGCCCGTGAGGAAGTCGCTGGCCGTGCCGTAGAAGTTGCCCGGCTTGATGTTCGGGACGCCGCCGCCCAGCCAGCGGATCCCGGCCGGCGGCACATTGTCGACATCGAGGTGGAACAGCCCGACGCTGAATTCGTCGCGGGTGCCGATGCCCCAGCGGTAGGTGGGGGCGATGCCGTACTTGTCGATCTTGGCGCCGCCGTTGTTGGCCTTGTTGACCATCACGTTCATGCGCAGCGCCGCATCGTCGCCGGTCTTCAGGTTGAAATCGCCGGTGGTGCGCACATAGCCGCGCGAGCCGACCGTGAACTCCACGTCGTTCTGGTCGATCAGCATCGGCTGCTTGGTGACCTGGTTGATCACGCCCCCCGTGGAGCCGCGGCCGAACACCATCGAGGCCGAACCGCGCATGACTTCGATGCGGTCGTAGTTGAAGGCGTCGCGGTCGTACTGGGACGGGTCGCGCATGCCGTCGATCAGCAGGTCGCCCACGGTGGCGACCGGGAAGCCGCGCAGGCGGATGTCCTGGTCGGTGCCGTTTTCCGTGGCCGCGAAGGTGATGCCGGCCGTGTGGTGCAGCGCTTCCCGGAGGGTGTCGAGCTTGCGGTCATCAAGCAGCCGTTCGGTGATGACGCTGATGGATTGGGGGATGTCCCGGATGTCCTGCGTGCCCTTGCCGATGTTGGTTTTCTTCGTCTGCAGCGCGTCCTTGCCCTCGGGCGCCTCGGCCTTTTCCTTGACGATCACGGGCTTGAGGGTCTTGTCCGCAGGGGCGTCGGCGGCGGCATTGCTTTGCGCCCAGCCGCTGACGGAGGCCGCGAGCATCAGGGCGCCGAGCGGCAGCAGGGCCTTGTCGGAGGTGGGGAAGGACGGTGCCGGTGCTGCGCTGCGCACGCCGGAACGGCGCGATTTCTTGTTGCTCTGGCGAGCGGGGGTGTGTGCCAAGGTGGCCTCCAAACATGGGCCCGCCGGTCGGGCGGGCCGGGTTTTCTGACAAGAGGCTGGCTGTGCACGCAGGCGCGTACGGAAAATGGCTGGCCGGTAAAGTTCGGTGCAAAGTGTATCGCAAATACGAATCCATCTCATTTGATTTTGCGTCGGTGTTGCGAATGCACCGAAATTTGCTGTCATCGGAATGTGGCGCAGGCCGGCCGAAAACGACAAAGCCCGGCGCAAGGCCGGGCTTTGGGAGTAGGGCAGCGTGGTTGCGAGCCTGGGCTCAGCTCAGCTCGCCCATCTGGCTTTGCAGGTAGTTCTGCAGGCCGACCTTGCCGACCAGTTCGATCTGGGTTTCCAGGAAGTCGATGTGCTCCTCGGTGTCGTCGAGGATTTCCTGCAACAGGTCGCGCGAGACGTAGTCGCGCACGCTCTCGCAATGGGCAATGCCGGCCTTGATGGTGGCTTGCGCGCCTTGCTCGCTCTGGAGGTCGCAGTTCAGGATTTCCGGCACGTCCTCGCCCACCAGCAGCTTGGCCAGATCCTGGAGGTTGGGCAGGCCGTCGAGCATGAAGATGCGGTCCATCAGCTTGTCGGCGTGCTTCATCTCGCCGATGGATTCCTCGTATTCCTTCTTGGCCAGCTTGTCCAGGCCCCAGTGCTTGAGCATGCGGTAGTGCAGGAAGTACTGGTTGATGGCCGTGAGCTCATTCTTCAGTTGCGCCTGCAGATGCTCGATGACTTTGGCGTCGCCCTTCATGGTGGTTCCTTGGAGTTGTCAGAGTGGGCCGATTGTCAGCGCGGTTCGTGGCACTGACAAGGCAATCCCACACGCGCGCGGTCGAGTTGCGTGTGAGGTTGATAGGCGTTTGCATTTCCCCTTGTCGCCACTGCATTCCTGGGCCCGGCCGGCCCTGGCTGAGGGTGATTCATAGATAGTAATAATGGATTGAATTTGATTTATCAATTAAGAAAAGCAATTATTCGATCTACAATCGGTACTCAGTCGTTTTTAGTCCAGTAGGAAAAGCAATGTCCCTCATCAATACCGAAGTCAAACCTTTCAAGACCGAAGCCTTCCACAACGGCAAGTTCGTGACCGTGACCAACGAAAGCCTCAAGGGCAAGTGGTCCGTGGTGATCTTCATGCCGGCCGCCTTCACCTTCAACTGCCCGACCGAAGTCGAAGACGCCGCCGACAACTACGCCGAATTCCAGAAGGCCGGCGCCGAGGTCTACATCGTCACGACCGACACGCACTTCTCGCACAAGGTATGGCACGAAACCTCCCCCGCCGTGGGCAAGGCCAAATTCCCGCTGGTGGGCGACCCCACGCACCAACTGACCCACGCATTTGACGTGCACATCGCCGAAGAGGGTCTGGCTCTGCGCGGCACCTTCGTCATCAATCCCGATGGCGTCATCAAGACCATGGAAGTGCATTCCAACGAGATCGCCCGCGACGTGAAGGAAACCCTGCGCAAGCTCAAGGCGGCCCAGTACACCGCCGCCCACCCCGGTGAAGTCTGCCCCGCCAAGTGGAACGAAGGCGCCAAGACCATCGCCCCTTCGCTGGACCTGGTCGGCAAGATCTAAGGCATCCGCCAGCGCACGTCAGTCATTGAACTGACCCAGACGCCCGGGTGCCTGGCGCCCGGGCATTTTTTTGCCCAAAACATCCTCAAGGAGCCCTGCCATGCTGGACGACAACCTCAAGACCCAACTCAAAGCCTATCTGGAACGCCTGACCCGCCCGGTCGAGCTGGTGGCTTCGCTGGACGACAGTGAGGCTTCGCGCGAGCTGCAGGCGCTGCTGCAGGACATCCAGGGCCTGTCCGACAAGGTCAGCGTGATCGAGAAGGCCGACTCGGCCCAGCGCAAGCCCTCGTTCCTGATCACCAACCCTGGCCAGGACACCGGCCTGCGTTTCGCCGGCGTGCCGCTGGGCCATGAATTCACCTCCCTCGTGCTGGCGCTGCTGCACGTGGGCGGCCATCCCTCGAAAGAGGCGGCCGACACCATCGAGCAGATCAGGAGCCTCGACGGCGACTTCCACTTTGAAACCTACTACTCGCTGAGCTGCCACAACTGCCCCGACGTGGTGCAGGCACTGAACCTGATGAGCGTGCTCAACCCGCGCATCACGCACACGGCCATCGACGGCGGTCTGTTCCAGAACGAGATCGCCGAGCGCGAAGTGATGGGCGTGCCCACCGTGTTCCTCAACGGCGAGCGCTTCGGCCAGGGGCGCATGGAGCTGGGCGAGATCGTTTCCAGGATCGACCAGGGTGCCGTCGCCCGCGAAGCCGCCAAGCTCACCGCCAAGGAGGCGTTCGACGTGCTCATCGTCGGTGGCGGCCCGGCCGGCGCCGCGGCCGCCGTGTATGCGGCGCGCAAGGGCATCCGCACCGGCATCGCGGCCGAGCGTTTCGGCGGCCAGGTGCTCGACACCGTGGACATCGAGAACTTCATCTCGGTGCAGAAGACCGAAGGCCCGCAGTTCGCCGCCGCGCTGGAGCGCCACGTGCGCGACTACGAGGTGGACCTGATGAACCTGCAGCGCGCCACGGCCCTGGCGCCCGCCGGCACCGCAGGCGGCCTGATCGAGGTCAAGCTCGACAGCGGCGCGACGCTGCGCTCGCGGACCGTGATCCTGTCCACCGGCGCGCGCTGGCGCAACATGAACGTGCCCGGCGAAGAGCAATACCGCACCAAGGGCGTGACCTACTGCCCGCATTGCGACGGCCCGCTGTTCAAGGGCAAGCGCGTGGCGGTGATCGGCGGCGGCAACTCGGGCGTCGAGGCTGCCATCGACCTCGCCGGCATCGTGGCCCATGTCACGCTGCTGGAATTCGCCGGCGAGCTCAAGGCCGATGCCGTGCTGCAGCGCAAGCTCAAGAGCCTGGCCAACGTCGAGGTGATCCTGAATGCGCAGACCACGGAAGTGAATGGCGACGGCAGCCGCGTCACTGGCATCACCTACAAGGACCGCACCAGTGACGACATCAGGCAGATCGCGCTCGAAGGCATCTTCGTGCAGATCGGCCTGCTGCCCAACACCGACTGGCTCAAGGGCACCGTCGAGCTGTCGCGGCACGG